>JAPPQJ010000117.1:22486-48840 GCA_028817015.1 Gammaproteobacteria bacterium
CTGCAGCGTCTCGGCCATCATCTGCGCCATTTCCATGTCGATGATGAGTTTCTCAAACGACGCGCACAGGCCGCCCTCCAGCCAGCCGCCGCTGTGCATGATTAAGTTGCCGTGCGCCAACACCGCGCTCCACAGCGACATCCCGGATTCCCAGGCCGCCTGCGCATCCACGCAATTGGAGGCGTTGACATTGGAGGTGCGGTAGGGGATGCGGTAGCGCCGCGCCAGTTGCCCGCCGGCCAGCACCGCCTTGGCGTATTCCGGGGTGCCGAAAGCGGGCGAGCCGGATTTCATATCGACGTTGGAGGTGAAGCCGCCATACATCACCGGCGCGCCGGGGTTGACCATCTGGGTGATGGCGATGACGCCGAGCGCTTCGGCGTTTTGCTGGGCCAGCGCGCCGGCCAGGGTCACCGGGCTCATCGCCCCGGCCAGGGTAAACGGGGTGACCACCACCGCCTGGCCGTGGCGCGCCATCAGCATCGCCCCGTCCAACATCGGCCCGTCCACCTTGAGCGGCGAGTTGGTGTTGACCACGGTCAGGATGCTCGGCTCGCGCAGCAACTGCGCCTGGTCGATGCCGCGGGCGATGCGGATCATCTCCAGGCCGTCCTCGACCCGGCCGTTGCCCAGACTGTATACCTGCCAGGGCTTGTCGGTCAGGGTGATGAAGGCCAAATAAGCGTCCAGGTGGCGGGTATGCACCGGCAAATCGGTCGGCTCCACCGGGTAGCCGGCCAGCAGACTGACCGCATTGAAGGTCTGCCCCAGTTTCAGAAAGCGGCAATAGTCGGCGAAGCTGCCGGCCCGCCGGCCGCCCTCCAAATCGGATGAATTGGGCGCGCTGGCGACTAATGTAAAGTGGATGCGGTCGCCGCCCAAGGTTGAGTGGCGGGCCGGGTTGCGGGCATGCAGGGTGAACTCGGGCGGCACCGTGGCGATCTTCTCCATCAGCATCTCCCGGTCGATGCGCACATAGCCGGTGTCCGGGTCCACGGTGGCGCCGTGCTCGACCATCAATGCGCGGGCCCGGTCGTTGACGATCTGCAGCCCGATCTGCTCGAGAATGCGCATCGACCCATCGTGAATGCGCTCGACCGCCTCGGCGCTCAACACCTCGACCGGGGGGAACGGGTTGCGCAGCGGGCGCGCCGGCAATTGGTTCAGCGCCCCGCCCGGCGGGCGCCGCGCCGGAGAAGCCCGCGGCCCCCGCCGGGCGCGGCCGGTGCGTTTTGGCATGGCGGTATCCTGTCAAATGGTGACCTTATATCACAACCGGCAGGGGCCGCGGCGTGTTCGATTGTTTCGCGCGCCAGCCGGCGCATCCAACACCAGGCACAAACCCCATACCCGACTCCCCAGCGAAAACGCGCACTGACCCGGGGCCGGAATCAACGGCTGCGTCGGCGCCGTCATACACAGCCCCGGAGATTGACCGGCGGGAGTCGCACCGGTTAATCCAATTCACCGGGCACTTGACTTAAGTGTCGTTTTCACTATTATCCGCACACTTTCATCGACGCAAGGCGCCTCACGCTTCATTTTGTCGCACAGCAAAATACCGGCAGGCAACCCATCCAACCCGGCGGCAGGCACCGGCAGGTCGGCCGGCTTGCAAGCGCCCGCCCCTGCCCCACCGGTTATTTTGCGCGACACCGCCGCCGCGCGCCCCGCGCCCCGATCTTCCGTCGAGTGGCCGACCTGGCTGGTGATTTTCCTGGTCCACGCCGCCTGGCTTGCGCTGCTGGCCGCGTATCAAACCCTCGGGCCGGTGCTGGCCGCGCCGTTGTTAGTGGTGGCGCTGACCTGGCACGGCTCGATGAGCCACGAAATCGTCCACGGTCACCCGACCCGCGTGACCTGGTTCAACGACCTGCTCGCGCAGTGGCCGGTGGCGCTCCTGACCCCTTATTTCCTGTTCAAGGAAAACCACCTTATGCACCACCACAACGAGCGCCTGACCCTGCCCGGCATCGACCCGGAAAGTTTCTTCATCCGCCCGGCGGCGTGGCGCCAAAAAGGCCGCCTCGGGCGCGCCTTGGCCTGGGCCAACATGACCATGGCCGGGCGCCTGGCGCTGGACCCGGCGCGCGCTGTCTGGCACCTGCTGCGCCACATCGGGCGCGGCGTCCGCGAACGCGACCACGCCCGCAGCGCGCGCTTCCTGATTCACTGCGCGCTGGCAACGGCGGTGGTGATGAGCGCTGAGCGGTGGTTTGCGGTGCCGCCCGCGCACTACCTGGTCATCGCCTACCTGTCGCACTCGCTGCTGTGGCTGCGCGCTTTCTTTGAGCACCGCCCGCACCCGGATGCGGCCAAGCGCTCGGTCATCGTCGAGTCCAACTGGCTGTTTCAGATTTTGTTTCTGAACAACAACTTCCACGCTGTTCATCATATCCATCCTCAAATGCCGTGGTATCAACTGAAGAGCGAATACCACCGCCACCGCGCGCGCTATCTGCAAGAAAACGGGCATTTCGCCTACCGCGGATACCGCGACTGGATGAAATACCTGTGCAAGCCCGTGGCCGCCCCGTGGCATCCGCATCCGCCGGAGTAGCCCCCGGGGCGGCGGCGAGTCGGCTCATCGCGTGCGGCATGTATGCGTTCACGCCGGCGTTGCGGGCCGCCTGGGCGCGGCTGTTTTCGCACCTGCCGCGCTGCCTCCTTGAGCACGGCGTTGAACTGGGCGTCGAATCCGGCACCGGCGGCGTCGAGGTGTCGTTCCGCACCGACCCGGCGGTCTATCGCGCCCCCCACTTGCTGCTGGGCCAGACCTGCGGCTACCCCTACCGCAAGCAATGGGCCGCCACCCACCAGGTGGTGTGCGTGGCCGCGTTTGCCGTGCACGGTTGCGCGCAAACGCAGTATTCCAGTTGCTTCATCACCCCGGCCGACGGCGGCGTCGCCGACCTGGCCTCGGCGCGCGGCAAACGCGCGGCGGTCAACCACCCGGACTCGCACAGCGGCATGAACGCCCTGCGCCACGCCATCGCCGGCCTGGCCGGAGGGCGGCCATTTTTCAGCGAAGTGCTCATCAGCCGCTCGCACGCAGCCAGTATCGACCTGGTGGCGCGCGGGCGCGTCGAACTGGCCGCGATAGACGCGGTCACCTGCGCGCTGCACAGGGAGCACGCCCCCGGCCTGCACCGGCGGATTCGCATCATCGGCCAGTCCGCGCCGGCCACCGCTCTGCCCTTCATCGCCCCCGCCGCCACCACCGCCCGCGTCCGCACCGGCATCATCAGCGCCCTCAACGCCAGCCTGCGCGCCCTCGGCGACCATCGCGGCGAACTGCATGCGCTAAGGGGCTTCCAGGCGGTGTCGGCGGCCGACTACGCCGCCATCGGCGAAATGGAGCGATTCGCCGTGCAGCGCGGCTATCCGAACCTGGCTTGAGTGCGCCCGCCCGCCGGCAAACTTGGGTTTTGTCGATTGGAGGGGCGGCTGGGGTTCCAACCCCCGCCCGGCGGGTTGATTTTTCCTCTCCCGGGCGGAGGGGGAAATGTTTCGGTTGCCCCCGCCAAGCACTCGCCAACCATCGCCCACAAGAGTCCAGAATGGGACGGAAACAGATAAGATTTTGACGCGGGTGGGCAAGTTGTTATAATAACGGGCGTTTCACGCCTCAGCGCGAAGATCGTTATGCAGCGCGTTAGTGGGCTATCCTGAACCCGAACACAACCACATCAGCGAGGAACTTATGGCCGTACAAAAAAGCCGCAAAACCCCGTCTAAACGGGATATGCGGCGCGCACACGATTCCCTGAAGGCGGCGACTCTTTCCATCGACCCGACCAGCGGGGAACTGCACCGCCGCCACCACCTCACCGACGGCGGCTACTATCGCGGCAAGAAAATGGTCAACCGCCCGGGCGACGACTGACGCGGCGCGCCCGGTGCCGCCCCGCCATCGACCGCGATTTGCCGCGATTGACCGCCCGCCCGGCTTGCCGGCGCGCCGCATTAGCGCCGCCGGCCACCGCCATTAACCGCCTCCGCACCGGCCTCCCGAAGCGATGATTACCCTCTCCATCGACGCCATGGGCGGCGACTTCGGGCTGGATGCCACGGTCCCGGCGGCGCTTGACATCATCGACCGCCACCCGCAGATCGGCCTGATTCTGGTCGGCGATGCGCGGCGCATCGAGGCGCGCCTGGCGGCGGCCGGCGCGCGCCGACGCCGGCGCCTGGAAGTGGTCAACGCGGAGCAAGTCGTGGGCATGGACGAGGCCCCGGCGACTGCCCTGCGCAAAAAGAAAAACTCTTCCATGCGCGTCGCCATCAACCTGGTCAAGGACGGGCGCGCCGACGCTTGCGTCAGTTCCGGCAACACCGGCGCGCTGTTAGCCACCGCCCGGTTCGTGCTAAAGACCATTCCCGGCATCGACCGCCCGGCGATATGCGCCAGCCTGCCGCGCATGGACGGGCACACCTATGTGCTCGACCTCGGCGCCAATGTGGACAGCCCGCCCGCCATCCTGCTGCAATTCGGGCTGATGGGCTCGCTGCTGATCAACTGCCTCGAAGGCGTGGCCAACCCGAGCGTCGGCCTGCTGAATATCGGCGTCGAGGACATCAAGGGCAACGACACCATCAAAGCGGCCGCGCAGTTGTTCAAGCGCAGCTCGCTCAACTATGTCGGCTACATCGAAGCCAACGACATCTACGCCGGCAACACCGACCTGGTGGTGTGCGACGGCTTCGTCGGCAATGTGGCGCTTAAAGCCACCGAAGGCGCGGCGCAAATGATCATGGGCGCAATCGGCGAGGAATTCACCCGCAATGCGGCCACCCGCGGGGCCGGGCTGCTGGCCAAGCCGGTGCTCGCCTCCATCCGCCGGCGCCTCGACCACCGCCGCTATAACGGCGCCAGCCTGCTGGGGCTCAAGGGCAGCGTGGTCAAATCGCACGGCGCCGCCGACGCCACCGGGTTCAGATATGCGGTGGAAGTGGGCATCAAGGAAGTCAACAAAAACCTGGTCAGCAACATCGAAAACGCGCTGACAGATTTGCCGGATTCGGATACCCTCCCGGCATGATTTTCTCCCGCATCACCGGCACCGGCGGCTACCTGCCCGACAGGGTCCTCACCAACAAGGACCTGGAAACCATGATCGACACCACCGAGCAATGGATCGAGTCGCGCACCGGCATCCGCGAGCGGCGCATCGCGGCGGACGACGAATTCACCGTGGATTTGGCCGAGCGCTCCGCGTTGAAGGCCGTTGAGGCGGCCGCCATCGAGCCGCGCGCCATCGACTTAATCGTGGTCGCCACCACCACCGCCGACCAGGTGTTTCCGAGCACCGCCTGCCTGTTGCAGCAGCGCCTCGGCGGTGAAGGCTACCCGGCATTCGATGTGCAGGCGGTGTGCGCCGGCTTTTTGTTCGCGCTGGGTGTGGCCGACAAATTCGTGCGAACCGGCGCCGCCAGGTGCGCACTGGTGGTCGGCGCGGAGACCTTTTCGCGCATCATCGACTGGACCGACCGGCGCACCTGCGTGCTGTTCGGCGACGGCGCCGGCGCGGTCATCCTGCAGGCCGGCGACCGGCCCGGGGTGATGTCAACCCACCTGCACAGCGACGGGCGGTATAAGGATTTGCTGTATGTGCCGGTCGGCGTGTCGCGCAATTTCAGCAAGGTGCGCGCCGGCACCGCATACACCACCATGGAAGGCGGCGAGGTGTTCCGCTGGGCGGTCACCGCCATGAGCGACATCATCGACGAGACCGTGCAGGCCAACGGCCTGGGCAAAGACGACATCGACTGGCTGATTCCGCACCAGGCCAACATCCGCATCATCAACGCGGTCGGCGCGCGCGCCAAAATCGACCCGGACAAGGTGGTGGTGACGGTCAGCCGGCACGGCAACACCTCGGCCGCCTCGGTGCCGCTGGCGCTTGACCAGGCGGTGCGCGACGGGCGCGTACAGGCCGGGCACCGCGTGCTGCTGGAAGGCTTCGGCGGCGGCTTCGCCTGGGGTTCGGCGCTGATCACCATGTAGCCGCCCATGCGCCCCGGTCGAAACCTCCTGCAACTGCCCGGCGAGCGCGTCTGCCTGGTCACCGGCGCCACCGCCGCCGCCGGCATCGGCAGGGCCGTCGCCCTGGCCCTCGGCGAGCACGGCGCCACGGTAGTCGGCACTTCCACCACCGAGAATGGCGCCTCGCGCATCAATGAATACCTCGAAGCGGCCGGCATCCGCGGCGGCGGGCGGGTGCTGGATGCCACCAGCGACGCCTCGGTCAGCCGGCTCATCGACGAAGTGAGCGAAGCGTTCGGCGCCCCGGCGGTGCTGGTCAACAACGCCGGCATCACCCGCGACAACCTGCTGATGCGGATGCAGGAAGCGGAGTGGGATGAAGTCGCCGACACCAATCTGAAATCGGCCTACCGGCTGTGCAAGGCGTGCCTGCGCGGCATGATCCGGGCCCGCTACGGGCGCATCATCAACATCACCTCGGTGGTCGCGGCCACCGGCAACCCCGGGCAGGCCAATTACGCCGCCGCCAAAGCCGGGCTAATCGGCTTTTCCAAATCGCTGGCCTGCGAGGTGGCCTCGCGCAATATCACCGTCAACAGCGTGGCGCCGGGCTTCATCGACACCGATATGACCGGTGCGCTCGGCGACCAGCAGCGCGCCGCGTTGTGCCGGCGCATTCCCCTGGCCCGCTTCGGCACCGCCGACCAGGTGGCCGCCGCGGTGCTGTTCCTGGCATCCAGGATGGGCGACTACATCACCGGCTCGACCCTGCATGTCAACGGCGGCCTGTTCATGGCCTGAAAGCCGGCAAAAAGCCCCGGAAATCGGCGAGATGCCGATCACCGGCGGCCCGGCGGTTGGTGTAGAATACAACGCGGATATTGCACTCGGGCCAACCGATTGTTTATCATCCGCTGAATCATTCGCCGGGCAACATCCACCCGAAGGGGAAACCCGACAAGGGAGCGGCCCATGGTTGCAACCCTCATTATCCGGAGAACAAAACGCAATGAGCACAATTGAAGAGCGCGTAAAAAAAGTCGTGCTGGAACAACTGGAAGTAAGCGCCGACCAGGTCACCCCCGAGGCTTCTTTCATCGACGACCTCGGCGCCGACTCGCTGGACACGGTGGAACTGGTGATGGCGCTGGAGGAAGAGTTCGGCCTTGAGATCCCCGACGACAAGGCCGAAAGCATCGCCAAGGTAAAGGACGCGGTCCAGTATATCAAGGAGCATTCCCCGGATTGATCGGGACGGCTTTACCGGCGGCTGTTGACCACCACCCCACCGCCGAAGCGACCGCATCCCATCCGCCGGCGCACACCGGGCGGCTGCGGCGCTGACCCCGCAAGCCCGGGAGGCCGGCATTCCGGTTCCCCGGGCGAGCCGCAACAGGTGCGAACCGTGGCGGGCGGGCGGCGGCAAGGGCGCGGGACAGGCGGGGGTATCATCCGCCCTGCGGTTGACAGCCCCTGACAGCGTGGGGGCGGCACGGGTCAGACTTGCCATAGATGAATCGATGAAAGCGAGGCGGGTAGCGGTAACCGGCATGGGGGTGATTTCCCCGGTGGGCATCGGCTTGGATGCCACCTGGCGGGCCATGTTGGCGGGGCGCAGCGGCATCGGCGCCATCACCTGTTTTGACTCCACGCACATGCCCTGCCGCATCGCCGGCGAGGCGGCGGATTTCGACCCCACCGCCTACCAGTCGGCCCGCGACGCCAGGAAAATGGACCGCTTCATGCAACTGGGCATCGCCGCCGGCGTGGATGCCATTCGCGACGCCGGCTTTGAGGTGACCGACGCCAACGCCGCCCGCATCGGCGTGTATATCGGCTCCGGTATCGGCGGGGTCAACACCATCGAATCGACCACCAAACTGCTGCTGGAGCGCGGGCCGAGGCGGATTTCGCCGTTCTACATCCCGATGAGCATCACCAACATGATCTCCGGCAACCTGTCCATCATGTATGGAATGAAGGGGCCCAATTTGTCCATGGTCACGGCGTGCAGCAGCGGCACCCACGCCATCGGCGAGGCCGGGCGCCTGATCGAATACGGAGACGCCGACATCATGATCGCCGGCGGCGCCGAGGCGCCCATTTCGCCGACCGCCATCGCCGGCTTCAGCGCCGCGCGCGCTTTGAGCCTGCGCAACGACGCCCCCGCCGAGGCCAGCCGGCCGTGGGATGCGGGGCGCGACGGGTTCGTGGTCGGCGAGGGCGCCGGCGTGATGGTGCTCGAGGAATACCGGCACGCCAGCCGTCGCGGCGCGCGCATCTACGCCGAACTGTCGGGCTTTGGCATGAGCGGAGACGCCCACCATATGACCAGCCCGCCTCCCGGCGGCGACGGCGCGGCGCGGTGCATGGACAACGCCCTGCGCAACGCCGGCCTCGACCCCGCGCGCATCGACTATGTCAATGCGCACGGCACCTCCACCCCCCTGGGCGACATCGCCGAAACATTGGCCATTAAGCGCACTTTCGGCGCCCACGCCGGCAACCTGGCGGTCAGTTCCAACAAATCCATGATCGGCCATTTGTTGGGCGCGGCCGGCGGCGTCGAAGCGGTGATGACGGCGATGTCGGTTTACCACCAGGTCATTCCGCCCACCATCAACCTGACCGATCCGGACCCGCAATGTGACCTGGATTTCGTGCCCCACCACACCCGCGACGCCCCGGTCCGCGGCGCGCTGTCCAATTCGTTCGGGTTCGGGGGAACCAACGGCACGCTGGTCTTCCACGCCGTCTGACCATGACCGCGATTCAAGCGGCCCGGGCCGCCGCGCTCGCGCGCTTCCAACGACTGGCCGGGTGCTGGCCGAAATCGCGGCCGTTCAACATCCTCATCGCGGCGGCATTGGCGGTGCCGCTGGTGGCCGGCGGATACTACGCCTGGGCGATCAACCGGCCGCTGGATTTCGGCGGCGAGACCTGGGTTATTGAGCCCGGCGACACCCTGGGGCGGGTGGCGCGGCAACTGGTCGAGCAAGGGGTCATAGACGAAACCCTGTCACTGCGGCTGCTGGCGCGCAAAGACGGCCTGGGCCGCCGGGTTCGCTTCGGGGCATACCGCTTCCCGCCCGCCATCTCGCTGCGCGAATTCCTGCACCGCATCGCCACCGGCAAAGGCCAGATCGATTTCAGGATAACCATCCTCGAAGGCTGGACCTTCGCCCGGATGCGCGAGACCTTGCGCCGCGCGCCCGACCTCAAAGCGGTGACCGCCGCCATGACCGACCGTCAGATCATGGCCGAATTGGGCCACCCCGAACTGCATCCCGAAGGGCGGTTTTTCCCCGACACCTACCGCTACGCCGCCGGCCAGACCGATTTGTCGGTATACCGCCGGGCGTTTCGCCTGATGCAGGAAAGACTCGCCGCCGCCTGGGGCCAGCGCGGCGCCGATGTGCCCCTCAAAAGCAAAGACCAGGCGCTGATCATCGCCTCCATCATCGAAAAAGAATCGCAGATCGGCCCCGAGCAGCGGCGCATCGCCGGGGTGTTTTACAACCGCCTGCGCAAAGGCATGCGGCTGCAGACCGACCCCACGGTGATTTACGGGCTGGGGGCGGCGTATCGCGGCAACATCACCCGCACCCACCTGAAGACCGACACCCCCTACAACACCTACACACGCGACGGCCTGCCTCCCACCCCGATCAGCCTGCCCGGGGCCGGCGCCCTGCACGCCGCGGTGCACCCGGCCGCCACCGGCGCCTATTATTTCGTCGCCAAAGGCGGCGGCGCGCATCATTTCTCGGCCACTCTCGACCAGCACAACAAGGCGGTCAGGCGCTATGCGCGCGGGCGCAAGGCGGATGAAGGCGGGTAAAGCGTGGTGAAGGGCGCGTTCATCACCGTCGAAGGCCTGGACGGCTCGGGCAAAACCACGCACCTCGACTTCATCGAACGCCACTTGGCCGCCCACGGCCACGCCGTCACCCGCACCCGCGAGCCCGGCGGCACCGCGCTCGGCGAATTGCTGCGGGGCATTTTGCTCGACCCCCAGCCGCAGGCGGCGCCGATTTCCAGGCGCGCCGAGTTGATGCTGATTTTCGCCGCCCGCGCCCAGCACCTGGACGAAGTGATCCTGCCGGGCCTGGCAGCCGGCGCCACGGTGCTGTGCGACCGCTTCACCGACGCCACCTACGCCTATCAGGGCGGCGGCCGGGCCATCGAGCGGCGCGCCATCGAAGCCCTGGAGCAATGGACCTGCGGCGCCTTGCAGCCGCACCTGACCCTCCTCCTGGATGTGCCGGTGGAAGTCGGCTCGGCGCGCGCGCGGCAGCGGAAGCGGGCGCCGGATCGTTTTGAAAGCGAAACCGTGCAATTCAAACAGGCCGTGCGCGCGGCGTATGCGGCCCGCGCCGAGCGTTTCCCGGCGCGCATCAAACGCATCGACGCAGGCGCCGCCATCGACCAGGTGCGCGCCGAACTTCGCTCGGTGTTGGACGCCTTCCGGCGTGAGCGAAGCGCATGAACACCGACCCGGCCCTGACCGCGTGGCCGTGGGCGCAACCCGCCTGGGAGCGCACCCTCGCCTCCCTCGGCGCTTTGCATCACGGTCTGCTGATCACCGGCCCGCCGGGCATCGCCAAGCGCGAATTTGCGCTGGCATTGAGTCAAACGCTGCTGTGCGCCGACCCGGCCAGCGGCCGCGGGGCATGCGGCCGGTGCCGCAACTGCAAGTTGTTCAACGCCGCCACCCACCCCGATTTTCATGTGCTGACCACCGAACGCGAATGGCGCGACGGCCGCCTCCGGCTGACGGCCGAGTATTGCAACCGCTACCAGGACATCAGCGCCCGGGAAAAGCGCGCCAACCCCGGCCAGGTGATTTCGGTTGACCAGGTGCGCCTGCTAATCGAGCGCTTCCACGCCCACGCCCACACCGCCCTGCGCAGGATCGCGCTGCTGATGCCGGCCGACCGCATGAACATCAACGCCGCCAACGCCCTGCTCAAACTGCTCGAAGAGCCGCCGCCTCATTCCGTCCTCATCCTGGTCAGCGCGGTTCCCGGCTATCTGCCGGCCACCATTAGAAGCCGTTGTTTCCAGATCAAAATCCCGCCGCCGGACCTGGATACGGCGCGCGCCTGGCTGCGCGGCCAAATGCCGGAGGCACCCCCCGAAGCCCGGGCCGAAGCCGAGAAGGCGCTGTCGAGCAGCGGCCCGGCCGATGTGCTGCAAATGCATGCGGATGGATTTCTGCTCCACCAGGCGCGGTTGCTGCGCGACACGGCCCGCCTCGCCAACGGGCAAGCCGACGCCCTGGAACTGGCGGCGCAGTGGATTCGGCACGACTTCCTGCGCGTGCTCGACTTCCTGCACCGGCTAAGCGGCGACCTCATCAAATACGCCTGCGGCGTCGGCGGCCAGGCCCCGCTCGAACTGCGCTCGCGGCCGCTGTCCACCGGCAAGATGTTCGCGCTGTATGAGCAAATCGGCTGGTATCGAAAAATCGCCCGCGAGCCGTTGAACGAGCAACTGGCGATGGAAGAATTGCTGCTGGCGTTGCGCGATGCGCTGGCGGCGCGCCATTGACCCGCAGCCGAGGCACCGCGGGTGTCAAGCAAAACGATGAGCAAGAGCAAAGCACACTCCTTTTCCCTCCGGGAGAGGGCCGCATAGCCGCCAGCGCAGGAGGAAGCATGGCTTCCGCCGGCGACTACAAAGCCGGCGACGCCCGTTTCACCCGCCCGCATGCAGCGGCCGGGCGATGGCGATGCGGATTGCCGGCGCCGGGGCATCGACCGCGCGCGGTGCGCTGGTCTCCCAGAGGGAGAGCGGGGAACAGACGCGACCTCACCGCCTCCCGCGCCGCCGGCTGCATGACCTGGCAGCACCACGAGGCAGCCCGGTATGCGGATGAGATCGACTGCCCAGGCCTACACAGCCCAGCCGCCACGCCACCTGGAGCCGCTTAGAACCGCACCTGCCCTTCCAGCATCAGGTTGTGGTCGGCGGGTTTGTCGGCGGCGTCGGCGCGGCGGGCGGACAGGTCGAGGCCGAAGCGATGGCCGGTTGACCATCGCACGCCCAAGCGGTAGTCGCGTTTGCTTGAGCCGAGACTCATGGAGCTGTATGGCGTCAGCATTCCGCTGTTCACCACCGCCGGCAACGCCTCCAAATACTCCGCCGTCCGACGCTCCACCAACGCCAACTCCCGCTCTATTCGCGCCTTCCCATACACCGCCCGACCGGTCGCCGCGGTCTCCACATGCCGAAACCCCAGCGCCCGCAAGTCCAGCCGCTCCACAAACGCATGCAGCACACGCACCGGATTCGACGGCCCAATGTAATCATCCGCCACCTTCGGCAACAACGTCGACTGATACCGCGAACAACCTTGTATATGCCTCATCACACACCCTCGCCGCTTATGCGGAACCATAAATAAACCCAAATTCTACAACAAGAAGGAGTTTTTACACGATCTCTTAACGGCCTGCGGGCGTGATGATAGGGGAGACCGCGGGCGTGACGGTAAGGGCGCGCCCGCTGCCGGTGAGGGTGCCCGGCAACGAGGGCGGCCGCATGCAAGGTCAGGGCGCCGATGAACAACGCTCGCGCCCGACCGTCAGCAAAACCGGCGGCAAAACTAAAAAATCCGCGTCTTCGCTTTCGGCAGTTGTTCGATGAGTTGAAAAAACTCCGTCTCGGTGATTTCCACCGGCCACTCCATGCGCGCGCTGATGACTCCCTGTTCCTTGTTATAATCAATCGCTTCCAGCGCAAGCAGCCCGTTGAGGTCGCGGTTAAAAGCGCGGACAGGGTTGCCGAGGCCGTGGTACAGGTGCGCATTTTTGCTCCACGCCTCGTCCACGCGCATATCGGACTCAAGCAGCGCCTCCAGAATCTTCAACTGCCGCTCGGCAATCACCCGTTTGCGCGTGCTTTTCAGGCGGCCGAACAAATCGTGCATGGTGTCGCGGAACAGCGATTTGGCGATGTTCCTTTTAATCCCATCCAACAGGCGCATGCATTGCTTTTCGATTCCCTTCAAGCCGAACACAAGAAACGCGCCGAGGTCGTGCCGCGCCTGCTGAACTTGTGCAAGCGCGCTGAGATAGGCGGTTTTTTCCTCGTAGTAATAGTTTGACATGGCGATAAAAAGCGTGTCGCGCAGGCCCTGTTTTTGCAGCAGAAACGCTTCCAGCGCCCTTGCGGTGCGCCCGTTGCCGTCCATAAACGGATGCATCGCCGCCAGATGGTAATGCACCGCCAGCGCTTGAATAAGCGGGTCGTGCCCGCGCATTTCCCGGGCGGCGGCGCACAGTTGCGCGAATGCCCTGGCGCACTCACTGCCGCCGTTTGCGCCCCGGTGCCGCGGCAAGCCGAAGGTGACATTCTCATCAGCGCCCCGAAGTTTTCCAGGCTCACAGTGGTCGTCATCGGCGCCGGTGACAATGCGCCGGTGAATTTCCAGTATCAGTTTGTCGTCCAGAGGACGGTCTTCGGGAAGTCGCGCAATCCACCGGTACGCGCCCACCGCCGCCGCCGCCTGCTTTTGTGAACGAGTGGCCAGTTGTTCGGGCGTCTCGCGCAAGGCAATCTCCAGTTCGGGTTCGCTGAACTCGGCGCCCTCAATGCGCGAGGTGCCCTCCACTTCGCGCTTCAGTTGCACCGCCTGCAATTTCTCCGCCCAACTGCGCTGGTAAGGCACGCTGCCCAGGGCCAGCACCGCCGCCTTGGCATTGACCAGCGGCCCGGACACCCGGACGAGGTCGTATTTAATCCACGAATCGGGAATGACATAGCGAATCATCAAGGCAGTATATTTTCACCTCATGTCCGGGTCAAGTCTGGCTCATGTCTCTTCTTAATTCTGTAACTATATGATTTACATGTATTTATCATTTATTTCTCATCTCTCATTTCCAGTTCATTTCCGTCTCATGTCCGGTTCATTTCCCTGCCAACGCCCGTACGCCCCGCAAATGCCCAAGGCGGCTGGGCAGTGGAAGCAAGGTTGGGGGCTTCCCTTTTTCAGCGGGTTGAGGGTTCGGGAGATTGCCAGCGTCAGGTAATTTCTCGTTTGCAGCTGAATCCGCCACTTGTGCATCAGTTTGCCGCTGTTGGTTGGTGGTAGTACACTCTGCTGGCAGGAGGGAATTGCTATGGATAAAGAGAGCAAGGGAACCGCGATGAGCGCGGGCATCGTTTACTGCCTGACCAACCCGGAGATGCCGGGTTTGGTGAAAATTGGCCTTGTTGAGGATGACACGTCTGATGCGTTGAAAAAACGCTTGCAAAATCTTTATACCAGCGGCGTGCCGGTTCCTTTTGAGTTGTATTATGCCGTGATAGTTGACAAGGTGAAACAAACGGAGAAATTGTTACACAATGCATTTGCTCATTCACGGGAAAATCCCCGCCGAGAATTTTTCCGGATTGACCCCGAAAGGGTGGTTGCGGCAATGAAGTTGACCCGGGGCCGGCCTATTGCCGTTGACAACCCACTGGACAGCAGCCCTGATGCGGAGATCAGCCAGGCCGATCTTGCTGCACAGCAGAGAGCACGGCAACGAGAGAACAGAAGGCAGTCCGCCTTCAATTTTTCCAGTGCTGGAATCATGCCGGGGGAGATGCTGGCCTTCAGCAGGGACGATTCGATTACCGCTGAGGTGCTGGATGACAAAAAAATACAATTTGAAGGCAAGGAGGTTTCGCTGTCCGGCGCGGCAAGAATAATTCTGGAGCGGGAAGGACGCTATGGGGCTGTTGCCGGCCCGCTCTATTGGAAATATAAAGGCGAAACGCTTCGTGAAATCCAAGAACGCAAGGAAGCGGAAAAAGAAGAAGCCAACGACTGATGGGCCTGCCGCGAAGCCGCAACATCGGCGCGGAAGAAATCAAGCAGAAAAAATAAAACAAATCGGAGAAACACCATGAGAGACATTGTCTTTCCTGATATCGTCGTTTATATTCTGATAGTGCTTTTTGTCGCGGCGGTGATGCTCACCATCTTTTCCGGTCTGATTGCCGACTGGCTGATGGCGCGTGAAGAACGGAAGAAGAAAGCCGCCGCCGAAGCCGAGGCCGCAACGAAACCAGACTGAGCGGCGGGCGGGTGTTGTCGCGCATTCGCGCCATTCATGACGACCGCGCCGTCTCCATGCTACAATCGGCGGCATGACCAAGCAGGAAAAAATCCGCAAGATGCTGGAAATGCAGAAGCGGTTCATGGAAAAAGAGCAAAGCGACGGCGTCTCGATGAAGGAGTACCTGTCGCCGTCCGAAGGCTCGCCCCTCGACAACTACCGCGAGGAGTATGCGAAACTCGCGATGGAGATTGTGGACGAGGCCCACGGCGAAGTGGGCTCGAAGCGCTGACCCACAGGCGCGCGCACGCCGCATGAACGCGCGCACCGCATCCGCGCACACCGCATCAAAATGACGCGCCTGAAAGTGACGGCGGGCGACCTGACCCGCGAACTCGAAGTGCCCGACGAATTGCTGGCCGAGGCCGAGGATTTCTTCGCCCGCCTCGACGCCGACATGGACCGCGGCTGGCAGATGAGCAGGCGCTGGGTGGACAATCCGGACGCGACGCAGCGCTGCCAGATACTCGCCGACCGCATCCTGACGGCTTGGCACAACAAAAACCCGCAGATGGCCGGCCTCGCCGCCGCCTACATCCTGAAACGCCTGCCCGGCATTCGCCATGTAACGATAGACATCACCGGCGACATGACCCAAACCCGCTTTGAACACGCTGACGGCGGCGAACAGCGCTGACGCCGCCGCTGAACATGCCGCCAACGGCGGCCAACACTGACGCCACCGCTGAACACACCGCCAACGGCGAACAACACTGACGCCGCCGCTGAACATGCCGCCAACGGCGGCCAACACTGACGCCACCGCTGAACACACCGCCAACGGCGAACAACACTGACGCCGCCGCTGAACATGCCGCCAACGGCGGCCAACACTGACGCCGCCGCTGAACATACCGCCAACGGCGAACAACACTGGCCCCGCCAGTGAACACGCTGCCGCCGACAGGCGGCGCTGACACCGCCGTCAAACAAGCCCCGTTCAGCGCGCCAGCAAACGCGATTGCAGTTCCGTCCAGACGGTGGAAAGCGGCGGGCGCTGTATCGGGCGGCGGCGCACCGGCGACGCCGGCAGCAGGCCGCCGCCTTCACGCTCGCCTTCGCGCTCGGCGACGCGGAAGCGGAACGAATAGACGCCGCCGGTGCCCATGCGCAGGTCAATCCAGTCCACGCCGTCGTCGCGCTCCTCGTAGAAATAATAGCCGTGCGAGAAATCAATCAGCCGCGCCAGTCCGGGGCTGTCGGCGGCGAGCGCGTCGAGTGACGCGCGTTCGGGGTGCGCCGGCGTCTTCTCAAGCACCGGCGGCGCGCCCGGCGACAGCACCGAATACCAGCCCTGCCAATGGCCGTCGTCGGTGACGGCCAGCGCCCGCCACAGCACGATGTTGAACGGCATGTTCATCGTCTTGATGCCGCGGTGCTCAACGCCGCGCGCGGCGAGCGCGTCGGCGAACACCTGCCCGGCGTGCACCTTCAGCGCCAGCCCCGCAACCAGGTAGGCGGTGCTGAGCGCCAGCGCCGCGCGCGTCGCGCGCCGCCGCGTGCCGGGCGCGCGGCGCACCATCAGCATCCAGGCAATCGCGGCCAGCAGCGGCAGCGTGTAGAACGGGTCAATGATGAACAGACTCGACAGCGCGAACGGGTGGTCGCTCAGCGGGTACAAAATCTGCGTGCCGTACACGGTGCACAAGTCCACGACGATGTGCGTCACGAAACACCACAGCAGCAGATGCAGCCACTGCCTGCGCGCCAGCCCCGCGCGCGGCAGAAAACGCGCGCAAAACGCTGCCAGCAACCACGCCGCGAACGGCGCCGCGACCAGCGAATGGGTCAGCGCGCGGTGCCCGGTGAAGCGCTCGACATCGCCGACAAAGAACGACGCCAGCAAATCAAGGTCCGGCAGCGTGCCGGCGACAGCGCCCAGCAGCAGCGCACGATTGCCGATGCGCCGCCCGGCAACCGCCTCGCCGACCACCGCGCCCAGCGCTGCCTGTGTTACCGAGTCCATCTCAGGCGTCCACCCCGCCGACAATCGCACTCAACATCGTCTGCGTTACCGGGTTCATCTCAGGCAACCGCCTCGCCGACCACCGCGCCCAGCGCCGCCTGCGTTACCGAATCCATCTCAGGCGTCCGCCGCCGGCCCCGGGTACACAACCGGCTCCGGGTCAATGCTGCGCCACAGATACCAGGTCGCGACGGTGCGCCACGGCTCCCAGCGCGCGGCAATCGTCCGCAGGCGCGCGTCGGCCAGCCGGCGCCCGCCGTTGTACTGTTGCTCCATCGCGTTGACAAGGCCGAGGTCGCCGAGCGGCAGCACATCCGGATGCTTCAGGTAGAAAATCGCGAACATCTCGAAAGTCCACGGGCCGATGCCGGTGATGGACAGCAGCGCGGCGCGCGTCTCGTCCAGCGGCCTTCGCCAGTAGCGCGGCGTGACGCGGCGGTGGACGAAAAACTGCGCGATGTTTTTCAGGCAGCGCGCCTTGTTCTGCGACAGGCCGCAGCGGCGCAGCGTGCCGAGATGGCAGCGGTGTATCCGGTGCGGCATCATCTCGTCGCCGAAATGCGCCAGCAGGTTGCGCCACACGCTGTCGGCGGCCTGCAATGAAATCTGCTGGCCGACGACCGCGCGGCACAGGGTCTCGAACGCATCGCCGCCGCCGCGCAGAACGCTGCCGCGAAACTCGCGCACCAGCCGCGCCATCACCGGGTCGCGCCGCGACAACTCGGCGCACGCGCGCGTCCAGTACGCCGGGCGCCTGCCGCTGCCGCGCCGCTCAGGCACGGGCGGCCCCGGCGCCGTCGGCGCGGCGTGATTGCAGGTTCCAGAACATGCGGTAGAGGCCGCCTTCGGCCAGCAGTTGCTCGTGCGTACCCTGGCCGACGATGCGCCCGCGGTCCATGACCAGAATGTGGCCGATGTGGACGACGGTGGACAGCCGGTGCGCGATGACCAGCGTTGTGATGCCCGCCGACGCCCGTTCCAGCGCCTTCAATATCGCCTTCTCCGAGCGCGAATCAAGGCTTGAGGTGGCCTCGTCAAACACCAGGATGGACGGCTTTTTCAGCACCGCGCGCGCAATCGAGACCTTCTGCTTCTCGCCGCCGGACAACTTCAGGCCGCGCTCGCCGACCAGCGTGTCCCAGCCGTCGGGCAGGCGCGCGATGAAATCGCCGAGGTCGGCGGCGCGCGCCGCCGCCAGCACCTCCTCGCGCGATGCGCCGGGCCTGCCGTAGAGTATGTTGTCGTAAATCGTGCGGTTGAACAGCACCGTGTCCTGCGGCACGATGCCGATGCGTCGGCGCAGGCTGTGCTGGGTGCAGTCGCGCACATCCAGCCCGCCGACACGGACGGCGCCGCGCTGCACATCATAGAAGCGGAACAGCAGCCTCGCCAGCGTGGACTTGCCGGAACCGGACGGGCCGACGATGGCGACCTTGCCGCCGGCGGGCACCGAAAAATCCGCGCGCTCGATGATCTCGCGCCCGGCGCGGTAATGAAAGCCGACATTGTCAAACACGACATCGCACGCGCCTTCGGGCAGCTCAACGGCGCCGTCGCGGTCGCGCACCTCGCGCGGCTGGTCGAGCAGGCGGAAGATCAAATCCATGTCGGCCAGCGCGTAGCGCACCGCGCGATAGACGACGCCGAGCATGCCGAGCGGCAGGAACAGTTGCAGCATCATCGTGTTGACCAGTATCAAGTCGCCCAGGGTCATGTCGCCGGCGATGACGCCGGTGGCGGCGAAGAACATCACCGAGGTCAGGCCGGCGGCGATGATCAAACCCTGGCCGAAGTTCAGCGCCGACATCGTCGTCTGGCTCATGACCGCGGCCTGCTCCCATTCCTTCAGCAGGCCGCCGTAGCGCCGGCATTCCGCCTCCTCGCTGTTGAAATACTTGACGGTCTCGTAGTTGATGACGCTGTCCACCGCCAACTGGTTGGCCTGCGAATCAAGTTCGTTCATGCGGTAGCGAAAACGCACGCGCCAGTTCGTGAACAGCACCGTGAAGACGACATAGACGGCGACCGTCGAGAACACCGCGGCGCCGAAATGCGCCGGATAAAGGCCGAACAAATACAACGCGACCAGCGCGAATTCCGCCGTCACCGGCAGGATGTGAAACGCGAGGTAGTTGAGTATCGTCGAGACGCTCTGCGTGCCGCGCTCCAGGTCCCTGAACACGGCGCCGGTCTCGCGCTCCAGGTGAAACCGCAGCGACAATTGGTGCAGGTGCGACAGCACCCGCAGCGACAGCCGCCGCATCGCGCGGTAGCGCACGCGCGCGAACACGGCGTCGCGCAGTTCGTTGAACAGCGCGCTGACCAGGCGCAAACCGCCGTAGGCGGCGAGAAACACCAACGGCAGCGCCAGCGCCCGCCCGCGCTCGGTGTCGAGCGCGTCCACGATTTCCTTCAGTACCAGCGGCACGCCGATGACGGCGAGTTTGGCGACCACCAGGCAGGTGAGCGCGAACACCACGCGCCCGCGGTATTCCCACAGGTACGGCAGTATCCGCCGCAGGTTGCGCCAGTCGGCGCGTTCGTCGTGCGGGCGGCGCGTGCGCCGCACCAGCGCCGACATCACGCGCGCCGAGTTGGCCATGCTGCGGATGCCGTCCATCGCCGTCAGCGCTCGCGCTCGACGACGAAACCGGCCAGCGCCTCGAGCGCCGCCTTGCCCGGCGAGGCCGCCAGCGGCGCCAGGCATTCGCGGGCGCGGGCGGCGTAGTGGCGCGCGCGCTCGCGCGTGTAGTCGAGCGAACCGGCGGCCTCAAACACCGCCAGCGCCGCGTCGAGGCCGTCGTCGCCGCCGAAGGCGCCGCGCAGCGCGTCGGCGTCGCGCGGCCCGCAATGCGCGAGCGCGTGAATGAAGGGCAGCGTCGGCTTGCCCTCGCGCAAATCCTGGCCGCGGGTCTTGCCGGTGCCGGCGCCGGTGTAGTCGAGCAGGTCGTCCACCAGTTGAAACGCAAGCCCGGTGTTAAGCCCGTAGCCGGCGGCGCATTCCAGCACCTCGCCGCCGGCGCCGGCGACCATCGCGCCGCCGCGGCAGGCGACCTCGAACAGCGCCGCGGTCTTGCACTCGATAACGCGCAGATACTCGTCCTCGCCGGTGTCGGCGCGGCGCAGGTTGACCAGTTGCCGCACCTCGCCCTCGGCGATGACATTGGTCGCGCGCGACAGCGCCGCGGGCAGGCCGTCGTGGCCGATTTCGCAGATCATCTGAAACGCGCGCGAATAAAGAAAGTCGCCGACCAGCACGCTGGCGGCGTTGCCCCAGATGTCGCGCGCCGTCCGCCTGCCGCGGCGCAGCGCCGAGTCGTCCACGACATCGTCGTGCAGCAGCGTCGCGCTGTGGATGAACTCGATGCCCGCCGCCAGTTCCAGGTGGCCGCGGCGCACGCCGCCGCCGACCAGCGCCGACAGCAGCACCAGCGCCGGGCGCAGGCGCTTGCCGCCGCCGGTGACATGGCCGCCCAATTCCCCGACCAGCGGCAGGCCGGAATGCAGGCGGCGCTCTATCAGCGCGTCCACCTGCGCCAGTTCGCCGCTGATTTGTAATGTAATTTCAGTGATTTGCGTTTCCATGGTTTTTCCGCCGGGGGCTTGAATCCGCCGCCCGGATGGATATAATCGGCGGTTCATCCACCAACCCTATGATAACAAGGAGGAGAAACCCAATGGCAGAACAAGGACAAACACAGGAACAGCAACAGGCGGAATTTCCGAAGATAGATTTCGACCAGTTGCCCGACATGCGCGAGACCATCTCGGGCATCATCGGCCTGCTGTGCTATTCAGACACCGATCTTCGCGCAATGCTGCTGAACGACGGGCTGAACAAGCAAAACCTGACAGTCGTCACCGACAAGATACGCGCGTTCTACAGCCAGATTGGCAAGGAAGCGCCGGACCTGTCGTGGATGGAGGGCACCAAGTTCAACATCCACAAGAACGACGACAACACCTACGTCATTCCGCTGCCGCACACCGAGTGAGGACGCGGGAGCATCCCTGATGATTTACGCGGTCATCGCCACCGGCGGCAGACAATACAAGGTGTCGCCGGGGGATGTCATTCGTGTCGGGAAACTCGGCACGGAGGAAGGCAAGGCGGTTGTTTTCGACAAGGTGCTGCTGGTGAACAACGACGGCAACCTCGACATCGGCGCGCCCTACCTTGAGAACAGCGCCGTCGCCGGGAAAGTCGTGCGCCATGGCCGCGACGAAAAAATCCGCGTCATCCGGTTCAAGCGGCGCAAACGCCATTTGCGCCGCCTTGGGCACCGCCAGCCGTTCACCGCGGTTGAAATCACCGGCATCAACCCGTAAGGACTTGCGGAGGAGAACGGCATGGCGCACAAGAAAGCGGGCGGCAGCACGCGCAACGGAAGGGATTCCGAATCGAAACGCCTCGGCGTCAAGAAATTCGGCGGCGAGACGGTGCAGGCCGGCAACATCCTCGTGCGCCAGCGCGGCACCCACTTCCACGCCGGCGTCAATGTCGGCTGCGGGCGCGACCACACGCTGTTCGCGCTGACGGCGGGCGCCGTCGTGTTCGCGCGCAAAGGCGCGCGGCGCAGGCGCACCGTCAGCGTCGTCCCCGCCTGACGGCGGCCCTTCCCCGCCGGCAGCGCCCGGCCATCGTCCGCCACCGGCGGCGCACACAGCGGCGCACGGCACATCATGAAATTCGTTGACGAGACTGAAATCACCATCATGGCCGGTGACGGCGGCGGCGGCTGCGTCAGTTTTCACCGCGCGCGTTCGCTGCCGCACGGCGGCCCCGATGGCGGCGACGGCGGCGACGGCGGCGGCGTCTGGCTGACGGGCGACGAAAACCTCAACACGCTGGTGGACTTCCGCAACCGCCGCCTGTTCCGCGCCGGCAACGGGCGCCCGGGGCGCGGCGGCAACCGCACCGGCGCCAACGGCGAAGACCTGCTGCTGCGCGTGCCGCCCGGCACCGCCGTGCACAACACCGAAACCGCCGAGTTGATCGGCGACATCACGCAGCCCGGCCAGCGCCTGCTGGTCGCCAAAGGCGGCGCCCGCGGCCTCGGCAACACCCGTTTCAAGTCCTCGACCAACCAGGCGCCGCGGCGCTCGACGCCGGGCGGCAAGGGCGAGTGCCGCACGCTGCGGCTGGAGTTGAAACTGCTGGCCGATGTCGGCCTGGTGGGGCCGCCCAATGTCGGCAAATCCACGCTGGTGGCGGCGGTCAGCGCGGCGCACCCGAAAATCGCCGACTACCCGTTCACAACGCTTTATCCGGTGCTCGGCGTCGTCAAGACCGGCGACTACGACAGTTTTGTCATCGCCGACATTCCCGGCCTGATTGAGGGCGCCGCCGACGGCGTCGGCCTCGGCACGCAGTTTCTGAAACACTTGCAGCGAACGCGCCTGCTGCTGCATCTGGTGGACATCGGCGGCGGCGAACCGGCGGCGGCGGGCAAACGCCTGGTGCGCTCGCTGGAAAAGGAGATGGAACGCTTTGACGCCGCGCTGATTGGCAAGGAGCGCTGGCTGGTCTGCACCCGCGCCGACACGGCGACGCCCGCCGAGGGCGACGAACGCTGCCGGCAACTGGTCGCCGAACTCAACTGGCGGCGGCCATGGTTCAAGATATCGGCGGTGTCGGGCGAGGGCCTCGGCGAATTGACGCGCGCCATCACGCGGCGCTTGCGCGCCGGCATTGCGGAGGCGCCGGCGACAGCGGCGGCGGTCGCATGACGGCGGCGGACACCATCCTGCTGACCGGCCTTGAGGTGCGCGCCACCGTCGGCATTTTCGACTGGGAGCAGCAGATTGAGCAGACGCTTCGCATAGACCTTGAGATGGCCGCCGACGCCGAAGCCGCCGCCGCGTCCGACCGCATCGAGGACACGCTCGACTACAAGGCGGTGGCGAAGCACACGCAGGAATTCATCGCCGCAAGCCGCTGCGCGCTGGTCGAGACGCTGGCGCACCGACTCGCCGAAGAACTGATGCGCGAATTCGGCATCCGCTGGCTGCGGCTGACGCTGCGCAAACCGGGCGCGGTGCGCGGTTCGCGCAGCGTCGGCGTCGCCATCGAGCGCGGGAAACGCCGATGAACCGCGTGTTTCTGAGCATCGGCAGCAACATAGACAAGGAGAAGAACATCGCCTCGTGCGTCGCCGCGCTGCGCCGGGTGTTCAGCCCGCTGACGCTGTCGTCGGTCTATCAATCTGCGGCGTTCGGCTTCAACGGCGGCGACTTCTACAACCTGGCGGCGTCGTTCGAGACCGCGATGCCGCCGCTGGCAATCGAGAAAATCCTGCGCCGAATTGAAAAAGAGCATGGCCGCGTGCGCGGCGCCAACCGTTTTGAGTCGCGCCAACTCGACCTCGACCAGATTCTGCACGGCGACCTCGTCATCGAGGACGGCGGCCTGCAACTGCCGCGCGCCGAAATCGCCGAACACGCCTTCGTGCTCGGGCCGCTGGCCGAAATCGGCGGCGGCGTCGTCCACCCGGTGCTGAAAAAAACCTGCGCCGAACTGTGGGAGCGCTTTGACAAGACGCGCCACCGGCTGACGCGCGTGCCGATGGCGCTGCCGCCGGACGGATAACTCATCGGCGGCGCACCGACGGCGCGCCCGCGGTGCGCGAACAGTGTACAAAAGGCGCGCCAACAGCGCAAAAACAGGCGCCGTCGTCCGTTCAACAACCTTTGTCAGTGGCCCCGAAGCGCGCCGCCGACGTTATAATGGCCGCAATCCACTGACAAAGGAGAAACATGATGAGAACACAAACAGCAACTGAACTGCCGGCCACCAACGAGATTGTCTCGGCGCTGCTGGCGGCGAAATACGCGGACGACCAGACGCTGCTGCAAACCGTCAGGGACAACCCGCAGACGGCGCTGAACGGCAGCGGAGTGGCGGTCACGGTGCGCGCGGTGCAAAACACCGAAGACACGCTGCATATCTGCGTGCCGGACTACGATGTGCTGGCCGACATGAAACTCGACGACGAGCAACTGGCCCAGGTGTCGGGCGGCGAGATTTTCATCTCCATCGGCATCGCCATCAGCGCCGCGTTTGTCGTCGGCACCGTCGCCACCGTCGTCGGCGTGAAAGTCACCGAAGCCAACAGGGAAGAGTAGGTCCTCCCATTTGCGAAGCGGCGCCGGGTCATGCACCGGCGCCGCGATGTCAGGCGGGCGCCCGCCCGCCGTCCACTGCAATCGTCTCGCCGGTGATATAAGCGGCGGAGGTCACCAGAAACAACACCGTTTCCGCCACATCGGCGGGTTCGCCGGTGCGCGCCAGCGCGGTGCGCCGCAAGACGGCGCGGCGGCGCGCGTCGTCGTCGCCGGCGCCGCCGTCTTCGGGCCACAGGATAGCGCCGGGCGCGACGGCGTTGCAGCGCACCCGCGGCGCCAGTTCCAGCGCGAGCGAGCGCGTCAGCATCGCCAGCGCCGCCTGCGTCGCGCAATACGCGGCGTGGTTTTTCAGCGGCTGCGAGGCGTAGAAGTCGGTCAGGTTGACGATGCAGCCTTCGCGGCGCGCCAGTTCCTGCGCCAGTTCCCCGGCCAGCAGCAGCGGCGCCTTCAGGTTGACGCCGATGAGTTCGTCCATGCGCGCGTCATCGGCAGCCGCGAGCGGGGTCTCGAAGAACACCGAGGCGTTGTTGACGAGCGCATCAAGACGCCGCCAGCGCGCGCACGCCGCGCGCGCCAGTTCGCGCACCGCCGCCGCGTCGCGCAAATCGGCGGCCAGCACGCAGGCCGAATCACGCCGCGCGGCGTTCAATTCGTCCGCCAGCGCGCGCGCGTCGGACTGCGAGCGGCGGCAATGCAGCGCGACATTGAAACCGGCGCCGTGCAAAGCCCGCGCAATGCAGGCGCCGATGCGCCGCGCACCGCCGGTAATCAGCGCCGCCTTGTGGTTATCCGTCGTCAAATCCGTTCACCGCAAACCGGCGCAATGATACCGCAACGCACGCGCGCCGCCGGCAATCGGCGCCGTCAAACCTGTTCACCGCAAACCAACGCAACGATACCGCAGCGCACGCGCGCCGCCGCCGCGACGCCGGTCGCGCCGCGCGGCGTGCTGTTATACTCGGCGTCCGATACCGCCGCCGCGCGCCACCGATGGATATTTTTCAAAGCGTTGTTCTGGCCCTCGTGCAGGGCGTCACCGAATTCCTGCCGGTGTCGAGTTCGGCGCACCTGGTGCTGGTGCGCGACTGGCTGAACTGGCGCGGCGAACACCTTGCCTTCGACATCACGGTTCACGCCGGCACGCTGTGCGCGGTCGTCGTCCACTGCCGGCGGCAACTGGCGGCGATGCTGCGCGCGTGCCTGCCGCGCACGCCGCGCGACGATGAAAACCTCCGCCTGCTGGCCGCCGTCGCCGTCGCGTCGCTGCCGGTTCTGGTTGCGGGCTGGTGGTTTGAGCCGCTGATCAGGGCGCACCTTCGCACAACGCCGGTCATCGCCGCGGCCACCGTCGGCTTCGCGCTGGCGCTGTGGCTGGCCGACGCAAGACGCACCGGCGGCGTGCGCGGGGTGACGCTGGCCGGCGCCGTGTGGATCGGGCTGGCGCAGGCGCTGGCGCTGGTGCCGGGCGCGTCGCGCGCCGGCGTTGTCATCACCGCCGGGCTGCTGCTGGGGCTGGCGCGCGCGCAGGCCGCGCAGTTCTCGTTTCTGCTGGCGATACCGGTCATCCTCGCCGCCGCCGCGCTGCAAGCGCTGCAACTGGCGCAAGGCGTTCATATTGAGGCGGTGGCGGCGGCGCCGCTGGCGGCGGGGTTCGCGGTGTCGGCGCTGTTCGCGCTGGCGACAATACGGCTGTTCATCCGCTTTGTCGAGAAAATCGGCCTGCTGCCTTTCGTGCTGTACCGGCTGCTGCTCGGCGCGCTGCTGTTCGGCCTCATGCTGCTGTAAGCGCACCGGGTTTCCGTTGGCGCATCCGCTGTTTCGCCGCCCGCGCAGCGTGGCGCGGCGATGCCGACCGCTGTCCGGCGACTGCCGTTCATCTTCCTGTCGCCTTGAGCGCGTCGAGTTTCAGTTCGCGCACGCGCTGTTTGACATCGCCGGCATTGCCCGCGCCGTCGTCGCTGCCGGCGAGCGCCGCACCGAAATCAATCGCCGCAAGCGCGCGCAGCGCACGCCGGACACGCCCGGCGCCGGCGGGCGCCGCGCCGCGCGCCAGCGCGCAAACCGTCAGCAGCGTCTCAAAGCGTTTGCCCTTGCGTAATGCGTCGGCGCCTTCCAGCAGGTCAAGCAATTCCTCGCGCGACAGCGCGTCGGCGCGGCCAAGCGG
>JAPPQJ010000132.1:0-14287 GCA_028817015.1 Gammaproteobacteria bacterium
AGACCTGACGAGCGATGAAACCCGCTGAAAATAAGGGGGTTGACATGACAACAGAATGAGGCCGCAGCCGGTCGATGAAGGGGAAAATCGGATAAAATCGCGCCCTGCCCCATTCGCGCCTCGCCCCGTGGCCGCCATGCACATCGGACTGTTCGACTATCCGCTTCCGCGGTCGCTGATCGCCCAGTTTCCGGTGCCTGAGCGCACCGCCAGCCGGCTGCTGGTGGTGCCGCCGCACGACGCCGCGCCGGCCGTCATCCGGTTTGGCGACATCGGCCGTTTGCTCCGCCCCGGTGACTTGCTGGTGGTCAACGACACCCGGGTGGTGGCGGCGCGGCTGGCGGCGCGCAAACCCACCGGCGGCCGGGTTGAAATCATGCTGGAGCGTGCTCTCGGCGGCGCCGGGTCCGCAGAGGAGCCCGCCAGGGCGCTGGTGCATCTGCGCTCCAACAAACCCATTCGCCACCGCCAGAAGTTGCTCGCCGGCGGTGCGGAATGGGTCGTGGCCGGGCGGCGCGACGGGTTGTTCGTGATCGAATGCCGCGACCTCGACAACGGGGTGATGCCGCTGTTTCAGGCCCACGGCGCGCTGCCGCTGCCGCCGTATATCGAGCGCGCGGCGGGCGCCGATGATGCGGCGCGCTACCAGACCGTCTATGCGCGCACAGACGGCGCGGTGGCGGCGCCGACCGCCGGCCTGCATTTTGACCGGGCGCTCATTAAGCGCTTGACCCAGGCCGGCGTTCAGTGGGCGACGGTGACCCTGCACATCGGCGCCGGCACCTTTCAGCCGGTGCGCGCCGAGTCGCTGGCCGCGCACCGCATGCACGAGGAGTGGGTCGAGGTAAGCCACAAAGCCTGCGAGCAAATCAACCGGGTCAAGTCGCGAGGCGGCCGGGTCATCGCGGTCGGCACCACCGTGGTGCGCGCGCTGGAAAGCGCGGCGCGGGCCGGTTCGGGCCCGGCCTCGGGAGCATTAGCGGCGTTTTCCGGGGACACCGGGTTGTTCATCCGCCCCGGCTATCGCTTCCGCGTGGTCGATGCGCTGATCACCAATTTCCACCTGCCCAAGTCCACCCTGCTGGTGCTGGTCTGCGCCTTTGCCGGACACGCCAGGATCATGCGCGCCTACCGCGATGCGGTTGCGCGGAGGCTGCGCTTTTACAGTTACGGCGACGCCATGTTCGTGCAACGCGAAGCCGACGCCCCGGGCATGAACGCCGACGTTAACGGTAGCGGGCGGTGAAATTCAGCGTTCAATACACCCGCGGCAAAGCGCGGCGCGGGCGGATGACTTTTGAGCGCGGCGCGGTGGACACCCCGGCGTTCATGCCGGTGGGCACCGCCGGTTCGGTCAAGTCGCTGGCCCCCGAGGAGGTGTCGGCGGCCGGCGCGCAAATGATTTTAGGCAACACCTTCCACCTGATGCTGCGCCCGGGTGTGGAGGTGATCGAGGCGCACGGCACATTGCACGATTTCATTCACTGGCCGCGCCCCATCCTGACCGACTCCGGCGGTTTTCAGGTCTGGAGTCTGGCCAAGTTACGCCGCCTCAGCGAGGACGGGGTCACCTTCCGTTCGCCGTTTGACGGCAGCGAGGTGTTCCTTGGCGCCGAGGAGTCGATGCGCGTTCAAGCGGCCCTGGGCGCCGACATCGTCATGGCCTTCGACGAATGCACCGCCTGGCCGTGCTCCCCCGCGCAGGCGCGCGCGTCGATGGAGTTGTCGGGGCGCTGGGCGGCCAGGTGCCGGCGCAGTTACGCCGGGCGCGGCGCGCTGTTCGGCATTGTCCAGGGCGGGGTTGACCCGGAGTTGCGCCTGGAATCGCTGCAGCGCCTGGTGGAAATCGACTTCGACGGCTATGCGTTGGGCGGCCTTTCGGTGGGCGAGCCCAAGGCTGACATGCTGGGCGTCCTGCAGCAGGTGGCGGCCCGCATGCCGGCCGCCAAACCCCGCTATCTAATGGGGGTCGGGACGCCGCGCGACCTGGTCGATGGCGCGGCCGCCGGCATTGATTTGTTCGACTGCGTGCTGCCGACCCGCAACGCCCGCAACGGCTGGCTGTATACCCGCGACGGCGTGGTTAAAATCCGCAACGCAGTGCACCGCCGCGACCCGCGCCCGCTCGACCCGGCCTGCGATTGCGATGCCTGCCGGCACTATTCCCGCGCCTATCTCCGCCACCTGTATCACAGCGGTGAAATCCTGGGTTTGCGCCTGGGCTCATTGCACAACGTGCATTACTACCAGCGCCTGATGCGGCGCATTCGCGAAGCCATCGAGGAGGATCGTTTCGATGCGTTTGCGCGGGATTTCACCGGGTGACCGCTTCTCCGCCACGGTGGAAATACCGGCCGTTCAGCCCGTCGATGTTTCTGTGACCCGATACACGGCATTTCCCCCGCCGGCGGCGGCAAGGCAACGCTTTTCACCGGGCCCCGCACGATCAAATCCGTGTATGGCGGGCGCTTTTTTGTCATAATCGCGTCACTTTCATCCGCCACCCCATCCCGGAGTTGCCTCACATGCCGACCTACGATGCGCTGAAACAGCTGGACCCCGATATTTACGCCGCCGTCACCGGCGAGATGCAACGCCAGATCGAGGGCGTCGAACTCATTCCGTCCGAGAACTACATATCAAAGGCGGTCATGGAAACCATGGGCTCGGTGTTCAACAACAAATACTCCGAAGGCTACCCCGGGCGGCGTTATTACGGCGGCCAGACCTACGCCGACCGGGTTGAATCCATCGCCATCGAGCGCGCCATGCGCCTGTTCAACGCCGGGCACGCCAACGTCCAGCCACACGCCGGCGCGCCGGCCAATGTAGCCACCTATTTCGCCCTGCTGGAACCCGGCGACACGGTGCTGGGCATGGACTTGAGCCACGGCGGCCACCTCACTCACGGCCATCCGGTCACTTACCTCACCAGGATATTCCATTTCGTCCACTACAAGATGAAGGATGTGCAGACCGGCGAAATCGACTATGACCAGATGCGCGAAGTGGCGCGCCGCGAGAAACCGCGCATGATCCTGGCCGGCTTCTCCGCGTATCCGCGCGAACTGGACTACGCCAGCATGAAATCCATCGCCGAAGAAGTCGGCGCTTATGCGGTCGCCGACATGGCTCACATCGCCGGCCTGATCGCCGGCCAGGCGGCGCGCAACCCGTTCGATGACGGTTTCGATGTCATCCTCAGCACCACCCACAAATCCCTGCGCGGGCCGCGCGGCGGGCTCATCCTGAGCCGCGAAGCCGACCTCGGCAAAAAGATCGACAAAGCGGTTTTCCCCGGCTTCCAGGGCGGGCCGATCATGCAAATGGTGGCGGCCAAGGCGGTCGCCTTCAAGGAGGCGTTGCAGCCGGAGTTCAAGGAGTATGCGCGCCAAATCGTGGTCAACGCCCAACGCCTGGCCGCCCATTTCATCGACAACGGCGCCACGCTCATCACCGGCGGCACCGACAACCACCTGTTGCTGATCGACTGCGTGCGGTCGTGGGGCATCGGCGGCCGGGAGGCCGAGGAATTGTTCGACCGCATCGGCGTCACCCTGAACAAAAACGTGATCGCGGATGACCCGCGCAAGCCGATGGACCCGTCCGGCATCCGCCTGGGCACGCCGGCGGTGACTTCCCGGGGAATGAAGGAGGCGGAGATGGAGCGACTGGCCGACTTTATGCTGGCGGCGGTGGCCCGGCGCGACGATGAGGCGGCGCTCAACGACCTGCACCAGGAAGTCAAGGCGTTTTGCAAGCAGTATCCGCTGCCGGGCGTCGGTTGAGGTGTTGCCGCCGCTTGTACCGCGCGCCGCCGGCGGACATCAGCGGGGCGGACAGGAGGAACGCGCGCCGCCGCCCTTAATGGTTGGCGGGCGCCGCCGGCCGTTGCCCGAAATCCACCATGCGGCGGATCGCGCGCTCGGCTTTGCCGCGGATTTCCGGGTCGATGCGAATCTCGTGGTGCCCGCGGGTCAGCACTTCATCGAGACGCTGCAAATCGTTCATCTTCATCCACGGGCACATCGCGCAACTCTCGCAGGTGGCGCCTTCCCCGGCGGTGGGGGCGGCGAGGAAGGTTTTGCCCGGCGCCGCCTCTTTCATCTTGTGGAAAATGCCGGATTCGGTGGCGACGATAAATTCGGTGGCGTCCAACCGGGCCGCCGCGCGGATAATCTGGCTGGTTGAGCCGACCACATCGGCCAGCGCGATCACATCCTGCGGCGACTCCGGGTGCACCAGCACTTTGGCGGCCGGATGCTGCTTCATCAATCCCTGCAGCGCCGCGGCTTTGAATTCCTCGTGCACCACGCACGAGCCCTGCCAGCACAGCATGTCGGCGCCGGTGATGCGCTGCACATAGTCGCCCAGATATTTGTCCGGCGCCCAAATGATTTTCTCGCCTTTTTCATGCAGGTGGGCGACCACCTTGAGGGCGATGGAAGAGGTCACCACCCAGTCGGCGCGCGCTTTGACGGCGGCGCTGGTATTGGCATACACCACCACCGTGCGCCCCGCGTGCCGGTCGCAGAACGCCGAGAACGCATCCGCCGGGCAGGCCAGGTCGAGGGAGCATTCGGCCTCGGTCTCGACCATCAGGATGCGCTTTTTCGGGCTTAAGATTTTCGCCGTCTCGCCCATAAAGCGCACCCCGGCGACGATCACGGTGGCGGCCTCGTGGCGGTAGCCGAAGCGCGCCATTTCCAGCGAGTCGGACACGCAGCCGCCGGTCTGGTCGGCCAGGTCCTGAAGCGCGCCGTCAACATAATAGTGCGCCACCAGCACCGCGTTCTGCTCCTTTAGTTTGCGCCGGATCGACGCCGCAAGCGCCCGGGTTTGCGCCTCGTCCAGTTGCGGATGCGCGGCCGCCCACGCCGCCTCCGCCAATTTCGCAATGCGGGCGCGCCGGGCTTCGGGGATTTGCAATTGGTGTCTCATGCGGCGGCCGTCAAATGATCCATCTGCTCATGATATGCCCTTAAACGCCCCAAATTCAACTCATGCCCATCGGCGATGATCAGCCGGGCTTGCCCGCTTCATCCCTTATCTCGACCGGGGGACCGGCAAAAACGCCGGGGGCAAAGAAATGCGTCAAACCGCCTGCGAAGCGCGCACCTTCTCGAACATGCGGTCGATTTCCGCGGCGAACAGCGGCAACTGCCGGTTAAGCGTGTGGTCACCGCCCTCGATGGTGTGCACGGCGATGTCGGAGCCGGCCGACAGCGCCTTGAAACGCCGGCTCAAACCGATGGGCACGATCTCATCTTGGTCGCCGTGGAATATGCGCACCGGGAAATTATAGACCGAGGGCTGCGTCAGCACGCTGTGCCGCAGGGCGTCTTCCACCACCGCATACTCCATTTCATACGGCTGGTTGTCGTAGTAATCGGTGAACCGCCGGACGCCGTCGCGCCGCCACTGACGCATCACTTCCGATTCATCCTGGAAAGACTGCGCGAAAAAATCGAAAGCCGGCGCAATCAGCACCGCCCCGGCGATATGAGCGTTCGGCGAAGCGGCCAGTTTTCGCGCCGCCAGCATCGACAGCCACCCGCCCATGCTGGAGCCCAGCAGCATCAGCGAGGCGCCGCGAAAGCGGTGTATCACCTCGAGTAGCGCTTCCAGCGCCGTGGACACCCGAAAGGCCCGAAACTGGCCTTCGCTGCGGCCATGACAGGGCAGGTCGAAATTGCACCAACTATACCCGCGCTGCAGCGCATGGTCGAGGAAAAAGCGCACCTTGGTGTTGTTGACCGAGGAGCGAAACCCGTGCACATGAATGCCCACCAGGCGGGTGTCGCCGGGGTAATACGCGCCCCGGCAGCGGGTCCCGTCGGACAGATAGACGCTGAAACTGGTGTTACGAAACGACTTCAATATCGGATAAGATCGGCACTTCTCAAGCCAATATGGGGTTCACGCACATAAATTCCAGACAGCGGCGCAAATATCGCCGACCACCCCCGCGTCGGCCAGCATCGAACTATGCTTTCATCCCCCGGTCTTAATATGGAATCCGCCACCGCACCCGATGTTCACTCCCCTGCGCTTCCGATGAAAGCCAAACCGTTCCCGGCGCTGGTGTCGGCGCTGGTATTTTGTTGCGCGGCCGGTGCCGTGCACGGCCAGCAATCCGAATTGCTGCCGGCCGAGCAGGCATTTGTTTTTAACGCCGTTCAATCCGGCGACGGCCGCATCACGGCGGGCTGGACCATCGCCGACGGATACTACATGTATCGCGACAAGATGTCGTTCGACATCACCGGCCAGGGGCGCTTAACCGCGTCGGCGGCGTTGCCAGAGGGCGTCACACATCGGGATTCGCTGTTCGGCGAAGTCGAGGTGTACTTTTCCTCGTTCAGCGCGGATTTGTCGGTGGCCGCCGACGGGCCGGACGGTTACACACTGGTAGCCGCCGGTCAGGGCTGCAACCTGCCGGTCGGGGTCTGTTATCCGCCGATGGTGCGCAAGGTCAGCCTGGCTCCGGACTCGCCGGCCACCCTCGCCGCCGCTCCCGCCGACGGCCTCGATACCGGTCGGCAACTGCGCGCTTTGCTCGGCGAGTCGTTTGAGCAGAGGCAATTTCTCGATGTGGATGACGCCTTCCGGTTGACCATCGAGGTGGCCGAGCCTGATCGCCTGGAAACCGCGTTCACCATCGCCGACGGCTACTACCTGTATCGCGACAAGATCCGGTTCAGCAGCGAAGGCGGGGTGCGCCTCGCGGAGGTCGCGCTGCCGCCGGGGGACATCAAAAACGACGCCTACTTCGGCGAAATCGCCATCCTCCAGGACGATTTTTCGGCGCCGATCACGCTGCAGCGGCCGGGGCCGGCGGCCTCGGAAATCAGCGTCCACGCCACCTACCAGGGATGCGCCCGGGACGGCATCTGCTATTCCCCGGTCAACAAGACTTTCTCCCTGAAACTGCCCGCCATCATCTCCGCCGCCTCAGCAAACGACGGCGCCCTTCAACCGGGCAGCGCGCCATCGGCACCGGCGGCGTTCACGGCCGCCTCACTCGGCACCCTGCTGGGCGCGTTCCTGGCCGGGATATTGCTGACTTTCACCCCGTGCGTGCTGCCGGTGCTGCCAATCCTGTCCGCCGTCATCGTTGGGCAGGGGGGCGCAATGACCCGGGGCAAAGCGGGCGGCCTGGTGCTCGCCTATGTGCTTGGGAGCACCGCCGCTTACGCCGCCATCGGCGCCCTGGCCGGCGCCACCGGGGAGCAACTCCAGGCCTATTTCCAAAACATCTGGGCCATCGGAATGTTGTCCGTGGTGCTGCTCACCATGGCGTTGTCGATGTTCGGGCTGTTCAAACTCCAAACGCCCTCGTTCATACAGGCCAAATGGCAGCACCGGGCGCGCCGGCTAAGCGGCAATCCGCCGCTGGTATTCGCCCTCGGCGCGGTCTCGGCGGTGATCGTCGGCGCCTGCGTGTCGCCGCTCTTAATCTCCTTTCTGGGCCTCGCCGTGTCCACCGGCGACCCGGCATCAGGCGCGGCGATGATGGCGGCCATGGCGCTGGGCATGGGCGTGCCGCTAATCGCCCTGGGGTTGGGCGCCGGCTATCTGCTGCCCAGGGCCGGGCCATGGATGCAGACCGTCAACCACATCTTCGGGGTCCTGCTGATTGCGGTCGCGATTTACCTGATGGGAGTGTTGCCGGAGGTGCCGGTGCTGCTGCTGTGGGGGGTGTTTTTCATTATCGTCAGCGTCTATTTAGGCGCCACTCAGCCGACCCCGGCGCAGGCCGGCGGGTGGCGGCGGCTGGTCAAGGGGGCGGGTTTAGTGCTGCTGATCTGGGGGGCGGCCGCGTTGATCGGCGGCTTTTCCGGCCAGCGCGACCTGCTCAGGCCGCTGCCCGCCGGGCTGTTTGCCGGCGCCGCCGACCGGCAACCGGCGCAGCCGGGGCAGGCGCCGCTGTTCACCCGGGTCAGCAGTGTGGCGGAACTGGACCGCCACCTGGCGCGCGCCGCCGCCGACGGCCAATTGGTGATGCTGGAATACTACGCCGACTGGTGCGTGGACTGCACGCGCATGGAGAAAACCACATTCCGCGACCCCCGCGTGGCCGACATTCTGCGGCGCGATTTCGTCGCCCTGAAAGTGGATGTAACCGACCCGCGCGACGCCCACGGCAAGGCGCTGAAAAAACGATTCGACGTGTTCGGCCCGCCGGCTGTGCTGTTCTTCGACCGCCACGGCGCACCGCTGGCCGACAAGCATTTCTACGGCTACCTGGGCAGCGCCGACTTCCTGGCGCTCATTACCTCGCTGTGAAAACCCCGGCGCCCCTTATCACCGTGGCCGCGCTGAGCCTGCTGGCGCTGGCGCTCGGCATCTACCTCGGCTGGCAGCACTCGCCCCGCAGCGGCGGCGCACCGCCCGCCGCGCTGGCCGACATTGAATTGCCGGACACCGCCCGCCAACTGCGCCACGGCGGCGAATGGCTCGGCCAGGTGGTGGTGGTCAACCACTGGGCGACCTGGTGCCCGCCGTGCCGGGAGGAGATTCCGCTGTTGATTGAAACCCAGCGGCGCCTGGGTGGCCAGGGCGTGCAAATCGTCGGCATCGCCCACGACCTGCTGGACACCGCCCGCGCCTTCGGCGACAGCATCGGCATCAACTATCCGTCGCTGGTGGCCATTACCGGCGGCGAAGAAATCATGCGAAAACAGGGCAATGAGCCGGGAGGGCCGTTGCCATTCACCGCCTTTTTCAACCGCAAAGGCGAACTGGTTGCGACCCAACTGGGGCAACTTTCCGAACAGGCGTTGAACCGGGCAATCGCGCCGCTTCTGTAAAACCCTGCCCGGTTCGGCTATCAGGGGTTGCGGCCTGGGCGGTGAAAAACAGCGGGAAAAGCGCCAAACCCCGGCGCTATCGGTCCTCAAACGCCGGCGTATTGCTCTCGACCCAGCGCTCGCCGCCCCGGGTGCTTTCCTTCTTCCAGAAAGTGGCGCGACTTTTCAGCGTTTCCATCATCTCGCGGCAAGCCGCAAACGCATCCGCGCGGTGCGCCGACCACGCCGCCACCAGCACGATGGGATCATTCGGGCGCAGGTCGCCGATGCGGTGCAGCAACAGCACGTCGATCAGTCGGTGCCGGGCGAGCGCCGTCTCGGTGAGCCGGGTCAGTTGCCGCTCGGTCATGCCGGCGTAATGCTCCAGGGTCATAGCGTGGACGCGCTCGCCGCAGTTGAAGTCGCGCATGCTGCCGACGAACGCCGCGCACGCGCCGAAAGCGCCGGGGGGCAGGTGGCGGTCCTGGTATTGGCCAAGTTCCAGCCAGGGCGCAAAAGGCCGGGGGCGAATTTCCACCGGCACCGCGTCAGCCCCCGGTGACCGGCGGGAAAAAGGCGATTTCGTCGCCGTCGGCGATGGTCTGGTCGAAGTCCACATACTCAAAATTGCGCGCACACAACAGGTTGCCCGGCGGCGGCTGCGCACTGAGCGCCCGCCACGCATCGGCCACGGTCATTTCCCGGCGGTGCTCAAGGCGCACGGCATCGACCCCGAGTTGCTGGCGTAAACTGGCAAAACACTTGATGTGGACGGTCACGGGCGGCGGGCTTTATGGATCGCTTGAAAGCGGATAATATCGCATCGACCGATTATTTGCGATAATGGAGCAACGCCCATGGCCGCCTCTTCCACCCGGGAATTCATCCCGGTCAGCATTGCGGTTTTGACCGTTTCCGACACCCGTGTCGAAGCCGACGACCGCTCCGGGGCGGCGTTGGTGCAGCGGCTGACCGACGCCGGCCACCACCTCGCCGACCGGCGCATCGTGGCCGATGACATTTACCAAATCCGCGCGACGGCGTCGGCGTGGATCGCCGACCGCGACATCCAGGCGGTCATCACCACCGGCGGTACCGGGGTCAGCGGGCGCGACGGCAGCCCGGAGGCGCTGGCCCCGCTGCTGGACAAAACCCTGGGCGGCTTCGGCGAGATGTTCCGCGCGCTTTCATACAAGGAAATCGGCACCTCGACCGTGCAGTCCCGCGCCCTGGCCGGAGTCGCCAACGGCACCTATGTATTTGTCCTCCCCGGCTCCCCCGGCGCCTGCGCATTGGCCTGGGAGCAACTCATCCGCCACCAGTTGGATTACCGCACGCGGCCGTGCAATTTAGTGGAAATGATGCCGCGGTTACTGGAGAAGTAAGCCGGCCGGCATGCGGGCTGTTATAATCGCGCCCGCATTTCCCGACTCACCATTCATGCCGAGAAAAACCCAACCCAGCGAGTCCGCGGGCGGGCGGCCGACCGCGCTGGAGCGCCTGCCGTTGGCCGACTTCACCGAGCGCGCTTACCTGCACTACTCGATGTATGTCATCCTCGACCGCGCGCTGCCGAGCATCGCCGACGGATTGAAGCCGGTGCAGCGGCGCATCATCTACGCGATGTCGGACCTCGGCCTGCACGCCGCCGCCAAGTTCAAGAAATCGGCGCGCACGGTGGGCGATGTGCTGGGCAAATTCCACCCCCACGGCGACACCGCCTGCTATGAGGCGATGGTGCTGATGGCGCAGCCGTTCAGTTACCGCTACCCGCTGATCGACGGCCAGGGCAACTGGGGCAGCCAGGATGACCCCAAATCGTTCGCCGCCATGCGCTACACCGAGGCGCGCCTGACCCGCTATGCGCAACAACTGCTCGATGAACTCGGCCAGGGCACGGCCGACTGGGCGCCCAACTTCGATGCCACCTTGCAAGAGCCGAAACGGCTGCCGGCGCGCCTGCCCAATGTGCTGCTGAACGGCGCCTCCGGCATCGCCGTGGGCATGGCCACCGACATCCCGCCGCACAACCTGCGCGAGGTGGTCAGCGCCTGCGTGCGCCTGCTGGAAGACCCTGACGCCGGTTTGCAAGCGGTGTGCGAGCACATCAAGGGCCCGGATTTCCCCACCGAGGCGGAGATCATCACCCCGCCCGGTGAAATCCGCGAAATCTACCACACCGGCAACGGCTCGCTGCGCCAGCGCGCGGTGTGGCACCGGGAGGGCGGCGGCATCGTCATCAGCGCATTGCCCTACCAGGTGTCCGGGGCGCGCGTGCAGGAGCAGGTCGCGGCCCAGATGAACGCCAAGAAACTGCCCATGGTCAGCGATTTGCGCGATGAATCCGACCACGAGAACCCCGCCCGGCTGGTGCTGGAACTGCGCTCCAACCGGGTTGACGCCGAGGCCCTGATGGGACACCTGTTCGCCACCACCGACCTGGAGCGAAGTTACCGGGTCAACCTCAACATGATCGGCCTGGACGGGCGCCCGGCAGTGTTCGATTTGCGCACGCTGCTGTCGCAATGGCTGGAATTCCGCGTTGCCACGGTAACCCGGCGCCTGCGCTTTCGCTTGGACCGGGTGGTCGAGCGGTTGCACATCCTCGACGGGCTGCTCGCCGCCTTTTTGAATCTGGATGAAGTGATAGCCATCATCCGCACCGAGGAGCGGCCCAAGCCGGTGCTGATGGAGCGCTTTGAACTGGATGCGGCGCAGGCCGAAGCCATTTTGGAATTGAAGTTGCGCCATCTGGCCAAACTGGAAGAGATGAAAATCCGCGCCGAGCAGGAACAACTGCAGGCCGAGCGCGAACGCCTGGCGGCGCTGCTGAAGTCGCGGAAAAAACTGAACACCCTGGTGCGCGATGAATTGCTCGCCGATGCCGAGCAATACGGGGATGCGCGAAGGTCGCCGCTGACCGAACGCCGCGCGGCCCGGGCCATGGACGCGCATGATTTGACGCCGAGCGAAGCGATTACCGTGGTGCTGTCGCGCCAGGGCTGGATTCGGGCGGCCAAGGGCCACGAGGTGGATGCGGCGACGCTTAACTACAAGGCCGGGGACGGATTTCTATGCGCGGTGCGCGGCAAAACCAACCACGCTTTGGTGGCCATCGACTCCAACGGCCGCACCTATGCGCTGCCTCCCCACGCCCTGCCCTCGGCGCGCGGTTTTGGCGAGCCGCTAAGCAGTTCTTTCAACCCGCAGACCGGGGCCTCGTTCTGCGGCCTGATGTTAGCCGGCGAGGACACCGAATACTTGCTGTGCACCGACGCCGGCTACGGTTTTGTCGCCCGCCTGGGCGATTTGCAGACCCGCAACAAAGCCGGCAAAGCCGCTCTGCGCGTGCCCGAGGGCGGGCGCGTGTTGGTGCCGAAGCGGGTGTTCGACTACGAGGACGACTGGGTGGGCGTGACCACCAGCGCCGGCCGCCTGCTGATATTCACGGTGGGGGAGATGACCCGGCTGTCCAGAGGCAAGGGGGTCAAGTTGATCAACATCCCCAAGGCGGCATACCGGGACGGCCAGGAGCGCGTGCTGGAACTGGCGGTTTTCCGCGAGGGGGAAGCGCTTCGCATCACCACCAAAGGCGGAAAACCCCGCATCCTGAAGCCGGCCGAATTCGACCCCTATGTCGGCAGCCGCGCCGGGCGCGGCCGCCTCCTGCCGAAAAACTACCGCAAGGTGCAATCCATCGAGGCCATCGCCAAATAACTCATCCACCGGTGCCACCATCATGAATCAAGCGCTTTTCCACTCCGATCTCCCGCAGTTTGAAATGCTCAACCGCGGCAAGGTGCGCGACATCTACGCACTGGGCGGCGAGCGGATGCTGATCGTGACCAGCGACCGCATTTCCGCTTTTGATGTGGTGCTGCCGCAGCCGATTCCCGGCAAGGGCGAGGTGCTGACCCGGGTCGCCAACTTCTGGTTTGCGCGCACCAGGTCGCTGCTGCCCAACCACCTGACCGGCACGCCGCTGGCCGATGTGGTGTCCGACCCGCAACAGCGCGCGCAACTCGGCGCCCGCGCCGTGGTGGTCAAGCGCTTGAAGCCGCTGCCGGTCGAGGCCATCGTGCGCGGCTATATCATCGGCTCAGGCTGGCGCGATTATCAGCGCACCGGCGCGCTGTGCGGCGTGGCGCTGCCGAAAGATCTCAAGCAGGCCGAGCAATTACCCGAGGCGATTTACACGCCGTCCACCAAAGCGGACATAGGGGAGCACGATGAAAACATCAGTTTCGAGCACACCGTCGATTTGCTCGGCGCGCAAACCGCCGCCCGGGTGCGCGACTTGAGTCTGCGCATCTATACCGAAGCGGCCGACTATGCGCGCCAGCGAGGCATTATCATCGCCGACACCAAGTTTGAATTCGGCCTCGATGAAGACGGCGTGCTGCACCTGATCGACGAAGTGCTGACACCCGACTCATCGCGCTTCTGGCCCGCCGACCAGTACCTGCCCGGCAGCAGCCCGCCAAGTTACGACAAGCAATTCGTGCGCGATTATCTGGAGACGCTGGACTGGGACAAAACCCCGCCGGGCCCGGAGTTGCCGCCCGACATCATCGCCCGCACCGCGGAAAAATACGCTTTGGCGGAGCGCGTGTTGACTCAGGGCTGAGCCCGGCGGCGCTACAACTTCTTGCCGATTCGCCACAGGGGCATTAACAGCAAACGCATCGGCACGCTGCTGTATTACCGGCCGGAGAAACCGGAGGGGAAATAATGGAAAGGGCGAGGCCGGCGCGGCTCAGACAGCAACTTCTACGGCCAACCGGGAGGCATATGGGGGAGGCATATGGCCTGCGCGCCTCGGTCATCGGGTCCCGCCCCTGCCGGACACACCCGCGCCGGCCACCCGATGAGGAATGCAAAACACCCTTCGCCCTCTGGTGAGAGGGGCCGGGGGAGAGGGCCGCGCTGAACAGCCGCCACCTCACCGCTTCCCGCCCACCGTAGCGGCGAACCCCGGCTTACCTGCCGAAGCGCGTCAGCACCGGTTCCAGCATTTTGATATCCCCGCCTTTGCCGGCATCGCCGGGGCGGCGCAACCGGCGCTCAAGCGTTGCCCTGCCGGTGCCGGCGAGATACCGGCTTTGCGGAAAATTAAGCGCCAACACCCGCCGGGCGGCGTCCGACAACGCTTCCAGCCCCATCTCCCGATAGGTGAACACCAGCAACGCCAGCGCTTCCTCCGTCACCGGCGTAGTCGGGTAATTCTCGACGATGCCCTTGGCGCGGTTGACCACCGCCACGCGGGCCTCGCGGGAGAAGTAATACGCGGCCACGGTCAGTTCGTGGCGGGCCAGGGCGTGGTGCAGGCGCTTGGCGCGGGCGCGCGCATCGGCGGCATAGCGGCTGTCCGGGAACAGGGTGTGGACATCGTTGAACGCATCCAGCGCGTTGCGCGTGAGGCCGGCGTCGCGGTCGCTCAGGTCGTCGCGGCCGGTGAGGCGGCCGAACAGCGAATCGTCCTCTTGGTAGTGCGC
>JAPPQJ010000132.1:14342-14888 GCA_028817015.1 Gammaproteobacteria bacterium
CACCGCCTGGCCGGTGTCGTTGTTGCGGTAGTGCGCGTAGATGGTGTCGAGTTGGGACTGCTCGGCGTGCACCCCGTAGGGGTATTTGGCCTCCAGTTCGCGCAGTTGCTCAACCGCCGTGCGCCAGTTCTTTTTTTCCATGTTCTCCCTGGCCTCCGCATACATTTCATCGGCGCTGGCGTTCTCTTCCTCCTTGGCCTTGAACATGGAGCACCCGCCCAGCAATACGGCGAATACGGCGAGCAACGCGATCACCGCGATGGCGGTGCGGTGGTTTGTGGCCGATTGGCCCGGTTTGTGAATCAACATAAGCATCCGTCGTAGAATCCGCAAAGTCAGGGGTCATGCCGCGCGGCACAATACTCATTCAACGAGTCATGATACCACAATTCCCGAAGCCATTTGTCTGATGCCGCCGCGTTCTGACCCCCGCCCCGGACATGATCCCGGGCGGGATGGCAAGAGGGGATGCGGGCGTGCGGCTTCTTGCCGCGCTAAAACGACTTCTGAAACCGCAGCCAGGTGAATGCGCGAGTGGCGGCGTCC
>JAPPQJ010000058.1 GCA_028817015.1 Gammaproteobacteria bacterium
CGCGCGCCCGGCGATGAGCCCGGCGACGCCGTCGGCGAGCGCAAAAATGACCGACCCGGCGGCGGCGATGAGCAGCAGGGTGCACTCGGTGCGGCGCGCGCCGTAGCGGTCCAGCAGCACGCCGAGGGGCAGTTGGAAGGCGGCGAAGGTGAGGAAGTAAATGCTGGTCAGGAGGCCCAACGTGTTGGCGTCCAGGCGCAACTCGCGGATCAGGTCGGGCGCAATCACCGCGTTCACCGCGCGGAACAGGTAGGACAGAAAGTAGCCGAGCGCAAACGGCACAATCACCCGCACCGCCGCGGTGCGCAGTCCGGAAAGGTCGGGCGCGGATGTCATGATGGCGGTCGCGAACGCATGACTTCTCAATCGTTTTGCTTTTTTTTAATTCTTGCGCTGTCAGGGTTTCTCAGCGCCAAATACACGGCGATGAACAGCGCCGCCATGCCGGCCGCTTCGGACCGATTGATTAACCGGCCGTATAACAAATACTCGATGCCGATGGCCACGATGGGGGTGACGAACGCATACGGCGAGAGTTTGGATGCGCCCCATGATTTCAGCAGGACGATATACAGCACAAAACCGACGACCGAGCCGACCACGACTAACCACAGCCAGGCGTAGAACACGCGCGCGCTCAGGCCGGACACCTCCGCGCCGATTTCAGCCGCGCCGGCTTCAAACATCAACGCGGCGGCCAAAACCAACACGCCGCCGATGACATTCTGCCAGCCGGAAACGGCGACCGCCGAATGCCGGGCGAGGATGGGTTTGCTCTGGACCGAGCCGTAGCAGTAGGACAGGGTGCCGATGACGATGGCGGTCAGGCCGGCCAGCGTGAGGAGGTTGCCGCGCCCCGCACCGCCGGCCGACAGCGAGGCGCGCACCGACGGCAGGAACACGATAACCAGCCCGGCGATGCCGATGCCGATGGACAGAATCTTCGCGGCCGGCAGCCGGTCGCGCAGCAGAATGACCGAGAACAACGGCAGGAAGATGGGAATCATGCCCTGCACGACGATGGCGGTCAGACTGGCGGATACATACTGCTCGCCCCAAAAGATAAGCGCAAAGCAAACCGCGATGACCAGCGCGGAGACCCACGCCAGTTGAGCCGCGTCGCGCCTGTTCACTTTTAATGAACCGCGCCCGTCTATCAGCGCGGCCAGCGACAATATCAAAACCCCGGCGACGACAAACCGGCTGCCGGCAAACCACAGCGGCGGCGCTTCGTCCACGCCGACTTTGATGGCGACCCAGGTGGACCCCCAACTCAAACACAATACGGCGAACAGGAACAGATTGAGCACGGTGTAACGGTCTCAACCGTGAAGTGCGACACGGGGCATATGCGGTTTGATGCCGAATAGTACCTGGTGGGGTTCATGGCGAGACATTGCATTGTACAGTCTCACCACATATGAGACTCAGGCGGCCTCGGCGAGGATTGATAATGGGTCGTCGGGGTAAGCGGGCCTATGCCCGCCCCCGCGATACCCGCCCCCCAAGCGGCCCCTTGCCGTCAGGCCCGAGTCCCGGGCGACCGCCCGCCTTTCGCCTCCCGCCGCCGCGCGTGCAGCACGGGTTCGGTGTAGCCGTTGGCGACTTCGCGGCCCTGGAAAACCAAATCCAACGCCGCCTGAAACGCCGGGCCGTTGAAGGCCATGGCCATGTTTTGATACTCGGGGTCGGCGGCGTTCTGGCGGTCCACCACCACCGCCATTTTTTCGAAGGCGGTGCGCACTTGCGGTTCGTTGACCAGTCCGTGGCGCAGCCAGTTGGCGATGTGCTGGCTGGAGATGCGCAGGGTGGCGCGGTCTTCCATTAATTCGGTGTCGGACAAGTCGGGCACTTTGGAGCAGCCGATTCCGCGGTCAATCCATCTCACCACATAGCCGAGGATGCTTTGCGCGTTGTTCTCCAGTTCGCGCGCCACCTCGATGTCATTGAGGCGGCGCTCCAGCAGCGGGAGGGTGAGGATGTCGTCCAGGCGGGCGCGCCCGGCGGCGGCCAATGCGCGCTGGCGGGCGGCGACATCGACCATGTGATAGTGCAGCGCGTGCAGCGTGGCCGCCAGCGGCGACGGCACCCAGGCGGTGTTGGCGCCGGCCCGCGGATGGGCGATTTTCTGCGCCAACATCGCCGCCATGCTGTCCGGTGCCGCCCACATGCCCTTGCCGATTTGGGCGCGCCCCGGCAGACCGGTCGCCAGCCCGATGTCGACATTCCAGTCCTCGTAGGCAAGCAGCCACGGGGTCGATTTAATGTCGTTCTTGCGAGCCACCGGGCCGGCCTCCATGCAGGTGTGAATTTCATCGCCGGTGCGGTCGAGAAAGCCGGTGTTGATGAACGCCACGCGCTCGGCGGCGGCGCGGATGCAGGCTTTAAGGTTGACGGTGGTGCGCCGCTCCTCGTCCATGATGCCGATTTTAAGGGTGTTGCGCTCGAGGTCCAGCGCATCCTCGACGCGCGCGAACAACTCGACCGCCGCCGCCACCTCTTCGGGCCCGTGCATCTTCGGTTTGACCGCATACACGCTGCCGACCCCGCTGTTGCGAAATGCGCTGTTGCCGCGCAGGTCATGTTTGGCGGCCAGCGTGGTCACCATCGCGTCCAGAAAAGTCTCGGGGATTTCCTCGCCGTCCAAAGTCACCGCACCCGTATACAGGTGCGCGCCGACATGCCTCACGAACATTAAACTGCGCCCGCGCAGGCGAAGCGGAGCGCCGTCCGGGGCGGTGAATTCCAGGTCCGGCTGCAGCGCGCGCTGGATGGTTTCACCGCCACGGTCCACGCTTGCGCGCAGGTCGCCTTTCATCAGCCCGGCCCAGTTGCGATAGACCCGCACCTTGTCGGCGGCATCGACCGCCGCAACCGAGTCTTCGCAGTCCATGATGGTGGTAACCGCCGACTCGAGGCGCACATCGCGGATGCCGGCCAGGTCGCCGCGCGCGATGGCGTTGTCTTGGCCGATGCAAATTTCGATATGCAGGTTGTTGTGCTTAAGCAACACGCCGGACGGCGACTGCGGGTCGCCCCGGTAGCCGGCGAAACATTCGCGCGCACCGAGTTCGGCCTCCGAGCCGTCCGCCATGACCACGATTAATGTGCCCGAGCGCAGCGTGTATTTAACCGCGTAATGGTGGCTGCCCGACGCCAGCGGCGCCGCGCGGTCGAGAAAATCCCGCACATAGCGGATGACCCGCGCGCCGCGCACCGGGTTGTATTTGGCGGTGCGCTTGCAACCTTCCGTCTCGGGAATGACATCGGTGCCATATAGCGCATCGTACAGGCTGGCCCATCTGGCATTGGCGGCGTTCAGCGCATAGCGGGCGTTGTCCACCGGCACCACCAGTTGCGGCCCGGCGATGACCGCGATTTCCTCGTCCACGCCGGCGGTGCGCGCGGAAAAGTCGCCGCTGTCGGGCAGCAGGTAGCCGATGCCGGTGAGGAAGTCTTTGTAGGCCGGCAAATCCGGGCGGCCGGGATGGGCCTGATGCCAGGCGTCAATCCGCCGCTGCAGCGCGTCCCGTTTTTCCAGCAGGGCGCGGTTTTTGCCGCCTAAATCGGCGGCGATGCCGGACAACTCCCGCCAGAACCGCGCCGCGTCGATGCCGCTGCCCGGCGCGATTTCATCGGCGACCAGGTCGTGCAGTGCGCGGTCGATGCTGAGGTTGTTTAGCGCGATTCGCTCGGACATGTTGTTGCGCCGGTGGCGGTTTTCGCCTGGTTTGCGTGCTCGCCGCTTGTCGCCGGTGCACGGCGTGGGGTGTTCATCGGTGCGGGGTGCTTGCAACGGCATTTTAGCAGAAGCGGCCCGCGGTTTGTCACGCCGTCAATTGATATGGCCGGGGCGGGGCCCCCGCGCACCGGGCCATGCGCGCCGTGTTTGATGCGGCGCGCACCGCAACCCGGATTGCTTCTATAATGCCGGTTCACTGAACCACCGGATGAAGACATGTTACTGGACAGCCCCGTGTGCGACTTCGGCTGGAAGGCGCCCGACTTTACCCTTCCCGACCTCAACGGCCAGGCGGTTTCGCTGGCGCAAAGTTACGGGCCGGGCGGCCTGCTGGTGGCGTTTATCTGCAATCATTGCCCCTATGTGAAGGCGGTGATCGGGCGCCTGGTGGCGGATGCGGCCGCGCTGGCGGACCAAGGCGTCCCTACGCTGGCGGTGATGCCCAACGATTTTCACGCCTGCCCGGACGACCGCCCTGCAATGATGCAGGCGTTCGCCGAGCGGCACGCCTTCCCTTTCCCGTATCTGCTGGACCAGGACCAAAGCGTGGCGCGCGCCTTCAAGGCCGTGTGCACGCCGGATTTTTTCGGCTTCAACCGCGCCGGAGAACTGCAATACCGTGGCCGCCTGGACGACGCCAAAATGAGCGAGCCGGCGGGGCGCAAACCGGAGTTGCTGGAAGCCATGCGGCAGGTCGCTGAAACCGGCCGCGGCCCGGCGCATCAGCAGCCGAGCATGGGCTGTTCGATTAAGTGGAAGCTGGCGGCTTGACCGACTAAGCGGGGCGGCGGGCGGGTCGGGTGATTTAGCCCGGCCCCTGCGGCGCGGCAATCCAAACCTCTCCTTCGACCCGGCTTTCTTCCAAATTCCCGCCGCCGCCGGCGCGGTCGATGACCAGGAAATCGCGCTGCCGGCCGAGCACGATCTGGAAGTGGTGCCAGGTGTTTTTATGCAGGTTGACGCCCTGCCGCCCGCTGGTGATGAACAAGGACAAATGCGCGGCGGTCAGCGGCGCGCCGGGCGAAGTCTCGGCGCCGACCAGAACTAAGAACGGCAGGTTGTCCATGGGGATGAACGCCTGGCTGCCGAGCGGATGCCGCTCCATGACCCGCACGCGGTGTGGCAGCGGCAGCGGCCGGGTGCGGAACACGCTGGCGACGGTGCGCCCGCCGGCGTCCAGGGTGTCGATGGAGAACACATCGTGGAAGCGCGTGGTCAGGCCGTCGTTGATGCGCATTTGAGCAAAGCCCCGCAGGTCGTTCAGGTCGATGACTTCGCCGAAATCGGCGAATGCGGCGGCGCTCAGGGGCCGGGCGGTCAGTTCGGTTTTGGGGCGGGGCCGGTCGCCGGCCATGGGGTGAGTCATCCGGCGCGCTCGGCGATGCCGAACAAACGCAGGCGGCTGACCCCGCCATCCGGGTAGATGTTCAGCCGTATATGGGTCACCGCGCCGATGTGCGCGATTTCTTTTTCAAATGCGTGTTCGCGGTCGGCCTGCAGTTTGACTTGGGGCAGCAATTCGGCCCACGATTCGCTGAGCCGGGGCAAATCCTCCGGCACCCCCCCTCCTTCCAGTCTGGCGCCCTGCAAACTGCACCGGTCGGGATAATTGCCCTTGAAGTGGGCGGTGTCCACTTCGACTTTTTTAATCTCGCCGCAATGCGCCAGCGCGATCAACGCCCAGTCGTTGCCGGGCTCGCGGCGGCGGCGGGTTTCCCAGCCGTCCCCCATGTTGACGCCGCGCCCCGGGGTCAGCAGATTGCGAATCGAGCCGAAATGCTGGTCGTTGCAGGTGAGCGCGACCGCGCCGTTCAGCGCCGCCGCCAAATCCACGAGCCCCGTCTCGCCGGCGCCGGCGAGACGCTCCCAATCGACCTTGGGCCGGCCATACACGCGCAGCCGGGCGACCCCGCCATCCGGGAAGATGTTGAGGCGTATGTGGGTATACACCCGCCGGTCACCGACCTCGAACGCATGCCGGTTGTCGCCGCGCAAAGCGGTTTGGGTGATGATCTCGCGCCATTCAGCGGCATCGTCCGGGTCATCGCCGGGGTGGTGGCAGGCATCCACCGAGGCGGCCGGCGGGTAGTTGCCGGTGAAGTGGGTGGTGTCGATTTCGATGCCGCGGATGACCCCGGGGCGGGCTAACTTGACCACGCACCAATCGTGCCCTTCGGTGCGCTTGCGCCGCGACTCCCAGCCGTCCATCCACTTGCCGTGGTCATCGTATTTGCCGTCGATGAATACCGGCGGTTGATCCTGCAGCATGCGCGCCATCGGCGCGAAAAAATCATCGCTGCACCGGATCGCGGCGGCACCGAGTTTGGCGGAGGCCAAGTTGACCCAGCGGGTGGAGAAACGGCTCACCCCGGCACCCCGGCAAGCGTCATCGGCCGTCATTGGGGAAGCGCCAGGCCCAGTGCTCGGCGATGTCGATGCGGCGCGCCAGCCACACCCCCGGATGCTCGCGCACATAGTCGAGGAAGCGCGCCAGCGATGCGGCCCGGCCGGGGCGCCCGACCAGCCGGCAGTGCAGGCCCACCGACATCATCTTGGGCTGCGCCCCGCCCTCCGCATACAGCGTGTCGAACGCATCCTTCAGATAGGCGAAAAACTGCTCGCCGCTGTTGAACCCTTGCGCGCTGGCGAAACGCATGTCGTTGGCGTCGAGCGTATAGGGCACCATCAGCAGCGGCTTGGCGTAGCGGGTTTCCCAGTAAGGCAGGTCGTCGGCGTAACTGTCGGCGCTGTATGTGAAAGCGCCGTATTCGGCGGTGATGCGGTGGGTGTTGGGGCTGGTGCGGCCGAGGTAGAAACCGGCCGGCGCGCTGCCGGTCATGCGCCGGTGAATATCGACCGCCTGCTGCAAATGCTCGCGCTCGCGCGCTTCCGGCACAAACTGATAGTCGATCCAGCGGTAACCGTGGCTGGCGATTTCCCAGCCGGCTTCAAGCATGGCCTCGACCGCTTGCGGATTGCGCTGCATGGCCATCGCCACCGCAAACACCGTCACCGGAATATCGCGCGCCGTGAACAGCCGGTGCAACCGCCAAAAACCGGCCCGCGAACCGTATTCGTAGATCGACTCCATGTTGAAATGACGCGCCTCCCGATACGGCTGCGCGCCGACTATCTCGGACAGAAACGCCTCCGATGCGGGGTCGCCGTGGAGGATGTTGTTTTCGCCGCCCTCCTCGTAGTTGACCACGAACTGCACGGCCACGCGCGCGCCGCCGGGCCAGTTCGGTTGCGGCGGGCGGGCCGCGTAGCCGATCAGGTCGCGCGGGTAGGTCATGGCAAAGACGGGGTCGGCGGAGTGTCGGATTGGCAATCTTGGGCGCGCGCAGTATACCACGCCGCAATCATTTGCCTTTCGGTCATGGCGGCCAGGTTGCCGGCCGGCGTGCTGTGCGCCGCCACCGAAGCGGCGAAAATGCGCGCCGCCGCCCGCAAGCGCCGCCTCAATGGGTTGCCCGGGCCGACATATAGGCGTCGATTTCGGCCAACAACGCCCGACGCCGGGGCGCGTCGGCGAACGATGCGCTGACGCTGTTGCGCGCCAGTTGCGCGAGCACCACCGGGCCGAGGTCAAGCGCGGCGGCGATGGCCCGGTAGTTGTCGTTCAAGTGGCCGCCGAAATAAGCGGGGTCGTCCGAGTTGACCGTAACATGCAGACCGAGGTCGAGCATTTGTTTGAGCGGATGATCGGCCAAATCGTCGATCACGCGCAACTTGACATTGGACAGCGGGCACAGGGTCAGCGGCACCGCCTGCTCCGCCAGTCGCGCCAGCAGGCGTTCATCGGCCAACGCGGCGTTGCCGTGGTCGATGCGCTCGGCTTGCAGCGCATCGAGCGCGCCCCACACATATTCCGGCGGGCCTTCCTCGCCGGCGTGGGCGACGCAGCGATAGCCCTGAGCGCGGGCCTGCGCGAACACTTCGGTGAATTTCTCCGGCGGATGGCCGCGCTCGCTGGAATCGAGGCCGACGCCGGCGATTTGCTCGCGGTGCGGCTTGGCCATTTCCAGGGTGTTGAACGCATCGCGCTGGTCGAGGTGGCGCAGGAAGCACATGATCAACCGCGCGCTGATGTCGAAATCCCGCTGCGCGCTTTGCAGCGCCGCGCTGAGGCCGCCGACCACCGCGGCAAACGGCACGCCGCGGCTGACATGCGCCTGGGGGTCGAAGAACAACTCCAAATGGCGGATGCGCTGCGCCTCGGCCTTTTCGAGGTAGGCGCGGGCCAGGTCGTAAAAATCCCGCTCGACACGCAATGCCGCCATGCCCTGGTAATAGATGTCGAGAAAATCCTGCAGGCGCTCGAACTGATAGGCGTCGCGCACCGCCTGCACCGATTGATAAGCCAGCGGCACGCCGTTGCGCGCCGCCATCTCGAACATCATCTCCGGCTCCAGCGTGCCCTCGATGTGGCAGTGCAACTCGGCCTTCGGCAGGCGGTCGATAAAGGCGTCCATGTGCATGGCGTCGCGCGCTCCCGACCTATTACCAACGATTACTTCGGCAACCGCCCCTGCACGCCCTCGACATACCAGTCCATGCCCAGCAGCGCCTTGTCGTTGAGCGTCTCGCCCGGCGCCACCACCTGCTCGCCGGCCTGGTTGTTGACCGGGCCGGCAAAGGGATGAAGCCGGCCGTCAACGATGGCGGCGGCGACCGCATCGGCGGCGGCGCGCACATCGGCCGGCACCGCATCGCCATACGGCGCCATCTCGACCATGCCGGAGCGAATGCCGCCCCACATGTCCGCGGACTTCCAGGTGCCGTCCATCGCCGCCTTGACGCGCTCGACATAGTATCTGTCCCAGTTGTCGATAATCGCGGTCAGTTGCGCTTTGGGCGCGAAGGCAATCATGTCGGAGGCCTGGCCGAAGGCATGCACACCGCGCTGCTGCGCGACCTGCAGCGGCGCCGGCGAGTCGGTGTGCTGGGTGATGATGTCCGCGCCGTCGTCGATGAGCGCCTTGGCCGCGTCGCCCTCCTTGCCGGGGTCATACCACGAGTTAATCCACACCACCTTCACCGTCGCCTCGGGGTTGACCTTGCGCATGGCGAGGGTGAAGGCGTTGATGCCGCGCACCACTTCGGGAATGGGATGCGACGCCACATAGCCGATCTGACCGGTGCGGGTCATGTGCCCGGCGATGGTGCCGATGACCGCGCGCCCTTCGTAGAAACGCCCGGAATAAGTGCTGACATTGGCGGCGCGTTTGTAGCCGGTGGCGTGCTCGAATTTAACTTGCGGGAATTGTTTGGCGACTCGGATGGTCGGGTTCATAAACCCGAACGAAGTCGTGAAGATAATGTCGCTGCCGCCGGCCGCCAACTTGCGAATCACCCGCTCGGCGTCGGCGCCTTCGCTGACGCTTTCGACGAAAGTGGTGTCAATGCCGAGTTCGCGCTCCACCGCCAGCCGCCCGACATCGTGGCGGTAAGTCCAGCCGTGGTCGCCGATGGGCCCGACATAAACGAAGCCGGCGTTGTCCACTTGGGCATGCGCGGGCGCGGCCAGAAAAACGCCGGCGGCGATGGCGGCGGCGAGTTTGTTCAGGGTTTTGCGGTTCATAGGGTTCCTCCGAAATGACGGTGACGGCGCCGCGCCGATGACCGGCCGGCCGCCTTGCGATGCGGCGGGAACATAACACAAATCGCCGCCCCCGGCACACGCCGCCCCGCCCGCCCGCGTCCCCACCGCTACCCCCGAATTTGCCCCCGACTCTCCTGCATACCATAATTTCAACAAAAAGAGTATTTGCGATGCGCAAGGCAGTTTTGTGTTCAAAGATATTGCTGATGGCGATTTCTATGTAACCCTCTCGATTACATGGGAAGTGCCGAGTCAAAATCCGTGTCTCCGTGGTATTATCCCGGACAAGGAAGGAGGGGAATTGATGCAACGCGTCACTGTCAGCGGCGGCGAAACAAAAGAAATTGTTCTTTCGCCACACTGAAATGCTGGACACATCCGGCCAGCAACTTCATTCGATGATACGCAACCATTAACCGCCCGTCCCACGGGCGGTTTTTTATTCCCGCCGCCGGGCGTATCCGGCCCTCATACCGCCATCGATAATGCGGCGGGGTCGGCCCCTTGTTGCGCCCGCCCGATGGCTTTGAAGCGCCGTGGAATTGGCTGCATCCGGCAAGATGTTGGCGTTCATGATGTCCTCGCCGGTTTCAGGTTGGGGATCTTTCCGGGCGGTCATCTCGACGGGCAGGCGCTTTTGCCACCGGCCGCATGATGCCCGGGTCAAAATCGAGCGTGTAAGTCAGCAAGGTGTCGATGTTGATTTTCTCGGACGCATTTAGAATTTCGATGCCGACAATTTCTCCGCGGCCGGTGGTGTCGATATGAACCCCCGCCGCGACCTCGACCACGCCATCCGGCGCTTGCGTTCCCAGTTCCAGATACAGCGCGTCCACCGCCGGGTCGTATTGCACTTTCATCGTTTCACTCCGGCTTTGAGCGGGTAAGTTGTGATGACGGTCACGGTGTTGTTCTCCATTTTGGCGACAACCTTAATTGGACAAAGAAAACCCGGAACATCGCGGACGATTTCCTGATTTCCCGCGCCCAATACCGCCTCTGTGAGAATTCCCTCAATGACCGAATCCGGTATTTTATAAAGTTTCGCCCAGCGTTTAGCGTGTCTTGAAATCTTGATTCTTATCTCGCGCCCACCATAGCAAATTCAGGAAGACGGATGAAACGCCCGGCCGATACACGCCGGGGCGTTGCGTTTGATTTTGCTTTTGTCACGGGAGATGAGCACGAGGACGGCGATGGTGGCGAGATACGGCAGCATCGACATGATCTGCGAGGGGATGGCGACGCCCAGCGCCTGGGCGTGCAGTTGCGCGATGGTGATGCCGCCGAACAGGTAGGCGCCGGCCAGCGCCCGCCACGGCCGCCAGGTGGCGAACACCACTAACGCCAGCGCGATCCAGCCGCGCCCGGCGCTCATGTTTTCAATCCACAGCGGCGAATACGCCAGCGACAGGTAGGCGCCGGCCAGCCCGGCGCAGGCGCCGCCGAACAGCGTGGCCAGACAGCGAATGCGAATCACCGGGTAGCCCATGGCGTGGGCGACTTCGTGAGAATCGCCGACCGCGCGCAGCACCAGCCCGGCGCGCGTGCGGGTGAGAAACCACGCCACCGCCGCCGGCAGCGCCAACGAGCCGTAGACTAAAATATCGTGATGGAACAGCAGGGCGCCGGCGAGCGGGATTTCCGACAGCAGCGGCACCGCCAACTTCGGCAGGCCGTCGTAGGCGGCGCCGACCAAATCCTGCCCCAGCAGCGCGCTCAGGCCGGTGCCGAAGATGGTCAGCGCCAGGCCGGTGGCCACTTGACTCGCCTGCAAACCGAGCGCCAACAGCGCGAACACCGACGACAACGCGGCGCCGCCGAGCGCGCCGGCCGCGATGCCGGCGGCGGCGTTGCCGGTGAAGGTGACGGCCGCGAATCCGCACACCGCGCCGAGCAAAATCATGCCCTCCACGCCGAGGTTGAGGACGCCGGACTTCTCGGCGACCAACTCGCCCAATGCGGCGTATAGCAGCGGCGTGGCGGCGGTGATGATGGTCAGCATGGCGGCGATGAGGAGGTCCATGTCAGGCGGCCGCCTTGCCGGGGTGGCGGTTGCGCAAGCGAATTCGCATGCGGTAGAGAATCAGCACATCGCAGGCCAGCAGAAAAAACAGCAGCATGCCCTGGAACACCCCGGTGACCGCCAACGGCAAATTGAGGGTGATTTGCGCCGCTTCCCCGCCCAGGTAGGACAGCGCCAACAGACAGGCGGCGAGCGCCACACCGAGCGGATGCAGGCGGCCGAGGAAGGCGACGATAATGGCGGTGAAGCCGTAGCCGGGCGAGATGCCGGGCAGCAACTGGCCGATGGGCCCGGACACCTCGACGATGCCGGCCAGGCCGGCCGCGCCGCCGGCTAACGCGAAGCAAAACCACACCGTGGCGCGCTCGCTGAAACCGGCGTATCGGCCGGCCGCCGGGGCCTGGCCGATGACCTTGATTTGGAAGCCGACGAGGCTGCGCGAAAGCATCACCCACACCGCCGCCGCCAAGGCCAGCGCGAACGGCAGGCCGAGGTGCAGCCGGGTGCCGGGCAGGATGACCGGCAGCGTCGCGGCGTCGCTGAACAGGCGCGACTCGGGGAAGTTGAAACCGTCGGGGTCGCGCCACGGGCCGTGCACCAGCAGACTCAGCAGCAGCGCGGCCACATAGGTGAGCATCAAACTGGTGAGGATTTCGCTGGTGTTGAAGCGGGTCTTCAGAAACGCCGGGATGGCCGCCCACGCCATGCCGCCGAGCACGCCGCCCGCCAACATCAGCGGCAGCACCCACGCCGCATCGACGCGGTATAGCCACAGCGCGATGCCGCCGCCGCAAATCGCGCCTAAGGTCAGTTGCCCTTCGGCGCCGATGTTCCACACCCCGGCGCGGAAGCCGACCGCTAACGCCACCGCAATGAGCAGCAGCGGCGCGGCCTTGACGCCGAGTTCGGCCCAGCCATACGCGGAGGTCAGCGGCTCGACAAAAAAGGCATACAACGCCCCGCCCGGCGGCACGCCCATGGCGCCGAACATCACGGTCCCGGCGACTAAAGAAATGCCGAGCGCCAGCAGCGGCGACAGATAGACCATCGCCCGGGACGGCGCGGGGCGTCTGATGAATTCAACCCGCATCGCGCGCCGCCCGGTTGGCGTTGTCACCGGCATCGGCGCCGGCCATCAGCAAGCCGACGCGCTCGACGCTTACCGCGCGCGTATCGAAAAGTGGCGACAACCGCCCGGCGCAAATCGCGGCGATGCGGTCGCACAGCGACATCAGTTCGTCCAGGTCCTGGGAAATCACCACGATGGCGGCGCCGCGCTCGGCCAGGTCGCGCAACGCCACGCCAATGGCCTGCGCCGCGCCGGCGTCCAGGCCCCAGGTCGGCTGCGCCACGACCAACAAACCCGGCGACTGGCCCAGTTCGCGGCCGACGATGAATTTCTGCAGATTGCCGCCGGACAGGCTGGCCGCGGGCGCGTCGACGCCGCGCGATTTAACCTTGAAGCGCGCCACCACCGCCGCGGCGAAACGGCGGCAGGCGCGGGCGCGGATGAAACCGTGACTCATGAGCGGCAGGCGCTCGAAGGCGGTCAGCAGCGCGTTCTCGGCCAAACTCATGCCGGCCACCGCGCCGCGCCCCAAGCGCTCGGCGGGCACCACGGCCAGCCCCATGCGGCGGCGCCGGCGGGCGCCGGCCAGGGCGCATGCCTGGCCGTCTATCGCCATGCAGCCGGTGTCGCCGGGCTTGGGCGGCGACTCGCCGCACAGCGCCGACAGCAACTCGTCCTGGCCGTTGCCGGCCACCCCGGCGATGCCGACTATTTCGCCGCCGCGCACGGCAAAACTGATGTCTTTCAACGCCACGCCGCCCGCGACTCCGGCTGCAGGCGCGCGGCTCAGGCCTGCCACCTCCAGCCGCGCCGGCCGGTCTGCGGTGGCGGCTGCGGCGGGCGGGCGCAAGTCGGCGTCCGGCAACTCCTCGCCCATCATCCGCGCGGCCAGCGAGCGGGCGTTCTGGTCCGCCACCTGCACGCAATCGACCACGCGCCCGCCGCGCAGGATGGTGGCGCGCCGGCACAGGGCGGCGATTTCATCCAGTTTGTGGCTGATATACAAAATCGCCAGCCCTTCGGCGGCCAGCTGCTTCAGCGTCTCGAACAGCCGCGACGTCTCCTGCGGGGTCAGCACCGAGGTCGGCTCGTCCATGATGAGGAGTTTCGGCGCCTGCAGCAGGCAACGCACGATTTCGATGCGCTGGCGCTCGCCGACCGACAATGTATGCATATGGCGGTCGGCGTGCAGCGGCAGCCCGTATCGCGCGGAAACGGCGTGGATGCGGCTGCGCAGTTCATTGCGGCGGCCGCGCCCGGCCCAGGCAGCGGGCGCCAGCCCCAGCGCGATATTTTCCAGCACCGACAGCGAATCGAACAGCGAGAAATGCTGAAACACCATCGCGATGCCGAGTTTGCGCGCCGCCGCCGGGTCGCGGATATCGACCTCCTCGCCGCGCCACATGATGCGCCCGGCATCGGCCTTCAGGACGCCGTAAATCATCTTCACCAGCGTGGATTTGCCGGCGCCGTTCTCCCCCAACAGCGCGTGAATCTCGCCGCCGCGCAAATCCAAATCCACCTCCCGGTTGGCGACCGCGCCGGGGAAGGTTTTGGTCATGCCGCGCAACGACAGCAACGGCGGCGGGCGGTTGTCGGGCATCGGGATTGGCGTTCGGGCGGCGGGGCCGGCGGTGGCTGCGGACACAACCGCTGGAGATCTCGGTCAACGGACGGGGTGCGGGTTAGTTTAGAGTAGAAACGGCTGGAAATACAGACAGGCGGGGATGGACGGGTGCACCCTTGTTGAAGAGGGGTGTTTCATATACAAATCGGGGATATATGCATACGAAAATGTGCTTTTGTGTGTATATTGCCTAAAGATGACGGCTCCGGAGAACGGAAATAAACGGAAAATGTGTATTTCTTAACCATATACCCCTCAATATGTATGTAAAACCGGGTTTTTGTATACATATTTGCCAACCAGCGATTCTGGCACAGAGATTTCCAGATGACCAAAAAGGCTTATTCACTGGAACGGGTTCCTCCCCGCGTGAGCCTGCAAACCGTTCCGATTCTGCAAAAATTAGCGCAGGCGCGCGTGGTGCTGGGCGAAATGAAAGGGGGCGCGCAACCAGCCTTCCCAATCAGGCGATTTTGCTGGACACCTTGTTTTTGCAGGAAGCGCTGGCCAGTTCCGAAATCGAAAACATCGTCACCACGCAGGACGAGGCCTCACAGAGACCGCTGAGTCTCATATGTATTGAACTTGTATACGCGTCGACAACGGGTAGGCCGTTAGTTTAGAATAGGAACGGCTGAAAATACACCCGGCCGATGATGCGGTAGCGTTTCTGGGGAGAGGCCGCCGCCGCCATCCGGACAGTTCGCCATAGAATCGCATGAACAAACACATCAATCAGAAAGACATCAATAAAGCCGCCTGGGATGCCTGCGACATCTTTCGCGGCGTGATGGATGCCGCCGGGTACAAGGACT
>JAPPQJ010000021.1:0-40650 GCA_028817015.1 Gammaproteobacteria bacterium
CACGGTGAACGAGATGGAATCCACCGCCACCAGCGCGCCAAAGCGCTTTTGCAGATTATCAACCTGAATTTTGCTCATCGCTGTTGCGGTCGCCAGCCCCTTGAGGCCTTCTGTTGAAACAGTGCCGATTATTATAAGGGGCGCCGAAAAAATTTCAATAATGCGTTTGCAGTCTCCTCATTCTCCGGCCTCCCGGGTATTGTTCGGCGATGGCTCGACCGGGGCTCAGGGTCCCATCCCTGGTGCCGGGGCTCGCCGTTGCGCGGCTCGGGTGGCCGGCGGATGCTCATCCCGGGTCGGCCAGCCCCCTTGCGCCGGGCAGACTTTTATACTCTCGGCGGCAATCCCGGTTTTGCCCGGCCGTTCAAACCTGGTTCTGGCGCCGGAAGTAATCGGCGAGGAAATCATCGAAAGTCATCCGGTCGCGGGCTTCAATTTCCTTTTGCCGAACATGGGAGCGTTTCGCCTCAGCCTGCATTTTTTGGTGGTCGCTGCGCTTCATTCGCGCTTGCTTGAAGCGCGCTTCGTGCTGTTCGGCGGTGCCCATCGCGAATTCAAAGAAACTGGCCCGCTGCTGTGACATTTGCCGAAGGATTTGGGCCGAAGGGGTGAGGGACGCATCTTCCGCCTTGGCGGCCTGCGCGCTTAACGACGACAGGTAGGCTTGCCCGGTGACTTGCTCGAGCAACTCGGCCAGCGGCGCGATGTCGTCCAGCAGGCGGCGGGCGCGCTCGGCCAACGAGCGTGGGCGCACTTTTTGTTTCGGTTTCCCGGTCGGTTTCGGGTGCTCGCACAGCTCCAGGCCGGCGCGCCGGCCGTTCATGACCGCGCGCCGGCGGTTTTCCGCCGCGCATTCCCATTCCGTGCGGCTGATGTCGGGGCTGCCGGAAAACAGACAGTAAAGCAGCAGCATGTCGAGGAAGCGGATGCAGTCGGCGTCTATGCCGACCGGGACGAACGGGTTGAGGTCGATGCTGCGCACTTCGACATATTGCACGCCCCGCTGCTGCAGCGCGTGGGTGGGGCTTTCGCCCGACAAGGCGATGCGTTTGGGGCGGATCACCGAATAAAATTCATTTTCGATTTGCAGGAGGTTGGCGTTGAGTTGCCGGTAGGCGCCGCCCACCTTGACGCCGAATCGCCGATATTCGGGATGCGGCATGCGGATCGCCCGGCGCAGCGAGCGGACGAAGCCTTCGACGCTGTTGTAGTTGATGTCGATGCCGGCCTGGGCGTCGCTGTTGTAGCCCAGATTGCTGAGCCGCAGGGAAGTCGCGAAGGGCGCGTAGAAACTGTGCGAATCGAAGTCATCCAGCAGGTGTTCGCGGCCTTGCAGGAAGGTTTTGCAGACCGCCGGCGAAGCCCCGAACAGATAGCAGATGAGCCACGAATGGCGGTGGAAATTGCGAATCAGGCCGAAGTAGGAAACCGACTTGCGGTCGCGGATGGCCGCCTCGTCATCGCTGTCCAGGAACTCGCTCCAGAACGCTTCGGGCATCGAGAAGTTGAAGTGAACGCCGGCGATGGTCTGCATCAAACTGCCGTACCGAAGGCTCAGCCCGCGCCGGTATACCTCCTTCATTCGCGCGATGTTGGAGGCTCCGTAGCGGGCGATGGGGATGTGCTCGGCGCCGCGCACGATGCACGGCATGCTGTTGACCCAGAGTTTTTCCCGGTCGAGATTCTGGTAGGTGAAGTGGTGGATGTCGAACAGGTCTTGCAGCAGGGCGTCTATGCTGGTGTGGGTCGGGGTGATGAATTCCAGCAGCGCTTCCGAGTAGTCGGTGGTGATGGTCGGGTGGGTCAGCGCCGAGCCGAGCGCGCGGGGGTGCGGGGTGTGCGCCAGGGTGCCGTGTTCATCGACGCGCAAACTTTCTTTTTCGATGCCCCGGTTGAGGCGGGCGAGGTGGCGGTCGAGGCCTAAACGGCACAAACGCTCCAGGGTCTGGCGCAGGTTATTCAAAGCGTGTTGTCGGTTGTCGGATTGGGGGGTGCAGGATGTCCCGAGTCGGGGGCAAAAGCAACCGTTTTTTGCGCCGCCGCTGCGGGTAATCAATGCGGCCGCCGTCGGTGTTAGAATCCGATGCGGACTGATTCGGATATGCCGATGGTTGCGGAATTTTCCGTTGCGCCGATGCTGAATGTAACCGACCGGCACTGCCGGATGTTTCTGCGCCTGTTTTCCGGGCGCATGAAATTATACACCGAGATGACCGTGTGCGGCGCCGTCATCCACGGCCAGCGCGCGCGTTTCCTGGATTTCGACCCGCGCGAGCGCCCGCTGGCGCTCCAACTGGCGGGCTCCGACCCGGCCCAACTGGCATGGTGCGCGCGCCTCGCCGAGGAGGCCGGATACGACGAGGTCAACCTCAACATCGGCTGCCCCAGCGCGCGCGTTCAGAACGGCCGCTTCGGCGCCTGCCTGATGGCCGAGCCCGGCCGGGTGGCGGATTGCGTGGCGGCGATGCGCGCGGCGGTCGCCATTCCGGTGACGGTGAAAACCCGCACCGGCATCGACAACCGCGACAGTTATGAGCACCTGGCGGCGTTCATCGCCCGGGTGTCGCAAAGCGGCTGCGAGCACTTCATCATCCACGCCCGCAAAGCCTGGTTGCAGGGCCTGAGCCCGAAGCAGAACCGCCTGGTCCCGAAGTTGCGTTACGAGCGCGTGTATCGCCTGAAACGGGATTTCCCCGCCATCCGCTTCACGATCAACGGCGGCATCAGTACCCTCGACCAGGCGCTCGGCCATTTGCGGCACGTCGACGGCGTCATGATCGGGCGCGAGGCGCGCCATCGTCCGTGGATGCTGAGCGCGGTTGACCGGGTTATCTTCAAAGCGGCGGATGCGGCGCCCGCCACCCGGGTTGAAACGGTGCGGGCGTATCTGCCCTATGTCGAGCAGCAACTGGCGCGCGGGGTTTATCTGCGGCATCTGACCCGGCATATCCTGGGGCTGTTCCACGGGCAGCCGGGGGCGCGCGGCTGGCGGCGGCATTTGTCGGGGCAGGGGTCAGGGCAGGGGGCCGGGGTTGAGGTGATTCGCGAGGCGTTGAAAATCGTTGAAGAGGCGGCCGGGTGAACCTTTTATACGGCCTTGAGTCTGTATGCCTGGCGGTATAGAATGCCGGGCATCGTCAATATCAGATGACCAGAGGAGTCAAACAAATGAAATCATTGTATCGATTCGCGTTGCTGGCCGGCTCGCTGTGCGTCAGCGGCACGGTGTTTGCCGTGGACATGACCGTCGGCACCTGGCTCAACCCCAAGCATCCGCAAAACGCCGTGGTGCTGAAAACCTGGGGCGAGTGGATCGACATCGCCACCGAAGGCCGGGTGCAGTTGCAACTCAAATACCACCAGGGGCATCCCAAGGGCGTTTTCGGCGATGTCGAGGACGGCAATTACGATGCCGGGTGGTCGTTTCACGGCTACCTGCCGGGGAAATTCAAACTGACCAGGATGGCCGAGTTGCCGCTGTTAGGCGCCGAGGCCGAGGCGGCGTCGCTGGCATACTGGCGCGTTCACCGGAAGTATTTGGCCAGGGCCAACGAGCACCGGGGCATGGTGCTCGCCGGGTTGTTTCTGCACGGCCCGGGGCAGATCATGCTGCGCGAGCCGGTCGACTCGCTGGACGACATGAGGAACAAGAAAATCCGCATCGGCGGCGGCGTGCAGACCCAGATCGCCGAGTCGCTGGGTGTCAAAGGCATCTCCGCCCCCGGCTCCAAAGTTTATGAAATTCTTTCGCAAGGCGTCGCCGACGGCGTGTTCATGCCGGTCGGTGAGCAGAACACCATGCGCCTGTATGAGGTAACCCGTTTCATCTACAAGGCGCCGGCGGGCATGTATTTGGGCAGTTTCGGCATCTTCATCAACCCCGATTTTCTGAAAAAGGTCGGCGCCAAGGACGCCGAAGCCATCATGGAGGTGTCGGGCGAGAGTCTGTCGCTGCTGGCCGGGCGCGCCTGGGGCGAGAACGATAACATCGGCATCACCAAAGCCAGGCAGGCCGGCGTGCAAATCGTCGACTGGTCGGATGCCGATGTGGAGCGCTTCACCGCCCTGACCGGCGACATCGAGCGCGACTGGCTTGAATCGGTTGCGGACCGCCCGGTGGATGCGGCCGGGGCATTGCGCGAATTTCGCCAGGTGGCGCGCGCCTATCCGTTTTAGTTTTTTTTTTCCACCCTGGCCCGTTGACGGGGGCGTCATGAACGACACGGTGTTATACGAGGTGTTTGTGCGCTCCCATCACGCCGCCGGCCATCAGCATGTCGGCAGCCTGCGGGCCACCGGCCCCGAAGAGGCTCTGCTGCATGCGCGGGATTTATACACCCGGCGCAATGAAGGAGAGAGTTTGTGGGTGGTGCGCGCCGATGCGGTCACGGCCAGCGAGCCGGGCCAGCGCCACTCGCTGTTTAAGCCGGCGGCCGGCAAAGGCTACCGCCACCCGACCGCCTTTCCGCTTCACCCGGGCGTGAAAAACATGTAGCGCCTGGCGCCGGCCGCGCGCGAGGCTGCGGGCGGCCAGGCCAGCGGAGGTGTCATTTGCGTCACCGGATCAGCCAGTATCTGTCGGTCATCTCGGCCTTCCTGTTGTTCATTTTGATGTTGATCACGGTGGTCGATGTGATCGGCCGCTATGGCTTTAATCAGCCGCTGGCCGGCTCCAGTGAGTTGACCGAAATTTGCCTGAGTCTGATCATCTTCGCGGCGTTCCCGCTGTTGTGCCGCAACAACGACCACATCGCCGTCGATTTGCTCGAAAACCGCTTCAGCGCGCGCTTCAAGCGCATCCGCAACCGCGTCGTTCAAGCGGTGGTCAGCGTCTGCCTGCTGACCCTGGGTTACGGGCTTTTCCTGCTGGGGCTCCGCGCCCGCCGGGATGCGCTGGTTACCGAAATTCTGGAAATGCCGAACGATGTGTTTTTGTTCCTGATGGCGTTTTTACTGCTGCTGTCGGGGGCCATGAGCGTTTGCATTCTGTTCACCGCTGATGCCGCCGGGGACGGTCAGCCATGACCGTCGCGCTGTTCGGTTTTGCCGCGCTGTTGTTGCTGATTTTGCTGAGGATACCGCTGTTGGCGGCCATGGGTGTAGTCGGTTTTTTCGGTTTCGCGGTGACCCAGGGGCTGTTGACCGAAACCGGCTGGTGGGATTTCAACTGGAAGGGAGTGGTCTATCTAATCGCCAGAACCGCGGTGTCGGTCACCCAGTCCTACGAATTGTCGGTCATCCCGCTGTTTCTGCTCATGGGGGATTTTGTCGCCCAGGGCGGGTTGTCGAAAGATTTATACCGGCTGGCCTATGTTTATTTCGGATACAAGCGCGGCGGCCTGGCGGTGGCCACCATCGTCGCCTGCGGCGGTTTTTCCTCGGTGTGCGGTTCATCGCTGGCGACCACCGCGACCATGGGCCGCATCGCCTATCCCGAAATGAAACGCCTCAACTACGGCACCAGCCTGGCCAGTGCGTCCATCTCCGCCGGCAGCACGCTGGGCATTCTCATCCCGCCGAGCGTCATCCTGATCATCTACGGCCTGCTCACCGAGCAAAGCATTCGCGAATTGTTCGCCGCCGGCTTTCTGCCCGGGCTGCTCGGCATCGTATTGTATGTGGTGGCGATCAAACTGGTGGTGTGGCGCCGCCCGGACATCGCCCCGGCGGGCGGCCGCGAGGACCGGCGGGCCAAATGGGGCGCGCTGAAAAACGTCTACCATACCGTCCTGTTGTTCACGGTCATCATGGGCGGCATCTATTTCGGCGTGTTCACGCCCACCGAAGCGGCCGGCATCGGCGCCTTCGGCGGATTTCTGATCGGTTTGCTGCGCCGAACTCTCACCCCCGCCGTGTTGATCGACATCCTCAAGGGCGCTGCCGTCACTTCCGTGAAATTGTTTTCGCTGCTCATCGGCGCGCTGATTTTTTCCCGTTTCATCAGCAACACCGGCGTGGTGGAGGAGTTGACCGCGCTCATCGCATCGTGGTCGGTCAACCCCTATTTCGTCATCATCCTGATCATGCTGGTGTATATCGTGCTGGGCATGATTCTGGAGAGTTTGTCGATGATCCTGCTGACCGTGCCGCTGTTTTTCCCGATAGTCTCGCAACTGGGGTTCGATTTGGTGTGGTTCGGCATTTTGGTGGTGGTGATCACCGAAATCAGTTTAATCACGCCGCCGGTCGGCTTGAATGTGTTCGTGCTGTCGAGCATCATCCGCGACTTGACCCCCAGGCAGATTTTCCGCGGCGTGCTGCCGTTCTGGTGCGCCGACCTGGTTCGCCTGCTGCTGCTGATTTTGTTTCCGGCGGTCAGTTTGTGGCTGCCCCGTTTGTTGTATTGAAACCTTAACCCGGCAACGAGGGCGCGATGACATTTCACCCCGGCGACTTGAACGCGCAGGAAAAACTTCTCCTGCACCTGGCCGACAACGGTTTAATCATGAACCACCGCCTGTGCCAGTGGTGCGCGCATGCGCCGGAACTGGAACTGGAGATGGGGCTGGCCAATATCGGTTTGGACCACCTGGGGCAGGCGCGGTTGTGGCTGGGCCGCCTGATTGAAACCCTGGCCGCGCGCGGAGTTGAAACCAGCGAGGATGAGTTGGCGTATTTTCGCGATGACGATCAATACTTCAACCTTTTGCTGGTGGAGCAGCCCAACGACGATTTCGCCATGACCGTCGGCAAGTTGTTTTTGTATGATGCGTTCCACCATCTGGCATTGAACCAGTTGTCGCGGGCCGGCGACCCGCCGGTCGCCGCCATCGCCGGGAAAGCGGCGGTTGAGGTCGGTTATCATCTGCGGTTTTCCACGCACTGGATGAAGGTGATGGTCGGCGGCACCGAATACAGCGCCGGGCGAATGCGGGTCGCGCTGGACTATCTCTGGCCGTTGTGCGGGGAATTTTTCACTCCCGCCGACTATGAAAAAACCGTCAAGCAACCGCGAGTCGCCTTTGCGCAACTGAAGGATGCGTGGCTGCAAAGCGTGCTGCCCGTGGTGCGGCCCCTGGGGTTGGCGCTTGGCGAGGCGCTGGCGTTTCACCATCCTTCCGGCAAACACAACCGCCACAGCGAACACCTGGGTTATGTTCTCGCCGAAATGCAGGTGCTGGCGCGCAAACACGCGGGGGCCGCATGGTAGCCGAAAACGCCGCCGGCACCGCGCAAATCAAGGCCATTCTCGGCAAGGTGCGCGACCCGGAATTGCCGATGATCTCCATCTGCGATTTAGGGATCGTGCGCCGCATCGAGGAGGGCGGCGGGCAGTATACGGTGGTGATCACCCCGACCTTCAGCGGCTGCCCGGCGATGACCATGATCGAGCAAAACATCGCTGCGGCGCTGGCCGAGGCGGGAGTGGAATCGTTTCGCATCGTCAAAGAACTGTCGCCGCCCTGGCAATCCACCGATGTCACCGAGGCGGGGCGCAAGTTGCTGATGGCAAACGGCATCGCCGTTGCCTGCGAAGGCGTGCGCTGTCCCCATTGTCAAAGCGACAACACCGAGACGGTCAGCGAATTCGGCGCCACCGCCTGCAAGCGGTTTGCAAGGTGCCGGTGTTGCCGGGAGCCGTTCGAGGTTTTCAAATGAGCCCGCCGGCCGCGGCCAGGCGCGGGTTTTTCCCGGTGGCGATTCGCTCCATCGTCGCCGAAACCGGCGACTCCCGGGTGATCGAGTTGTCCCCGTTGCAAGACCAGGACCGGGGGCGCATCACCCACCGAAGCGGCCAGCATGTCTCGGTCAGGGTCACCGCAGGTGGGCGGGAAATCTATCGCACCTACTCGATCTGCGAGCCGTCGTCATCCGGGAAAATCGCCCTGGGCGTGCGGTTGCTGCCAAACGGCGTTTTTTCCGACTGGCTGCGCCGCTGCAAGGCGGGCGACCGGCTGGCGGTCAGTGGTGCGCAAGGGCGTTTCTACCTGCGTCCGCCCGAACATCCGCGCCAGCAGAGTTTGTTCATCGCCTCCGGCAGCGGCATCACCCCGGTGATCAGCATGCTGGAAGAATTCCTCGGCGCACACCCCGAGGCCGGCGCGCTGCTGCTGTATGCCAACCGCAACACCGCATCCACCATGTTTCTGGAGCGCCTGATGCAGTTGAAGAACCGGTTCATGGCGCGTTTCACGCTGCACTTTTTCACCTCGCGGGAGCAGCAGGCCGTGGCCTGGCGCAACTCCCGCATAGACGCCGCCGCGCTGGGCGGATTGCAGGACAAGCGCCTGTTGCGGGTGCCGGATTTCCGGCATTTCTACTTGTGCGGCCCGCCGCCGATGATGGAGTCGTGCGGCCGATTCCTGCGCGCCGGCGGCGTGGACGGCGCGCGCATCCACAGCGAACACTTCGCCCCGGCCCGCCGCCTCGACGCCTCCGACTCTCCCCAACCGCAGTCGGTGCGCGGCCCCGACCCGGCGGCCCGCATCGTGGCGCGCGTCAGCGTCATCTTGAACGGCACACGGCGCGAATTCAACTATTGCGACCGCGACCCGTCGGTGCTCGCGGCGGCGGCGCGCCAGCATATCGCCCTGCCTTTCGCCTGCGCCGGCGGCGTCTGCGGAACCTGCCGCTGCAAAATCCTGCAGGGCCGGGTGCTGATGGAAAAAAACCACGCGCTGGAAGCGCAAGACATCGCCGACGGTTTCGTCCTGGCCTGCCAGTCCCGGCCGCAAGACGGCAAACTGTCGTTGTCGTTCGATTATTGAACGGGCCGTTTGCGCGGAAGCGGTATTCGTGATATTTTGCCGGCCGCGTGGAGAGTGGATCATGGACAACATCATTTTCAGCATCACAAACCGACTGGCGGTGATTACCCTGAACCGCCCCGAGTCGCTCAACAGTTTGAATGCCGACATGCTCGGTGAGTTGAACCGGGCGGTGCGAGAGGTGGCCGACTCGGACGCCCGCGCGCTGTTGATCAGCGCCAAAGGCCGGGGCTTTTGTTCCGGCCAGGATTTGTCCGACCCCGGCATCGACGCCCGGGCCGGCGGCGACTTGGGGCGAATGCTGGAGCAATACTACAACCCGCTGATGCGCGCCTTGTCGGCGCTGGACATCCCCGTGGTCAGCGCGGTGGGCGGGGTGGCGGCCGGCGCCGGAGTCAGCCTGGCATTGGCGGCCGACATCATGCTGATGCACCGGTCGGCGTCCCTGGTGCTGGCTTTCAGCCGCATCGGCCTGGTGCCGGACGCCGGCAGTTCGTGGTTGTTGAGCCGCGCCGTCGGCCTGCGGCGCGCCACCGCGCTGGCCCTGATGGGCGCGACCATCAGCAGCACGCAGGCCCTGGAGTGGGGGCTGGCCTGGGCGGTATATGAAGACGACTTCCACGACCAAACCGAAACAATCTGCGCCCGGCTGGCCGCTGCGCCGACCAGGGGGCTGGGATACACCAAGCGGGTGTTTGGCGGTGCGGCGGTCAACGACTTTGACCGGCAACTGGAGGTGGAAAAGGATTTTCAGCGCCTGGCCGGAAACAGCGCCGATTACCGCGAAGGGGTGGACGCTTTCTTCGCCGGCAGAAAACCCCAATTCACCGGCCAGTAAGGAAACCCAGGCCGTGGAGCGCCCGATTGAACAGCGCCAATGCGCTGCGCTGCGCGAACAGGATGACCGCCTGGCGTTGCGGTGCGTGGAAACCATGCTAAGCGAAGACCATTGCTCGGCGGGGCTCGGCATGGTGCTGGAGGGCGCGGGGGCCGGCTGGGCGAAGTTGCGCATGCCGGTAACCCGCAGCATGATCAACGGCTACAATGTCTGCCACGGCGGGTTGATCTTTGCGCTGGCGGACAGCACCTTTGCGTGCAGTTGCAACGGTTACAACCGGGTGACGGTGGCCAGCGGCTGCCAAATCGAATACCTGCGCCCGGCTCTCCTCGGCGATGTTCTAAGCGCCCACGGCAGCGAGCGCAAACGGGGGAAATGGACCGGCGTCTATGACATCGAAATCCGCAATCAGAAAAAGCAACTCGTCGCGTTGTTTCGCGGCAAATCCTTCACCACTCAAAAACCCATCATCGAAAGGCGGGAGAAGCGGGGCTGAAGCGCTTTTTCCGCCGGACCGCGTTTTTCAGGAAAACCACATGCCGAACCTTGAACCCCTGGACAAAATCGAACGCGCCGGCGCCGATGAACTGCGCGATTTGCAGTTGCGGCGGATGCGGTGGAGTTTGCGGCATTGCTATGAGCGCATCGGTTTTTACAAAAACCGCTTCGATGAATGCGGCGTGCATCCCGACGACCTGAAGGAGTTGAGCGATCTGGCCCGGTTTCCGTTCACCACCAAGCGGGATTTGCGCGACGCCTATCCGTTTGGGATGTTCGCCAGGCCGCCTTCGGACATCGTGCGCGTTCATGCGTCGAGCGGCACCACCGGCAAGCCGACCATCGTCGGCTACACGCGCAAGGACATAGACGACTGGGCGCACTGCATGGCCCGCAGCATTCGCGCCGCCGGCGGCGACGCCCACAGCGTGGTGCATGTCGCCTACGGCTACGGATTGTTCACCGGCGGCCTGGGCGCCCACTACGGCGCCGAGAAATTAGGCGCCATGGTGATCCCGGTATCCGGCGGTATGACCACCCGCCAGGCGCAACTCATTCACGATTTGCGGCCCGACATCATCATGGTCACGCCGTCTTACTTTCTCAACATCGTTGACCAATACATGGCCCAGGGGTGGGACCCCCGGCAATGGTCGCTGCGGGTCGGCATTTTCGGCGCCGAGCCGTGGAGCGGCGCGATGCGCGATTCCATCCAGGCCGGCACCGCCCTCAAGGCGACCGACATCTACGGGCTGTCCGAAGTGATGGGGCCCGGCGTCGCCCAGGAGTGCCTGGAAACCCAGGACGGGCTGACCGTGTGGGAGGATTATTTCTACCCGGAAATCATCGACCCGGAAACGCAGCAGACCCTGCCCGACGGTTGCGAAGGCGAACTGGTGTTCACCACGCTGGCCAAGGAGGGCACGCCGCTGGTGCGCTACCGCACCCGGGACTTAACCGCGCTGTTGCCCGGCACCGCCCGCACCATGCGCCGCATGATGCGCATCAAGGGGCGCAGCGACGACATGATGATCGTGCGCGGGGTCAACGTCTATCCGTCTCAAATCGAGGAACACATCCTGCAGATGCCGGAATTGTCGGCCACCTATCAACTGGAAATCGCCCGCCGGGGCCGCCTCGATGAATTGCTCATTCATGTCGAGATGAATCAACCCGGCCAGCCTCACCAGCCGGCCGGGAAAACCCTGCAGCAGCGCATTAAAGACACCATCGGCATCAGCAGCCAAGCGGTGTTTCACGAGCCGGGGACGCTGCCCCGGTCGCAGGGCAAGGCGGTGCGCGTGAAGAGTCCGCAGTGATGGTTGGCGCCGCATCGGTGCCGTCGAACCGGCGGTTTGTTGCGCCGCCGCCGGCCGGATTGCGCATTGAACCGGCCTTCTCAACCCACTTCATCGCCTGGCGAAAACCGACATGACTCAACCCGCAACCTTCGCCTCCACCGGCGATCTTGACCCGAAGCCGGTCACCTTTGCCGAACTGGGGCCGAAGGGCTCCGGCTGTTACGGTTTCACCGCCGAAGGCGACCCCAACTCCGGGGTCATCATCGGCGATGATTCGGTGATGGTGGTCGATGCCCAGGCGACTCCGGGGCTGGCCCGCAAAGTCATCGAGTGCATCCGCACGGTCACCGACAAGCCGGTCAGCCACATCGTGCTGACCCACTATCACGCCGTGCGGGTGCTGGGGGCGGGCGCTTATGGCGCATCGCAAATCATCATGAGCGACCGCGCGCGCGATGATGTCGCTGAGCGCGGGCGGCAGGACTGGGATTCGGAATTCGGCAGATTCCCCCGCCTTTTCGAGGGGCACGAGGAGATCGCCGGGCTGACCTGGCCGAACGCCACCTTCAGCCGCTCGATGCGCGTGTATTTGGGCGGCCGGGAGGTGCAACTGCATCACCTCGGGCGCGGCCACACGGCCGGCGACATCGTCGTTTATGTGCCCGACAGCAAGGTCCTGTTTTCAGGCGACCTGGTCGAATATCGCTCCGCCTGCTATTGCGGCGACGCCCATTTGGCCGACTGGCCGGCGACCCTCGACAACCTGGTGCAATTTGATATTCAGGCGCTGGTTCCGGGGCGCGGCGACGCCTTGACCGATGCGGCGATGATTGCCGAGGGCGTGGCGTTGACGCGGGATTTTCTGTCCACACTGTATGATTCGGTGAAGTCCAGCGTGGCCGAAAAGCGCGGCTTGAAGGAGGCGTTCGACGCCTGCAACCAGGCCATGCGCCCCAAGTTCGGCGACTTCGCCATCTTTGAACATTGCCAGCCGTTCAATGTCGCCCGCGCATACGACGAGGCGCAGGGCCTGGAACACCCCCGCATCTGGACCGCGCAGCGCGACCTGGAAATGTGGGAGCAACTGAGCGACTGATGGATGGGGGCCCGATGAACACCGCCTGCCCGCACTGGCGAGAGGTTGAAAAACTGCAGTTTGTGCATTCGTGCCACCGCGACTCCGAACAGTCGGTGGTCATCGCCGGCGCCGGCCCGATTGGGTTGACTTTGGCCATCGACCTGGCGCAGCGCGGGGTGCCAAGCGTGGTGCTGGAAAAGTCGGACCGTCTGTCGGACGGCTCGCGCGCGCTGTGCTGGTCGAGGCGCACGCTGGACATCTTCAACCGCCTCGGCATCGCCGGGCCGATGCGCGAGACCGGCGTTCAATGGCAGGTGGGCCGCGTGTTCCACCGACAAGAGCAAATCTACAACCTGCGGCTGACCCCCGACACCTTTCCCGAAAACCCGTTTTTCGTCAATTTGCAGCAGCCGCTTTGCGAATACCTGCTGTTGCAGGCGTGCGCGCAATATCCCCAAATTGATTTGCGCTGGGCCAACCGGTTGACCGGTGTGCGGGCGCATCCCGGCGGCGGCGTTGCCCTGACCGTGCGCTGCGACCGCGGAGAATACCGCATCGACACCGAATATTTAGCCGCCTGCGACGGGGCCAGATCCACGGTGCGGGAAAAACTCGGCCTGCGTTTTGCCGGCCGGCGGTTCAACGACCGTTTCCTAATCGCCGACATCGAGATGGCCGGCGATTTTCCGAACGAGCGCCGGTTCTGGTTTGAGCCGCCGTTTCACGACGGCCAATCGACGCTGTTGCACAAGCAGGCGCAAAACCTGTGGCGGGTTGATTTTCAGTTGAACACCGGGCCCGGGGTGTCCAAAGCGCAACTGCGCCTGGACCGCGACCGGCGCTCGGTGCGCAAGCGCATTCGCGCCTTTTTGGGGCGCGATGATTTGGACTTTGAAATCGTCTGGTGCTCGGTCTACTTGTTCACCTGCCGGCGCATCGAGCGGTTCCGCCACGGCAACATTTTTTTCGCCGGCGACAGCGCGCATTTAGTCTCGCCGTTTGGCGCGCGGGGCGGCAACGGCGGCATCCAGGACAGCGACAACCTCGGCTGGAAACTGGCCGAAGTCCTGCACGGCCATGCCGCCGACCGGTTGCTGGACAGTTATGACGCCGAGCGCGTCGCCGCCAGCGATGAGGACATTCTGAACTCGTCGCGCACCACCGATTTCATGACCCCGAAGAGCGCCAGGTCCAAACGCATCCGCGACACCGTGCTGAAACTGGCGCGCTCCCACGACTTCGCCGTGCACATGGTCAACGCCGGGCGCATGAGCCGCCCTTTTTCCTACCGCCACCTGGGCCCGTTCAAGGATCATCCCAACGGCATCCGCGTCCGGGCCGGCGATGCGGGCCTCGACATTCCGCTCATTCACGCCCGCACCGGCGCGCGCAGTTATCTGCTCAGGCACATTCGCGACTACACCATGGTCGCGTATCAGCGCCCGGCGGTGGCGTGGCCGGGGCGCGCCGCAGCCTGCGATGTCGTTCATATCGGCGATGCCCGGCAGGGGGAAGGGGAATATCTCGACTCGCAGGGTTTGATGAAAAAGCATTATGTCGGCGACACGGGCGGCTATGTGTTGTTTCGCCCCGACCAGCATATCCTGGGCGTGTGGCGCGACCGCGAACCGGATGCCGTCATCGCGGCGCTTGAACGGCAGCGCGGCGCGCGTTGAACGCGGATGCCTGAACTGCAATACATGACCGGTTTCGGCAACACCTTTGAAACCGAGGCGTTGCCGAACGCCCTGCCGCGGGGCCGCAACTCGCCGCAGCGGTGCAATTACGGCCTGTATGCGGAGCAGTTGAGCGGCACCGCGTTTACCATGCCAAAGCACGCCAACGCGCGCTCGTGGCTGTATCGAATGCTGCCTTCGGTCAAACATGCCGGCGCCTTTCGCGCCGAATCCCCCGGCCACATTCGCACCGCCCCCTGCCGCGAGCCGCATTCGCTGCCCATCGGCGCGCAGCGCTGGAGCGCCACGCCGCCGCCGGATCATCCGGCCAACTTTATGGCGGGGATGCTGACCATGACCACGGCCGGCGACAGCGACGCGCACACCGGCATGGCGGCGCATGTGTATGCCTGCAATACATCCATGACCGACGACTATTTCTTCAACCGGGACGGCGAATATCTCATCGTGCCGGAGCAAGGCGGGGTCCGTTTCGACACCGAGTTCGGCATACTGGAAGCGCATCCGGGCGAAATCGTCATCATCCCGCGCGGCGTGGTTTTCCGCGTCGCATTGCCAGAGGGGAGCGCCAGAGGCTATGTGTGCGAAAACTACGGCGCCCGCTTTGAACTGCCCGAGCGCGGGCCAATCGGCGCCAACGGCCTGGCCAGCCCGCGTGATTTCCAATACCCGGTGGCCGCTTATGAAGAAGGCCGGGGGCGCGGCCGCCTGTGGGCCAAATGGGGCGGCGATTTATACTCCTGCGAGATCGACCACTCGCCTCTGGATGTGGTGGCCTGGCACGGAAACTATGCGCCGTGCAAGTATGACTTGCGCGCTTTTTCGCCGCTCGGGGCGGTCGCCTTCGACCACCCCGACCCGTCTGTTTTTACCGTGCTGACTTCGCCGTCATCAACGCCGGGCGTCGGCAATGTCGATTTTGTCATCTTTCCCGAGCGATGGATGGTCGCCGAAGACACCTTCCGCCCGCCGTGGTTTCACCGCAACATCATGTCCGAATTCATGGGTTTGATCGACGGGGTATACGACGCCAAACCGCGCGGCTTTCACCCGGGGGCGATGAGTCTGCACAACTCCATGCTGCCGCACGGCCCCGACGCCGATGCGTTTGAAGCGGCCAGCCGCGCCCGGTTGAAACCGGTCAAGCTGGAAAACACCCTGGCGTTCATGTTCGAGAGCAGCCTGCCGCAGCGCGTCACCCGGTATGCGGCCGAGAGTCCGCAACGCCAGGCGGACTACCGCGACGGCTGGAGGCCCCTCAAAAAAACGTTTCACCAACAACCACCCGATGAAACTGGCAACGCTTAAAAACGACTGCAGAGACGGCCGGCTGGTCGTGGTCAACCGCGACCTCAGCCGTTTTGCCGAGGCCCCCGCCGACCTGCCGACTCTGCAAGCCGCGCTCGATGACTGGAGCCGCGCCCGCCATTCGCTGGCCGCGGTTTACCGCGCCCTGCAATCGGGTGACATCGACGGGCGGGCGATGGCCATGGAGCAACTGGGTGCGCCCCTGCCGCGCGCCTACCAGTGGCTGGACGGTTCCGCGTATCTCAATCATGTTGAGCTGGTTCGCAAAGCGCGCGGCGCGCAGATGCCGTCCACATTTTTGACCGACCCGCTGATGTATCAGGGCGGCTCCGACATCCTGCTGGGCTGCCGGGACCCCATCGCCGCCGGCAGCGAGCGGCACGGCATCGACCTGGAAGCGGAAATTTGCGTGGTGACCGACGATGTGCCGGCGGCGTGCCCGCCGCAACAGGCTGAGCGGCGCATCCAACTGATCGGGATGTTGAATGACATCTCGCTGCGCAACCTCATCCCGGCGGAACTGGCCAAGGGTTTCGGCTTTGTGCACGGCAAGCCGCCGACCGCTTTTGCGCCGGTCCTGGTGACGCCCGATGAATTGGGGGGCGCCTGGAAGGACGCCAAAATTCACCTGCCCCTGCGCACCTGGATCAACGGTCAATGGCTGGGGCATCCCGACTGCGCGACCGACATGCAGTTCAACTTCGCGGAACTCATCGCCCACGCCGCGAAAACGCGGCCCCTCGGCGCCGGCACGATCATCGGCTCCGGCACCGTTTCCAACCGCGATGCGTCGCGCGGGTTCTGCTGTCTGGCCGAGGCCCGCATGATCGAAACCATCCGGCACGGCAAACCGCGCACCGGGTTTCTTCGATTCGGCGACCGCGTGAAAATCGACATGACCGACGCGCGCGGCAACAGTCTTTTCGGCAGCATCGAGCAAACGGTGGTGAAACGGTGAAACTCCACGGTTATTGGAGGTCCTCGGCGACCTACCGGGTGCGCATCGCGCTGAACTTGAAAGCGGTGCGGTGTGAGTTGGCGCCCGTCAACCTGCTTTCCGAAGACGACAAACAGCGCTATGGCGACAAGAATCCCACGGCGCTGGTGCCCACGCTGGAGTTGAGCGGCGGCGCCTGCATTCGCCAGTCCATGGCCATCCTTGATTATCTGGAGCGCGAATACCCCGAGCCCGCGCTTATCCCGGCGGATTCAACCCGGCGGGCCGCGGTGCTGGCGTTTGCCTGCGACATCGCCATGGAGGTTCATCCGCTCAACAACCTGCGCGTGTTGCGGCGCCTTAAGGATCGGCACGGTTTTTCCGAAGAGGGAGCGGTCGAATGGATGCACCACTGGATGCACGCTTCTTTTGTGAACCTGGAGAAAATGGCGGACGCTTCGGGGCGTTATTGTTTCGGCGATGCGCCGACCCTGGCCGATGTGTTCTTAATCCCCCAGATGTATAACGCCGCGCGCTGGGAACTGGATGTGTCCGCCTACCCCAAACTCGTGCGCATCAACGACCACGCCACCCGGCAAAGCGCGTTCAGCAAAGCCCACCCCAGCCGGCAAGCGGACGCAGTCGGCGCATGAAGCGGATGAGCCTGGCGAACAACTTTGACGACGCCGATGCGTTCTACGAGCGCCTGGTGGCCGTTCACGAATCGCTCGACGACGAGCAGTCGGATCAGTTCAATCTGTCGCTGATTTTGATGTTGGCCAATCACATCGGCGATGCGGCGACGCTGGCCGATTTAATGGACAAAGCCGAACAGTCGGCATGCAACCGGTGATGGGCGGGGGGTCAGCCGACCGCCGGAATCTCTCCGTAGCGGCGGCTAAATCGCGTTCTCGCTAACGGCGGCGCCGGAGGTTGGGTCGGCGCAGGGGGCGGAATCGGCCGGGCCGGGCGTTTCACGGCGGGTGGTTCGGCGTGGGTCATCGGTGCTGCCGGCTCAGTTGGAGCGGGCCGCATCACGGGGTCGGGAGCGGGGGCCGGGCCGGGCGCATTGCGCTGCACCGCTTCGCCGCACGGTGCACGATCCGGCCTGTGTCCTGGCGCTTGGTCGGCGTGCGGTTTGCGCCTTCGTCCGGGGTCGCGGCTTTGCCGCGGCCGGCCGGCGCCCGGCATCTCGATGTCTTCGAGCAAGTCCGGGCCGATGTCCCGGCGCGGCAATGCGTGGCCGATGGTTTCCTCGATGTCCATGATGGAATACGCATAGCGCTCGCAGACAAAACTAATCGCCTCGCCGCTGGCGCCGGCCCGGGCGGTGCGTCCGATGCGGTGAATGTAATCGTCCGCATCCTGGGGCAGGTCGAAGTTATAGACATGGCTGACATCGGGGATGTGCAAACCGCGCGCGGCCACGTCGGTGGCCACCAGCACTTTGTTTTTTCCGGATTTGAAGGATTCCAGCAGTTGCTCGCGCTTGCGCTGGGGAACATCGCCGGACAGCGCGCCGTTACCGATGCCGTTGGCGGTCAACACGCCGGCGACTTTGTCGACCGCGTGCCGGGTGTTGACGAACACCAGAATGCGCTCGTGGTGGTCGCGCTTCAACAGGTTCACCAGCAACCGCAGTTTTTCCTCTTGCGCCGGGTAGAAACTGTATTCGGTGACCTGGTCAACGACCACGGTGCCGCTCTCGATCTTGATTTCTTCGGGGTTGTTCATGTGCTCATAGGCGAGTTCCATGACCTTGAACGACAGCGTGGCCGAAAACAGCAGGTTGAGGCGCTCGCCGGCGGCGGGCATGCGCCGCAAAAGAAAGCGGATGTCGCGGATGAATCCCAGGTCGAACATGCGGTCGGCCTCGTCGAGCACCGCCACTTGCGCGCAGGCGAGGTCATACAGGCCCTGCCTGAAAAAATCAATGAGGCGGCCCGGGGTGCCGATCAGGATGTCGGCGCCGCCGGCCAGCATGGCTTTTTGCTCGTCGTAGCCGGTGCCGCCATACACCAGGCCTAAGGTGAAGCCGGTGTGCTTGCAGAGAATCCGGGCATCACGGTAAATCTGAATGGCCAGTTCCCGGGTCGGGGCGAGGATCAGCGCGCGCGGCTGGCCGGGCCGCCGCCCGGGCGCCGCCGGGTGGGTCAGCAGGTAGTGGCCGCAGGCCAGCAGGAAGGCCACTGTTTTGCCGGTTCCGGTCTGCGCCTGGCCGGCCACATCCCGGCCTTCCAGCACCGCCGGGAGGCAGGCCGCCTGAATCGGCGTGCAGTAGGTGAAATCGGCGTCTTGCAACCCCTGTTGCAGCGATTGATCGAGGTTGAATTGCGTAAACTTTTGATTGGTAAGGTGCTTTTCGGTCATGTTGCTCTGTGTTCAGTTGCGGCCCGCCACCCGGCGGGGGATTTATTTTTCGCTGAAATACTTGATTTGTTCGGATAATCGCGGCATAGTCAGCGTCATCATTTAGATAATCGGTCGATTACCCATGTCTTCCAAAATTGTGCATGTCAGCGACGAATCGTTTGAGGAAGAAGTTCTCAATGCCGATATTCCGGTGCTCATCGATTACTGGGCGGAATGGTGCGGCCCGTGCAAGATGATCGCGCCGATTCTCGACGAATTGGCCGAAGAATACGGCGGGCGCGTGAAAATCGCCAAACTCAATATCGATGACAACCCTGAAACACCGCCGAAATACGGGATTCGCGGCATTCCGACCCTGATGATTTTCAAGGACGGCAATGTCGAAGCCACCAAGGTCGGCGCGGTCTCGAAATCCCAACTCACGGATTTTATCGAGAACAATGTCGACAATCGGTCATTCTAACAGAAAAGCGCCCGATTTCCAACGCCTCTTAGCGACGGTCATTCGCGGCGGTCATTGGCAACGGTTTTGGCCGGATGCGGACCGACCGGATTGATTTATTCCGAATTTTGGATTAGATTTCCGTATCCGCATCGGATTTGCCGCCGGTTGCTGTAGCGTTTTTACGCGGCTGGAGGCTGGACATTCGCACCGAAGTGGTCTATGCTGACCGCCATCCCCCGACACAGCCGTCCCCGGCTTCTCGGCTCAAGCGCCCGGTAAACTTTTTTTCTCTTTCTTTTAACGCATTCTGCATTTCACCAGCCGCCTGCATTCCGCGCAGGCCCGCAGACTGCACAACCATCCTTTCTCCATGGCCATCAATCTAACCGAACTTAAGTCAAAATCCCCCACCGAGTTGATGGAGGCCGCGCGCGCGCTTCGGCTGGACAACATCACCCGCCTGCGCAAGCAGGACCAAATCTTCGCCATCCTCAAGGCGCAGGCGCGGCAGGGCGAAAGTGTCATGGGCGAGGGGGTGGTGGAAATCCTGCAGGACGGTTTCGGGTTCCTGCGCTCCGCGAAATCATCCTACCTGGCCGGCCCGGATGACATCTACATGTCGGCCAGCCAGATTCGTCGTTTCGGCTTGCGCACCGGCGACACGGTGTCCGGGCAAATCCGCCCGCCCAAGGACTCGGAGCGGTATTTCGCGCTGCTGAAGGTTGAGAAAATCAACGGCCAGTCGCCGGAGGAGGCGCACCGCAAGGTGTTGTTCGAGAACCTCACACCGCTGCACCCCGACGAGCGCCTCAAAGTGGAGCGGGAAAACGGCACCACCGAGGACTTGACCGGCCGGGTCATCGACCTGGTCGCGCCCATCGGCAAGGGCCAGCGCGGCCTGATCGTTTCCGCCCCGAAGACCGGCAAGACCGTGATGCTGCAGCAAATCGCCCAGTCGGTTACCGCGATTAACCCTGAAGTCATCCTGATGGTGCTGCTCATCGACGAGCGCCCCGAGGAAGTCACCGAAATGGAGCGCACCGTGCGCGGCGAAGTCATCTCCTCGACCTTCGACGAGCCCGCGACCCGGCATGTGCAGGTCGCCGAAATGGTGATTGAGAAAGCCAAGCGCCTGGTCGAGCACAACAAGGATGTGGTCATCCTGCTGGATTCCATCACCCGCCTGGCGCGCGCCTACAACACCGTGGCGCCGGCCTCGGGCAAGGTGCTGACCGGCGGCATCGACGCCAACGCCATGCAGCGCCCCAAACGGTTTTTCGGCGCCGCGCGCAACATCGAGGAGGGCGGCAGTTTGACCATCCTGGCGACCGCGCTCATCGACACCGGCTCGAAGATGGACGACATCATCTACGAGGAATTCAAGGGCACCGGCAACTTGGAGATCCACCTCGACCGGCGCATCTCGGAAAAGCGCGTTTACCCGGCCATCAACATCAACCGCTCCGGCACCCGGCGCGAAGAACTGCTCACCGGCCCGGCCGAACTGCAGAAAATATGGCTGCTGCGCAAATTGCTGCATCCGATGGACGACCTGCAGGCGGTTGAATTCCTGATCGACAAACTCAAGGCCACCAAAACCAACGCCGAATTCATTAAATCGATGAACCGGTAACCGGCAACGGCCTCCCTCCCGCCACCGCCGTGCGCCGATTGAGGGTGAACCGGGCGCCGGGTCAGAAGTATTGACGGCGTTTGAGGATGCGCACCAGGGGATTTGTGGATGTCTCGACCAAATTGACGGAAAGGCCGTTGTCGGGCTTTTGACCGGCCATCGCCAGGCAGCGGGTGATGGGTGTGGGTTTGTGAAACGGATGCGTTCTGACTTTCAATCCGGCCCATGCGAAGAGGTGATACTCCACCTGCGCCAGGAGATAATTGCCATGATAACTGATTGGCAGCAAATATATGCGCAACGCATCGGTTGTCAAGGTCAAGTCGGCCCGTTCCATTCTCCAATCCCACGGCACTCATCTCGCCGCATTGGCCGGCTTCAGCCACCGCCATGCCTGACGCCGGTGCGCCGGAAACCCCCAAACCGGATGACCTCCACGGGGCATTATCGGCACCTGACCGAGGCCACCGGACGGGGTTTTGCGCGTATTGGCCCGTGCTTGATGCGCAACCGCTTTTTTTTATATGATCGGCGTTATTCGTTAACTGCGATTTTGGCGATTAACCCGAACAAATAATCTCGAGGGCATACGATGAAACCAGGCATTCATCCCGACTATCATGATCTTAAGGTAGCGTGCGCGTGCGGCAATCGCTTTGAAACCAAATCCACCCTGAGCGAGGAACTGCATGTGGAAATCTGCTCGGCCTGCCATCCGTTCTACACCGGCAAGCAGAAGATCGTTGACACCGCCGGGCGGGTGGGGAAATTCAAGGCAAAATACCGCCGCCAATAGCAAAGCGGGCGGCGGAGCGGCCGTTCGGCGTGAACGGTTCCGGGTGTCGTCGGATGTTTCAACTGCGCCGTCTCACGCTGTGGCACGGGGCTGCGGTTGGCGCTCTGTTTGGCGTTTTCTCCGGCGTTGTTTTGGCTCAAGGCGCCGGCCCGGCTTCCGCCGACGGGCTTGTTATGGTCACCCATGTGATTGACGGCGACACCGTAGAGATCGAAGGCGGCGAAAGAGTGCGGCTGCTCGGCATCGACACGCCCGAAGACAAACGCATCCGCAAGAGCAAAGACGGCGGCAAACGCCTGGTGCCGGCGCAACCGTTCTTCATCGAAGCCAAGCGCCTGCTGCGCGAACTGGTGGCGAAACAGCGGGTAAGAATCGCGGTCGGCGCGGAGTCGGTCGGCTATTATGGCCGCACCATCGCCCAACTCCACCTGCCCGACGGAACCGATGTGCAGCAAGCGCTGCTCCGGCGCGGCTACGCGATGGTGGTCGCCTATCCGCCCAATATCGCACACCTGCAGGACTACGGCGCCACCGAGGCCGAAGCCTGCCGCGCCGGCCGCGGCCTTTGGGGGCACCCGCATTTTGCGCTGCAAACCCTCGAAGATGGCGCGGCCATCCGAAGCGGGCTGGGGCGCGTGGTCGGCACGGTCACGGCGGTGGCGCGCCGCAACAACGATGTTCGTTTGAATCTCGACGGCCGCTTGACGCTGCTGATTTACCGCGGCGCGTGGCGCAAATTCTGGCGCGGCCGGGCCGAAGACCTGATGGGCCGGCGCCTCATTGCGCGCGGCAGAATTAAATCCGCGGGCCGGCGCCACATTCTGCGAATCCGTCATCCTTTCATGCTGAGGGAGCGCGAATGCGCGGCGTGGCGGCCGGCGGCAAACCACTGAATGCCGATGAACGACAGCGACCTCAACAGCGACCTTTTTAAGCGCGCCGGACGAGTCATTCCCGGCGGCGTGAATTCGCCGGTGCGCGCCTTTTATGCGGTCGGTGGCGCTCCGGTTTTCGTCCGCCGGGCCGAAGGCGCGCACCTCATCGGCGAAGACGGCACGCGCTATATCGACTATGTCGGCTCCTGGGGGCCGATGATTATCGGCCACGCCGACCGCCGAATCCTGGAGGCAGTCGGGGCGCGCATGGCGCGCGGCCTTAGTTTCGGCGCGCCGACCATGCTGGAGACCCGCATGGCGGAGGCCATTTGCGCGCGGCTGCCGTGGGTGGAACAGGTGCGGATGGTCAATTCCGGCACCGAAGCGACCATGAGCGCGATTCGCCTGGCCCGCGGCCACACCGGGCGCGACAAAATCGTCAAGTTCGAGGGTTGCTACCACGGCCACGCCGACAGCCTGCTGGTCAAGGCCGGCTCCGGTGCGCTGACCTCCGGGGTGCCCACTTCCCTCGGTGTGCCGGAGGCCGTCGCCCGGCATACGCTGACCGCGAATTTCAACGACCTGGATTCCCTGGACGCGATTTTTTCGCAGGCCGGCGCGCATATCGCGGCGGTCATCATCGAGCCGGTGGCCGGCAACATGGGCTGCGTCCCGCCGCTGCCGGGATTTCTGGAAGGCGTGCGCCGGCGGTGCGACGACGCGGGGAGTTTGCTGATTATGGACGAAGTGATGACCGGCTTCCGGGTCGGCCCGCAGGGTGCGCAGGGGTTATACGGCGTGCGCGGCGACCTCACCGTGTTGGGCAAAATCATCGGCGGCGGCATGCCGGTCGGCGCATTCGGTGGCGCGGCCGGCATCATGGCCGGCCTGGCCCCGCAGGGCGGCGTCTATCAGGCCGGCACCCTGTCCGGCAATCCGGTGGCGATGGCGGCCGGCCTGGCCACCCTGGAAATCGCCGCCGGGGACGATTTCTACCGCCAACTCGACGCCCGCACCGCGCGTTTAGTCGGCGGATTCCTGGATGCGGCGGCGCGCGCCGGCGTGGCGTTGCGCGCCAACCGCGCCGGGTCGATGTTCGGGCTGTTTTTTACCGACCGGGAAGCGGTGAATTCATTCGCCGATGTGAGCGCATGCGACGCCGGGCGTTTCAAGCGGTTTTTTCACGGCATGCTGGAAGGCGGGGTCTATCTGGCGCCGTCGCCGTTTGAAGCCGGGTTCGTGTCCGCCGCCCACTGTGATGCGGACATCGAGCGGACCATCGAGGTGGCGCGGGCGGTGTTCGCCGGGTTGTAGCGGCGCCGGGCGGCGCGGCGGTCGCAGGTCAGCCCGGATACCACAGCGTGATGCGCCGGAACCAGTTGAAGCGCGCCAGGCGCCGATTCAACTCATCTTGCAGCGCCCGCCGCTCGGCCGCGGTCAAATCGCCGCCGCTTGCGAACAATTCCACCTCGATTCGCTCGTGCAGGTAGTGCAGCGCGAGATGCCCGCGCCGCATGCCGCCGCCGGCCGCCTGCAGCGCCTCGTCAACCCGCGCCGTGACTTCCGCGCGCAACGGCAGCCGCGCGGCGTGGCGGGGGTCGTCGTCGTGTTCGGTGTCGATGTGGAAGATGATGTGGCCGATGGAGTGGAATTCCCGCAGCAGTTTCATCATCACGCAGTCGCCAAGGTGGTGGCTTTCGGACACGCTGAGATAGGGCGCGACCTGCAAATGCAGTTCCAGCAGGATTTTTGAGCCCATTCGCCGCGACTTGAAACTATGCACGCCGCGGATGCCCTCCACGCCCAACGCCGCATCGGTGAAGGCGCGCAAATCGGCCGGGTCAACCGCGGTATCGACCAGTTCGCGCAGCGCCTTGTGGCTCAACTTCCAGCCAATGGCGGCGATGAAGCCGGCCACCACCACGGCCCCCAAACTGTCCAGCCACGCGAAGCCCAGCATGGCGCCGCCGACCCCGGCGAACACCACCAGCGATGACCACGCATCGGAGCGGCTGTGCCAGGCGTTGGCGATGAGCAAATCCGACTCCAGGCGGCGCGCTACGCGGCGGGTGTAGCGGAAAATCCACTCCTTGGCGGCGATGGAGAGCAGCGCCACCGCCAGCGCCGGCCAGCCCGGGGCCTCGGCCGCCTCGCCCGCCAGCAGGCGCGCGCCGCTTTGATACGCCAGGCCTGCCGCAACCGCCAGCAGCAGCAAGCCGAGGAACACCGTGCCGAGGGTTTCGAAACGCGCGTGTCCGTAAGGATGTTCGGCGTCCGCCTCGGCCCCGGCAACCCTGACCAGCGCCAGCACCATGAAATCGGTCAGCAAATCCGACAGCGAGTGGATGCCGTCGGCGATGAGCGCCTGCGAGAGGAACAGCCAGCCAACCACCATTTTGGTCAGCCCCAATACGCCGTCCACCACCGCCCCAACCCAGGTGACGCGCATTGCATCACGGGAGAGGTCCCCGGCGCCCGGGGCGCGTTCAAGCGGGGGTGGGTGGTGGCGCATCATCAGGGTGTGAGGGTGCCGCGATGGCGGTGATTATCGCCGATTCCCGCGCTGCCCGGTTTTTATTCGGGGCAAAGTAAAATATAGTCGCTGTTTGGCTCCAAAGCCTCCCATCAACCGACAGCCGCACCGACATCATGCCAGACAGCGCCATCTACCGGGAACTGACCCGCTGGGCCGGGGAAAACGCCTGGATCGTGCAGGTGTTCGTGGTGGTGTTTGCGGCCCTGCTGTGCAGTTTTCTGCTGCGCCGCGTGCTGAAACGGCTGCACGAGAGGCTGAAAACAACGGCCAATCTGTGGGATGACGCGCTGATCTCCGCGATGCAGGGGCCGGCGTTGCTGCTGGTGTGGGTGGTCGGCCTGACCTTCGCGGTGGATATCGTCTATGCCCAGACTCGCGCTGCGATCTTCACCGCGGTCGGGCCACTCCGGCAGGTCGGCGTGGTTTGCGCGATCACCTGGTTCCTGATGCGCCTGACCCGGCACTTGCAAGACCGGATCATCGCTCGCCGGCAAAGCGGGGAAGGGCGCCTGGATGCGGCCACCGCCGATGCGCTCGGCAAGCTGCTGCGCGCCTCTATTCTGATCACCGCCGGCCTGGTCGCCCTGCAAACCTTGGGCTTTAGCGTCTCCGGCATCCTCGCCTTCGGCGGCATTGGCGGCATCGCCATCGGTTTTGCCGCCAGGGATTTGCTGGCCAACTTCTTCGGCGGGCTGATGCTGTATCTCGACCGCCCGTTTGCAGTGGGCGACTGGGTGCGCTCGCCGGACCGCAACATCGAGGGTGCGGTCGAGCACATCGGCTGGCGGCTGACCCGCATTCGCTCCTTTGACAAGCGCCCGATCTACATCCCCAACGGGGTGTTTTCGACCCTGGTCATCGTCAACCCGTCGCGCATGACCCACCGCCAACTATACGAGACCATCGGTATTCGCTACCGCGACGCCGACAAGATGGCGGCGATCGTGGCCGATGTGGCGGCGCTGCTCAAACGCCATCCGGGCATCGACCCATCGCAGGCGATCATGGTCCATTTCACCCGCTTCGCCCCTTCATCCCTGGACTTCTTCGTCTGCGCGCATACCCACACCACCGTGTGGGCGGAGTTTAACCAGGTTAAACAAGACATCCTGCTCCAGATCAACGACATTATCGCCGCCCACGGCGCGCAAATCGCCTTCCCGACATCGACCCTGGATTTGCCCGATGCGGTGCGCCTGGTCTCCGGCGGCCAAGCGAGCGAGAGCGGTCCGCTGCCGCCGCAGGGGGATTGAGGCGGCGTGGCCGGAACGCAGTGGAAGGCGGTGCATTTCATCGTCAGCGGGCGGGTGCAGGGCGTCGGATTTCGCCACGCGGCCCGGCGCAAGGCCGGGCAACTGGGGTTGTCCGGCTGGGTGGCGAATCGGCCGAACGGCGATGTCGAAGCGGTGGCGCACGGCGATGCGGCACGGCTGGGCCGGTTCGAGGCCTGGCTGCGGGTCGGCCCGCAATATGCGCGCGTCGACCGGGTCGAGGCGACGCCGGCCGCCGCCGGGCCGGTCGGTGATTTCCACATCCGCTTATAATCACCGGCAATTTCCGACCGGGCATCGGGTTATGAAACTGGTTATCTTAGGCGCTCCGGGCGCCGGCAAGGGCACCATCGCCAAACTGCTGTCGGCCGTGGACGGCTCGGTGCAGATATCGACCGGCGACATTCTGCGCGGCGCCATCGAGTCGGGCAGTGAATGGGGGCGCCAGGCGCAGGCCTATATGAGCCGCGGGGAATTGGCGCCGGATGCGTTGATTATGGAGGTCATGGAAGCGCGGCTGCAACAGCCGGACTGTGAAAACGGCTTCCTGCTGGACGGTTTCCCGCGCACCATCCCGCAGGCGCAGGCGTTGCACCAATTGTTCGACAAACTGGGCATCACGCTCGACCTGGCGCTTAACATCGAAGTGCCCCGGGACGTGGTTCTGGAACGCCTGACCACCCGCCGCACCTGCGAAAACCCGGAGTGCCAGGCAATCTACAACATTAAGAGCAAACCGCCCGCGCGCGAGGGAGTCTGCGACAAATGCGGCAGTGCGGTGGTGCAGCGCGACGATGAAACCGAAGCGGCCATCAACCGGCGCCTGCAAACCTACACGGAAAAAACCGCGCCGCTCATCGGGTTTTACCGGCAGCGCGGGCTGTTGCTGACCACGCCATCCACCTCCAGCGAGGAGGTGGTCGCAGCGGTAACCGGGCGGCTTGGTTCAGCGCATTGATAACGCGCCGGGGCCGGGAAGCCGCCGCCCGCCGCTACTCCATGCCCGCTTCCGCCATCACCTTGCGGGCCACGCGAAAACATTCCAGGGACTGGGGCACGCCGCAGTAGATCGCGATGACATGGATGATGGCGCGCAGTTGTTCCCGGGTGACGCCGTTGCCGATGGCGCCGCGGCAGTGCAGTTCCCATTCATGCATTTTGCCGAGCGCGCCGATCATCGCCAGGTTCATCATTGAGCGGGTTCTGGCGTCGATGCAGTCGTCGCCCCAGCCGAAGCCCCAGCACCATTCGGTCATCATTTCCTGAAACGGCCGCGAGAAATCATCCGACTCCGCCAGGGTTTTTTCCACATAGTTGGCGCCTAAGGTGGCCTTGCGCCGGGCCACGCCGAGTTCAAATCGCTGCTTGTCCACGTGCACCTCCACAGTTGATAAGGGCGGGCGATTATGTCATCCCCGCGCTGTTTGGCCAATTCGCCGCCCTCTCGTTGACCGAAGGTTGGCGTTGGCGCCGCTTCGACCGGCCGCTGCGACACGCTATGCCGCGGCCAGGGCCGTCTGCCTGGCCGGCGTGCCCGTTGCCGGGCGCCTCATCCGCCGGTCACCGCCAGCCCCTGCCGGGCGGAGATTGGAAAGCGCAAAGCGCGCGTCAGTATTGGCGCTTGCGCCGCGCTTTCTGCCGGGACACGCGCTTCTTTTCCCGGCGAACGGCGATGTCGTTGTCGCGCTTGCGAATGGCGGTGGGTTTTTCGTAACACTGGCGGCGGCGCGCTTCGGTGAACACGCCGGCGCGCTCGCAGGTTCGGCGAAATCTCCGCAATATCACATCGAACGGCTCATTTTGCCGAACTTGGACGGATGGCACAGGCTCTCCTTCGGGATGCTGACAAAAGCGGCATTATACAACGCATGCAAGCGGCGCGCACAGACCGCCGCCGTTGCGCAAGGGGTTGCCATGCCGGGAAAGCCGCCCTTCCCTCCGCCAATCCCGCCTCAGCCGGCGGCTTTAATCTCCAGCAAATACATCACCGTTACCTGTTCATCGGCGCCGAAGGTGAAGTGATAGGCGTCCGACAACTCCTCGACCCGCTGGATTTGTTCGAGGTGGCGGTGGAACACCGGGTTGAATTGATACAGGTTGAAATCCGCCACGCGCGCGGTGTAGCCGTGTTGTTCGAGGAGTTTTTCGGTGCGGTGGGCGCCAAGGATGGAGATTTGCATCACATAGGCGAGGCCGCCGGGTTCCAGGTAGTGGGGCAGTTGCGAGATGAGGTGGTCGAGCAGGTTGCGGCCCCAGTAATCGACATCGCGGTGGCCGCTGTATTGCCCGCGCGGGTCGGTCGGCATCTGGTATAGGCTGGCCACGACCAGGTCGAACTTGTGCGCCGGCGTGAACGAATACAAATCTTCGGCGACCCCGGTGATCTTGTCGGCGACGCCGTTGCGAAAGGCGTTGGTCAGGGTGTTGTCGATGGCCGCCTGCTGGATGTCCACGGCGGTTACTTCGGTGGCGCCGTTCAACGCCAACTGAATGGCCAGGATGCCGACGCCACAGCCGATGTCCAGGCAGCGCTTGCCCTCGCCGACCGTGCCGTTGAACAGGTATTTCCAAATCAGGTAACTGCCCTGGGTGGGCATGAACACGCCGGGGTCGACCACGATGGCGGGCAGCGGCAGCGGAAACAGCGGCCGCCCGGTGGCGTCTCGCCAGCGGTTGGTTAAGGCCTCGGGCGGCTCCCGGTCCGGCCCGGACTCCGAATCCCTCACATCCCGGCGCGCCCGCCCCCGGCCCCGCGGCATGTCCGCCACGCGCGCGCTCAGCAGGCCGATTTCCTCCGGCCCCACGCCGCAACAGCCGCCGATGATGTGCGCGCCCTCGGCGCGCCACGCCAGGGCCTGTTCGACGAATGCCTCGGGGCCGGTGTGGGGGTCGAACTTCCAGCCCGACTCGACATAACGGCCGACATTGGGATACACGCCAAGCGGCAGGTCGGTGAAATCGCGCAGCCACGGCAGCGTGCCGCCGACCCGTTGCATCGGCAGGCAGTTGATCAGCAACGCCTCGGCTCCGGCCTTTTCCAGTTGCCGCGCCAGCCTGCCGAAGCGGTCGCCTTCCGGCCCGCCCCACAATTGTCCGTGAATGCCGCACAGCCCCTGGCGGCAGCGCCGGAAACTGACCCACACCGGCCAGCCGCGCTCGATGAGTTTCTCGATGCTCGGCAGGGTTAGATTGTCGCCGATCATGGACAGCGTCTCGAACAGCACCAGGTCCGGCGGGTCGTGCTTAAACAACCGCAGCAGCAGATCGACGGTGGTCGCCTGCGCTTCGCTTTCTATATCCCCGCCGATGCTGAACGCGACCGCCACCCGGCCCTGTTTGCCGGCCTGCGCAATCGCCCGGCGCGGCAGTTCAATGGCGGTTCGCGCCATGTCCATCCAGTGCGCCGGGTGCCCCCGGTCGGTGTGGTGGCGGCCGGTATACGACGGCGCTTCCAGAATCGAATAGGTGTTGGTGGTTAGAATGTCGGCGCCGGCGTCCAGGTAGGAGCGATGCACATCGAGCACCGCCGCCGGCGAATCGTGCAGCGCGTCGAATCCCCAGTGCGCGTCATCGCTCAGGTGAAAGCCGCCGGCGCCGAGGCGCTGCAATTCGGTGGCGATGGCGCCGTCCAAAATCACGCACTGATCCTCGGCAATGCGCCGGCGGATGCGGGCGATGGCGGAGTCGGGCCGGGCCGGCGAATCGCGGCTCATCTGCAAGGGGGCGTCGGTGATGTTGTCATGTCAAATGCGCTGATGCGGGGGCGCCTGCCGGCAACCTGCGATTAGTCGAATGGGGGGCGGCCGCGGTTCTAATCTCCGCCCGGCGGGTTGAATTTCCCTCCCCCTTGATCCCTCTCCCACAGGGAAAGGGCCGGAGAGAGGGCGGCGCAACGAAGAAAAGCCGCTGGACGCATGGCGAGGCGGTTGGCGGGCGACGAGTCAGCGGCCATGCTCGGTCGCCGCGCGGCAAAGCGGCGCAGGCTAATGCCCGCCGGCGTTCGACCCGCCCAGGCACGGCGGCGAATCGGCGACCCGCCCGCCGCGTTCGCTCCATTCGTCGGGCGTCAGGGTGTGCAACGCCAGCGCGTGTATCGAAGACGACAATTCCTGCGCCAACAACTGGTTGACCATGCGGTGGCGGGCCAGCAACGGCTGGTCGTCAAAACGCGGCGACACCACGGTCACCTTGAAATGCGATTGCGCGCCCGGCGGCACATTGTGCTTGTGGCTCTCGTTCTCCACTTGCACCCAGCGCGGCTGCAACGCGCGCAGTTTGCTTTCAATCACGGACTGCATGTTCATCGGGCTGGCCGGTAGTCGAGGAGGCGCCATTATAAGCGACTGCGCGGGTTGATTGGGGCGGCTCCGCCACTCACCCGGTGGCGGCAAAAGCCCGGCACGCGGCGTCCAAAGCGCGCACAGTCTGCTCCAGGTCCGCTTGATCGTGCGCCACCGACACAAAACGCCGCACTCCCGGCAGGATGTACTGCCCCTGCTTCATCAACGCCGCATCCAGGCGCTGCATGGCCGCCGCATCGCCGGCTGACAAATCGGCCTGACAGGCGGGCGGCTGGGGCATGAACAGGATTTGCCACAGCGAGCCGGTGTTGCAAGCGATGGCGGGCAGGCCGTGCGCGTTCAGCACCGCCTGGCATTCCCGGCACAATTCATCGGCATAGCGGTTCAGGCGCTGATAGACGCCGGGGGCCGACAATTCATCGAGCAACGCCAGGGTGGCCGCGGCGGCGACCGGATTGCCGTGCAAGGTGCCGTTGAAATAGGTGAATTTGTCCTCGCCTTTGCGCCTTGGGTTGGCCTGGTCGATGATTTCCGCCGGCCCGGCGATGCACGACAACGGGCCGCCGGCGCCGACCACCTTGCCGTAGGTGGCCAAATCGGGTTTAACCTCATACCAGCCCTGCGCCCCGCCGGGCCCCAGGCGGAAGCCGGTAACCACTTCGTCGAGAATCAGCAGGATGTCGTTGCGGTCGCACAGGATGCGCAGCCCGCGCAGGAATTCGGGGCGCGCCGGAATGATTCGCTGCACGCCTTCGGCGATAACGGCGGCGATGTCACGGCCGTGTTCGGAGACGATTTTGCCGACCGCCTCGAGGTCGTTGTAGGGCGCCACTAACACGGTCGAGGTGGTGGCCGGCGGCTGACCAAAAGAATCGGCGCGGGCGGCCGCATGGCTGCCGGGCGCGGGGAAGGTGGAGACCAGCGCGTAGTCGTGGTTGCCGTGATAGGCGCCCTCGAACTTAAGGATTTTGTCCCGCCCGGTGAACGCCCGGGCCAGGCGCATGGCGTACGCGGTGGCCTCCGAGCCGGTGGTGGCATAGACGATTTTCTCGGCGCACGGGATGTCGCGCACCAGGCGCGCGGCCAGCGCGATGGCGGGCCCGGTCAGCGAGCCGAAGACATGCGCGCCGCGCGCCAGTTGCTGCTGGGCCGCCCGCACCACCGCCGGATGCGAATGCCCCAAAATCAGCGCGCCGGCGCCGCCGACATAATCGATGTATTGGTTGCCATCGACATCCCACATCTTTGAGCCGCGGGCGTGGGAAAACACCAGGCGAATGTCGTCCGCCAGCGCATAAGCGCCGAGCCCGGCGCCCGGCAGGCAGCGCTCGGCGGTGGCCAGCAAATCAGCGCCGCATTGCACCGGCGCCAGGGCGGGTTTGGTCATTGGGATTCCTCCGTTGGGGTGAAATGAGATGAGCGCGGGCGGCGCTTGGGGGCGGCCTATTCATAAACCGCCACCGCGGCGCCCAGCAGGTCCGCATCCGGGGCCACGCCCAGGCCCGGCAACTCCGGGGCAATGGCGCTGTGGCCGCCGGTATTGCGCGAGCCGCGGCCGGGGGCGGTGTCAACGCTCAGCATTTCCTGGCACAGCCAGGTGCCGAGCCGGTTTTCCGCGGGGATGGATTGGGCGAAATGCTGCGCGGCGGTGTCGGCGATGACGCTGCCTCCGGTCTCCATCGCCAGCATCTGGATGCCCGCCGACAGCGCCGCATCGCGGATGCGCCGCGACTTGGTCAGGCCGCCGCAGCGGTTGATCTTGATGTTGACGATTTCGCCGATGCGCTCGGCGATAATGCGCTGCATGTCGGGCAGGGTTTCCAGGCGCTCGTCTATGGAGATGGGTTGCAGGGTGCGGGCGCGAACGGCGGCGCATTGAGCCAGCGACTCGCACGGTTGCTCGATGATGACCGGCAGCGCGCGCACCGCATTCATCACCCGCACCGCCTGGGCCGGCAGCCAGGCGCGGTTGACGTCGTAGATCATCACCTCGCCCTCGTCGCGCTCGGCCTCAAGGCGGCGGATACGCTCGATATCGACCTCGGCATCGGCGCCGATTTTGGCCGAGTGAAGGCGGTAGCCGCGGCTGCGGTATTGGCGGATATGCGCCAACATTTGCGCCGGCGTGCCGGTTGGAATGCTGGATGCGATGGGAGTCGGCCGGGCGTCGCCGCCGCCCAGCAGGTCGGCAATCGGCAGGCCGGCCGACTGGCCGAAGACATCCCAGCAGGCGATGTCAAACGGCGATTTGGCGTATTCATGGCCGGGCAGGGTGATGTCCATCACGCGGTTGACCTGGTCGAGGCGGCGCGGGTCCATGCCTAACAACGCCGGTGCCAGCAACTTCGCCGCCGCGCGAATGCCGCCGCCGTGGGCCGGCAGATAGGTGTGCCCCCACGGGCAGCCTTCGCCCCAGCCGGTCAAGCCGTCGTCGGTGTCGAGCCGCACAAAAGTGGAATCCAGACGCTCGAAGCGCAGCCGGCCGCCGGACAGCCGGTATGGCTCCTTTAGCGGCAGGGTTTTGCGGTGGATGGCGATGCGGCGGATTTTCATGCGCGCTCAGGCCGGCGGCGGGTCAACCGCCTCGCGCAGCCAGCCGTGCAGGACGGCGATGGCGTGTTCGTTGCCGATGCCGCCGTTCGGGTCGATCATCAGCGGGCCGGGTTGGAAGCCGCGGCTGCGTATTCCGCGTTGCACGCCGCTGACCAGTTTCAGGTCCTCGGCGAAGGTGGTTTCCCGGTCCAGGTCGATGATCTTTTGCAGTTGCGCGCTGACCGCCCCGCGCGACGAATACCAGGTGCGGTGCACTTCGGTGTCATCGACCGCCAGCGGCCGCCAGTGATAACTGTTGACCACGCCGCCGGGGTATACCTGCAGCGAAAACGCCGGCCACAGATAGAAACTGCCGTACTCGGAGCCGGACATGTCATACCAGGCGCGCGCGCTGCTGGTGGCCCGGGAGGTGTGCCGCAGGCAGCGGCCGCCGCCAAACGGCGCGATGTTATAAGAGGCGGGGTCGATGACGCCTTCGGCAAAATGACGGTGCGCGCTCTTGCAATGGTAGCACTCGTTGTAGTTCTCCACCGCGATAGCCCAGTTGCATTGCTCGCTGGCCGCGAAGGTGTGCGCCAGGGCGCGCGCTTCAAGGTCCGGGCACAACGCCAGTGCCGCGTCGCGCACCCCCGGATAGCAGGCGTCCATCGGCGCGGCGCGGTCGTCGAGGTTGACGAATACCAGGCCCAGAAACACCTCCAGCGCGACCTCGCGCAGGCTGATGTTGCGCCGCTCAAAACCGGCCACATGATGCGCATTGGGCGCGCCGCGCAAGCGCCCGTCCAATTCGTAACTCCAGGCGTGATACGGGCAGACCAGGGTCTCGCAGTGGCCGGCCATGCGCGCCCGGCCGCCGCTGTCCACCAGCGGGTGGCCGCGGTGCCGGCAGACGTTGTAAAACGCGCGCAGTTTGGCGTCGCGCCCGCGAATGACCAACAACATCTGCTCGCAAAGCGACAACGCGATGTAATCGCCGGCCTCCCGGACTTCGCTGACGTGGCACGCATATTGCCAGGTGCGAAAAAAGATCCGCTCGCGGGCGCGGGCAAAGATTTCGCGGTCGGTGAAATACTCCGCCGGCAGGCCGGTTGCGGGCACCGCGTCAACGGCGGCGCCGGTTTCCGGGGCCTGGCGTTTCATTCGCGCCGGCGGTTTGTCGCCTGCAACCATTGAATGTGGCATCGGGTGCGGGTCATGGCCTGGGGAGAATCTATCACAAGGGCGCGCCGGCGGCGGGTTTGCAACCGGCCACCGCGCTTGCCGGGTTTTTTGACGGCCGCCGGAAACGCTCCCCCCAATCAACGCCCCGCCGGGCAATGCGCCGCCGGGTCGGCGCGCGCCGCTGAGGGCGGATGGGTGGACAGGAATTCCAGCAGGCGCGCGGCGGCCCCGGCGTCTTCGTCGGCGTATCGGTCGGCCGGGTTCGGGGGGGTGTCCGGCGGCGCATCCTGCCATTGGCGATCGTCGTCTTCGATGCGCGCCAGGGCTTCGCCGAAGACCTCCCAGGCGATGCCCCTGGCGGCTAAGTAGCGGTAGGCGAAACAGTCGGCTTCGGTTTCAAAATTGCGCGAGTATTGCAACTGGGCCAGCACCACCGGGGCCAGGGCGAGGCCCGACACATCGCCGATCAACAGCCCGAACAGCGTGAGAACGGAAGCGTTTTGAATCAACAGGCGCAGCGTGTGGCGGCCGCGGATGTGGCCGATCTCATGGGCGGCCACCGCTTTGATATGCTCGCTGTCGGGCATGATTTCCACCAGGCGGTCGGTCATCACCACGATCCCGGAGGGGAAGGCCAGGGCGTTGGCGGTGGGCGGGCCCCGGTGGCCGAACGAGAAGGTGTGCAGGCGCAGCCGGTAGTGGAATGGGTCGCCGCCGGCAAAATCGGCGGCGACTTCATCGAAGGCGGCCCGGGCGCGCGCCCGCTGCGTTTCGGACAACTTGCTCGGTTGCAGCCATTGGTAGTCCTGCAGGCGCTGGTAGAAATCGTCCCCGATCCGCGCCACCGCATCGCCCGGCAGGTTGGCGGCGACCAACTCGGCGGCTGCGGGAATCCCGTGGCGCACCACCGCGACTGCGACCGCCAGCGCGAGGATCAGCAAAACCGGCGCCATCCACAGGCGGCTCTCCAGAAAATACAAAGCCCGCGCCGCGCGCCCGCCCAACGCACCGGCGCGGGCCGATTGGCGATCGATGAAATCGTTGTCGGCGATGCACGCCCAGCCGCCGCCGGGAAACTCCACCCGCCGCGGCACCCCGGCCAGGCGCGGCGACACCTGGATATCCCGCCACCGGGCGCGGTAGCGGCGGCCGTCGGCGCAGCGGATTTCAGCGTCTCCCGATTCGCTCAGCGAAAACGCCGCGGCGGTCTTGGCGGAGCAACCGGGCGCATACCAGTCGGCGGGGGTTTCCATCCTGAAGGCGGCGGCGGCGCGGCTTAAATCAGGCCGACATCGAAGTCGAACCCTTGGCCGGCGGCAAATTCGTCGCCGAAGGCGCTGCCCGCACGGGCGGTGTCGGCGAGCAGGAATTGCATGGCCTGCGGTTCGGTTTCCACCGCAAAATGGGCGGCGAGGTAGGCGGCACGGCGGATCCGCGTCCACGGAATCGCCAGCCCCAGGGTCAAGAGGGCGGCGAGCAGGTTGACCAGGCGGATGTGCAGCGCAAAACGCCACACCGAAATATCGCAGAGGATTCGCCCGCGCTGCGCCGTTACGCCGGCCCAGTAGAGTTTGAACAGCATCGAGGTGAGCAACAGCCAGGCGGTGACCAGGGCCAGGACCAGCAGCAGGATGTAGGCGGCAATCGCGTCGTACCATCCCAGCATCGCTTGCAGCCAGCCGGTGCTGAGAAATATCCAGCCGATGCCGGCCGCAACCGCGGCCGCGGCCAGCGGGAGCAGCCATAACGCGCACAAATATCCGCGCCGGCGCGCCGGGCGGAAGCCCAGTTCGGTGCGCCCGAGGCGGTGATGTTCGGCCTTGAAGCGGTGATAGGCGCGGCTGGTAAATGGCGCTGACACCCACACCCCGGCCAGCGCGGCCAGTACGGGCGCGACCACCAGCGGATACACCGACGCCAATTCGTTTTCCGGGGTCAGCAGGAGCGCCGCTATGTAATAGTTGAAGGCGATGATCAGCGCGGTTGCCGGCAGAAAAATCAGGTATAACCTCAGGTAGCGGCGCACAAAGCCGAAGCGAATCCCGCGATACGACGAGTTGCGGGCGTTGAACGCGAAGCCGCGCACCATCGCCCAGGGGAGCAGCAGGAACAGCAAAGACGAATGCACCGCCGAGCGCACCGCATCTTCGCCGGCGATGAACGAGCCGCCGACGATCAGCGCCACCAGCACCAGGCGGGCGACTAAAATGCTGCGGGGGTCGGCGTGATATTCAAAATTGGCGCCGCCGAGCACCGTGGTGCCGTAAAAATACCGGCGGGTTCGCACCGTGGCCCACGGCGAATACAGGCCCAGGGTGATGATCGACAACAGGACGTTGACCAGCCAGATTTTGAAATACTCCGGGGTCTTGCCGCGGAATTCAAAACGGTGGATTTCCCGTTCGTCCCGTTGGGTTTGGGTCATGATGGTCATCGGCCGCGGGAGTGATCGATAAAGGATGGCCGCGCCGCTCCCTGTGCGCGAACTGCGCGGCAATGTATCATACTTCCCCGTTATCAACTGGCTTGTCGACCATGAAAAACCACGCGGAAATCGTCATCATCGGCGGCGGCGTGATGGGTTGCTCGTTGGCCTACCACCTGTGCAAAGAGGGGCAGACCGACGTCATCCTGCTGGAAAAAGGCGAGTTGACCAGCGGCTCGACCTGGCACGCGGCCGGGCAGATCACCCACTCGGTGAGCCACTACGCGCTGGCCCAAATGGCCGCTTACGGCACCGCCCTGTATCCGCAACTGGAGCGCGAAACCGGCCAGTCCTGCAATTGGCACGGTTGCGGCAGTTTGCGCATGGCCTACCACGAAGACGAGGTGGACTGGCTGCGCTACACGCTGTCGGTGAACAAGGGCCTGGGGCACGCCATGGAAATCATCGGCCCGCGGCGCATCGCCGAGTTGCACCCTTTCTACCAACTGGACGGAGTGAAAGCGGCGTTGCACACCCCGCGCGACGGCCATGTTGACCCGGCCGGGGTTTGCCTGGCCATGGCCAAAGGCGCGCGCCGGGCGGGGGCCACGGTGATGCGCCGCAACCGCGCCCGCGGCATCAGCGTGCGCCGCGGCGGCGAATTCACCGTGCACACTGAGCGGGGCGACATCACCGCGCACACCGTGGTCAACGCCGGCGGCGTCTATGCGCGGCAAATCGGCCAGTGGGTCGGCCTCGACCTGCCCATCGCCAACCTCCTGCATCACTACCTGGTCACCGACCGGGTGCCGGAGTTTGCGCAATTACCGGGCGAGTTGCCGGTGGTGCGCGACGACCGGGAAGTGTCGGGCTACATCCGCATGGAACAACAATCCGGGCTAATCGGCATTTACGAGAAAACCGGCGCGGTGACGGTGTGGGACGACGGCGCGCCGTGGGAATCGGAAAACGAGCTGTTCGAGGCCGACTACCAGAAAATCATGCCGTGGCTGGCCAACGCCATGGCGCGCATGCCGGTATTGGCCGAACGCGGCATCAAGCGCGCGGTGCGGGGCGCCATCACTCATCCGCCGGATGGTCAGATGCTGTTGGGGCCTTCGGGGGTGCGCAATTTCTGGCTGTGCTGCGGCGCGCAGGTTGGCATCGCCTGGGGGCCGGGGGCCGGCAAATACCTGGCGCAGTGGATGCTCCACGGTGCCGCCGACATCTCCATGCAGGCCTTCGACCCGCGCCGCTTCGGGGCCGTGCTGGATGACCGATACCGCATCGGCAAGGCGGTGGAGGACTATGCCTTGCGCCACGAAATTCCCTATCCCGCGCGCGACCGCCCGGCCTGCCGGCCGTCTCATTCCAGGACCTCGCCGCTGTATGAAACGCTCAAGCACAAAGGCGCCGTCTATGAGGAAGTGTTCGGCTGGGAGCGCCCGCAGTGGTATGCGGCGGATGGCGTGCCGCGCGCGCCCATTGACAGTTTCAGGCGCACCAGGTTGCACGACATCATCGGTGCCGAGGTGGCCGGGCTGCGCGCCCACGCCGGCATCGCCGACCTGAGCGCCTTCGCCAAGGTCGAGGTGTCGGGCGCGGGGGCGGGCGCATTTTTGCAGAGAATCTCGTCCAACTTGCTGCCGCACCGCGACGGTGCGCTGTGCCTGACTTACTTCATCCTCGACAACGGCCGCATCGAAGGCGAGGCCACGCTCCTGAAACTCGGCGGCAACCGCTACTACCTGGTCTATGCCGCGGCCCGCGAAGCGGCGCTGCTCGACTGGATGAAATCACGGGTGCCAGGCGGTGAGGCGGTGCGCTTCGACAATTTATCCGAGGCTTACGGCGTGCTCCTGGTGGCCGGGCCGAAATCCCGGGACATCTTAGCCGCGTGCACCGGCGCTGCGCTGGACAACGCCCGTTTCCCGTGGCTGTCGGCGCGCCCCATCGCGCTCGGCGGGGTCGAAAACATCCGCGCCATGCGGGTAACCTACACCGGCGAACTGGGCTGGGAACTGCATGTGCCGATGCCGGGCATGGCGGCGGTTTACCGGGCCCTCACCTCAACCGGGCCCGGTCGCGGCCTGGTGCATGTCGGCTCCGCGGCGTTAGGCGCGATGCGCATGGAAAAAGGCTACCGCTCCGGCCGCGAATTGACCCAGGAAGTCACCATGGCCGAGGCCGGCATCCTGCGCTTCGCCCGCGCCGGCCCATTCCAGGGGCGCGCCGCCACCGTGGCCGCGCCGCGCCGGTGGCGCCTGGTCTGCCTGCGGCTGGATGAACCGGCGCCCGGCCAAATCGCCGCCGACCCGCTCGGCGCGGAGGCGGTGTGCCGGCAAGGTGAAGTGGTCGGGCACATTTCCTCGGGGGGCTACGGCTACGCGGCCGGCTGCTATCTGGGCTTCGCCTATGTCGACCCCGCCACGGCCCGCGCCGGCACTGAACTGGAAGTGCAGGTGTTAGGCGCGCCCCGGCGCGCGGTGGTCGTTGAGCAACCGCTGCGCGACCCGCATAACAAACTGCCGCGGGATGTTGAATGAGTCCAGCCGTGGCCGGGTAGCGGCGGGGCAGAGACCTTCAGGTTGTTTCAGGTTGCCTCATGCCGCCTGATGGGTTTTCCGCATTCCTTGCATCTGCGCTTGAAGTTCCTTCAGGTTCTCCTGCTTGTCGACCCATCCGCCCTTATGCCCGCCAACGATGGGTCCATCGGCGAGCGGTGGTTCATAACCCGGCGTTTCATTTCCCCGGCGAGGGCGTCGTGTCGCGAGCGGATTTTGGACAGAGCCACCAGCCCCGTCTCCTCGCAGCCCCGGGTGCTGACGCTCTTCCTGATCGACCCGGCGAACAGGCGCATCTCCACATGCTCGCCAGGCAGTGCTTGCCGCAAAGCGACGCCGGGTTGACTGCCCACATCCTTATAACGCGATACTGTATCACATATTCAACTCATCCGGTGCTGAGGCATCTTCGCCCGCCGGGGGGCTATACAAACCCGCAAAACAAATCCATAATCCGCGCCTTTATGCACTTTGCCCGTGTCAGCCGATTAACTTGAACACCCACATAAACCCATGTCCGATATTGAAATCGCGCAGAACGCGCCGCTCCAACCGATAGCCGACATCGCCGCAAGGCTGGATATTCCCCATCAATCGCTGATGCCTTTCGGCCACACCAAGGCCAAGGTCAGCCTGGATTTCATCGACTCGCTGAGCCGGCGGCCGAACGGCAAACTCATCCTGGTCACGGCGATTACCCCGACCCCGGCGGGGGAGGGCAAGACCACCACTTCGGTGGGCCTGACCGACGGCCTGAACCGCATCGGCAAAAAGACCATGGTGTGTCTGCGCGAGCCGTCGCTGGGCCCGTGCTTCGGGATGAAAGGCGGGGCGGCCGGCGGCGGCTACGCGCAGGTGGTCCCGATGGAGGACATCAATTTGCACTTCACCGGCGATTTCCACGCCATCACCTCGGCCCACGCGCTGTTGTCGGCGCTCATCGACAACCACATTTACTGGGGCAACCAGGCCGGCCTCGACCCCCGGCGGGTGACCTGGCGGCGGGTGGTGGACATGAACGACCGCGCGTTGCGGCAAATCATTAGCTCGTTGGGCGGCGCGGCCAACGGCTACCCGCGCGAGGACGGCTTCGACATCACCGTGGCCTCCGAGGTGATGGCGATTTTCTGCCTGGCCCGCGATGCCGCCGATTTGGAGCAACGCTTAAGCCGCATCGTCATCGGCTACACCCGCGAGCGAAAGCCGGTGCGCGCCGACGCGGTGCTGGCGCCGGGGCCGATGACCGTGCTGCTGAAAGACGCCATTGCGCCGAACCTGGTGCAGACCCTGGAGCACAACCCGGCGTTCATCCACGGCGGCCCGTTCGCCAACATCGCGCACGGCTGCAACTC
>JAPPQJ010000021.1:40723-44406 GCA_028817015.1 Gammaproteobacteria bacterium
GAAATTCTTCAACATCAAATGCCGCAGCGCCGGCCTGGCGCCGGATGCGGTGGTATTGGTGGCCACGGTGCGGGCGTTGAAAATGCACGGCGGCGTGGCCCGCGAAAACCTCGGCGAGGAAAATGTCAAAGCGGTCGCGGCCGGCTGCGTCAACCTGACCCGCCACCTGGAAAACATCCGCTCATTCGGCCTGCCGGTGGTGGTGGCGGTCAACCGCTTCAGTGCCGACAGCGACGCCGAGATGGCGGCGGTGCGAGATGCGGCCGCGGCCTGCGGGGTGGCGGCCATCGACGCCGACCACTGGTCGCAGGGCGGCGCCGGGGCCGAGCAATTGGCCTTCGAGGTGGCGCGCGTGGCCGACAGCGGCACCGCCGACTTTTGCACCACCTATGCCGATGACCTGCCGCTGTGGGACAAAATCCAGGCCGTGGCCGCCAGACTATACCGCGCCGACGAGGTCATCGCCGACCAGAAAACCCGCAACCACATCCGCGACTTGCAGGAGTCGGGATTCGGCAACCTGCCGGTGTGCATCGCCAAAACCCAGTACAGTTTTTCCACCGACCCGGACCTGAAAGGCGCACCCGCCGGCCATGTGCTTCCGGTGCGCGAAGTGCGGCTGTCGGCGGGGGCGGGATTCGTGGTGGTGGTGTGCGGCGACATCATGACCATGCCGGGCCTGCCGAGGGTGCCGTCCGCCAACCACATTCGCCTGGGTGCGCGCGGCGAAGTGGAGGGGTTGTTTTAGGCCGGCGGCGGGGCGGTGGCGGCGTGAAAGCCTGTGCAGGATCATGCGCTATACGGCAAATTATATACTCCTGAACACCCTGCGCAAAAACCGCCGGATGTTTTAGCGGGTTTAACGCCGGAGCATAGCGGCGAACGTTTCACTCGAAATGGCGGGGAAATCCCGCCATGAGTGAAAATATCCAAAACATCGGCAAGAGGATTAAGATGATGCGGTGTGGCATTCAGCAACGACATCAAAGAATAAAAAACGATCAAGGAGAATCGTCGCCATGATGGAAAAGATTGCCATATGCTGGTTTCGTCAGGATTTGCGATTGTCGGATAATCCGGCATTAACGCAGGCGGCGAAACGGGGGCGTGTTCTGCCAATCTACATTCTGGATCATGAGAGCGCGGGAAAATACGCCGCGGGCGGTGCGAGCCGCTGGTGGCTGCATCATTCGTTGAAGGCGCTCAATGCGTCTCTTGGTGATACGCTGTCGGTTTATCGGGGAAATCCACGGACTATTCTGGACAATATACTTTCGCGTTTCGAGGTTGAAGCGGTTTATTGGAATCGGTGTTATGAGCCGTGGCGCATTCATCGCGATACGAATATTAAGGAGTATCTGAAAACGCGGGCGATAGGGGTTCATACTTTTAATGGCTCGCTGTTGTGGGAGCCATGGAACATCAAAAAGGAAGACGGCTCACCATACAAAGTGTTCACTCCGTTCTATCGCAAAGGATGCCTGGGCGCTGACACGCCTCGGGCTCCATTGCCAAAACCCGGAGGCGTGAATTATATTTCCGATACAAGCCGAATGGACATGGATGCGCTTGATCTGTTGCCGGAAACAAACTGGGACAAAAAACTTGAACCGCATTGGAGCGTTGGTGAAGCGGGCGCCCACAGACGATTTGAAGCATTTGCGGATGAAGGGCTTCATGCCTATAAAGACGGGCGCAACTTTCCCGCCAGGCCCCATGTATCGCGTTTGTCGCCGCACCTGCATTTCGGTGAAATATCACCTAACCAATTGTGGCACGCTGTTCGAAGCATGGGGGACGGCAAACAGACGGATCACTTTTGCAGCGAGCTGGGGTGGCGGGAGTTTTCATACAGCCTGCTTTATCATCATCCGGAATTGCCGCGCAAAAATTTGCAATCCAAATTTGATCGGTTTCCGTGGGCGGAGAATGCGGATTGTTTGCACGCATGGCAAAAAGGTCAAACGGGTGTGCCGATGGTGGATGCCGGTATGCGCGAACTTTGGCAGACGGGCTACATGCACAACCGCGTGAGGATGGTTGCTGGCTCATTTTTAGTGAAAAACCTGAGATTACACTGGCGTCATGGAGCACGCTGGTTTTGGGACACTCTCGTCGACGCTGATCTGGCCAATAACAGCGCCAGTTGGCAATGGATTGCCGGGTGCGGGGCGGATGCGGCGCCTTATTTCCGTATTTTCAACCCGGTAACACAAGGGCGGAAATTCGACCCGGATGGCGGCTACATACGCAAATACATACCCGAGATTTCATCGTTGTCCGATCAATATCTGTTCAGCCCGTGGGAGGCGCCAGATTCTATCTTAAGAGAATCCGGCGTCAAATTGGGCTCAACTTACCCAAAACTTGTTGTTGACCTGAAAAACTCACGCGAGGCGGCACTCGAGGCTTTTCAATCGCTAAAACAAAGCAATTCGTGACGACAGCGGTAAATTTCGGGTCATGACAAGTTGAGCAGGGTAAAATATGCGTAACCTGTTGGTATTCGATGAAAAATCCACGCATTTTCCGTTCTCGAATCTCAGAGGCCCGGTTTCGCCGAATTGTGCGCCTGTTTGCGCTTGATTTGAACGCCGTGCAAATCGCCGCGCCGTGCGGCCTGAGCCGCAACGCGGTCAATCGTTATTTGTATCTGTTGCTCGAACGCATCGCATTCGGCTTTGGCCGCCGTGGTCGATGATTGGCCGGGGTTGTTCACGGACGCCGGCGTGTTAGTGACGCTGCAAAACGGCATTCCGTGGTGGTATTTGCAGACATTGCACAGCCGCGCCGAATACGCCGGGCGCACGGTGAGCGCGGGGGCCGCCACAAGACTTCGATGCTGCAGGATGTGGAAGCGGGCAAGTCGCTGGAAATCGACGGCCTGTTGGGCGCGGTCATTGAACTGGCGGAGATGACCGGCACCGAAACGCCGGCGCTGAAACCCATCTGCGCCTGCGTCGGTTTGCTGAACCGCACCTGTCAGCCGGGAGCAAATCGCCATCGCCGGGCGCGCCGTGGCTCGCTGAACCGCTGGTCTCGGCCATCAGCCGCCGCCGGCCCGGGCCAAACTGAATGACTCCAGCAGGCCGTCGGCGAGGGCTTCCTGCATCAGCAGGCTGGTGGCTTTGGTCATCGGCATGGCCGGGTCTCCGGGCACCCACACCATCCCCAGGGTCTGCTTGATGACCGGGTTTTGCAGCAGTTTCTGCCGGGTGTTGGGCAGTTGGGTGAAGCGCTCGGGGACGATGGTGGCGAGGTCGCCGGCCATGGCGTGGAAGGCCAGCTGGAAGATGGAGTTCGACTCCAGAACCGGCGCCGGCTGGTGGCCGACGCTGGCAAAGGTGTCATCCATGACGCGGCGCTCGCGCATTGATTTGGACAAAAGGCAAAGCGGCAAAGTGGCCGCTTTCTCCCAGGTGATGGTGTCCGCCGACGGCTGCTCATCATCCGGCCAGTCGTTGCCGGGCAGCAGCAGATACAGCGGTTCATCATACAACGGCATCGATTCAAACCGCTCCAGCAACGGGTCGTGGAGGTAGGTGACGCCGATGTCGATGGCGAAGTTGCTCAGCCCCAGGATGAGTTGGTCCAGCCCCATGAATTGAATGTCCAGTTGCACTTCGGGATAGCGTTTTTGCACCAGTTGGCTGACCGTCGGGAACAGCGGCGAACTCATCGGC
>JAPPQJ010000021.1:44558-47420 GCA_028817015.1 Gammaproteobacteria bacterium
GGGCTGGGAGACGTGGCATTTTTCCGCGGCCCTGCCAAAATGCGCCTCTTGCTCAAGGGCGATCAGGTATTGAAACTGCCGTAAAAACATGGTCGCTCTCCGATATGGTTTGCTTGCTTCGGCCCCCGGAAAGCGCCGGTGGAATGGCGCATTCCGTCAGCTGCGGAGTGGTTGTTGTTGGCGGCTGCGGCTTTTAGTGATAGGCTGGATCAAGCCCAGCAACAAAAACTGTCATATCAGTCTATCATATATCCGCGACCGGGTCGCATCGCGCGCGACCATGCCGTGTTGCCGCCTCGGGGCGTGGCGTATCATGGTGCGAGCGTCGTCTTCGAACACCCCGCATGCCCATCGGTATTGCCCATGTTGTTATCGCCCTTATTGACCGCTGCGGTGTTGGTTGTCGGCGTGCTGATCGGCAGCGTGGGCATCGGCGGCGTGCTGCTGTTGCCGGCATTGAACACCATAGGCGGCATTGCGCTGCACACCGCCATCCCCGCCTGTATGCTCGCCTACATTGCCACCGGCACGGTGGGGGCGCTGATTTATTCCCGCCACGGCACGGTCAACTGGCGGTTAGCCGCCGGACTGTGCGCCGGCGGTGTGCCGGGCGCTTATTTGGGCGCGTTTTTGCTGCCGTATTTTTCCGCCCCGGCGCTGGCGCTGGGCATCGCGGGGCTGCTGCTGGTCAGCGGCCTGCATGCGCTGTGGCGGACGCAAACGCCGCCGGGAAGCGGGGCGCACCCCCGGCTGGCCGCCCTGGTGGTGATCGGTTTAATCACCGGCACCGGCTCGGCGTTAAGCGGCACCGGCGGGCCGTTGCTGCTCATTCCCATTTTGGCCTGGTGCCGGGTGCCGGTGCTCACCTCAATCGGCCTTTCGCAGGTGATTCAAGTCCCGGTGTCGGTGATGGCCACGCTGGGGAACGCCGCCCACGGGCAAGTGGATTGGCGACTGGGCGCGTGGCTGGCGCTGGCGTTGACCGCAGGCGCGGCGCTGGGCGCGAAACTGGCGCATGTCCTGCCCACCGCATTGTTGCACAAACTGGTGGCGGCGCTGCTGGTGGCGGTCGGAGCGTTCATGCTGGCGCGGCCGGCGTTCGGGTTGTAAGCGACTCGCCGGTTGCGCCGCGGCTCGGCCGCGCGCCGCTTAAGGTTTGGCCTATCAAATCATAAAAAGAATCACTTGGACGATAAAGCGGGCGCCGGTTACGCTTTATCCGATTCGATGACGCGACCGCACCGTTGCGCGCCCATTACTTGAACGCGAACAAGCCGATGACCAAAACCTCCGAGAACAGAAAAAAGACAACCATTCGAGAGTTGCAGCGAAAGATGCGCGACGATGAGCAGATCGTTCAAATGGCGATCTACGATTATCGAAGCGCGGTGCTGGCCGACCGTCTGGGCATCGACATTTTATGCGTGTCGGACACCGGCGGCATGATCCTGTTCGGCCACCAATCGACCGTGACCGTCACCTTTGACGAAGTGATGATGATGGCCAAAGCCATCGACCGCGGCAGCCGATACGGTTTGCGCATGGTGGATATGCCGTATTGGAGTTTCCATGTCTCCCCGCAGCAGGCGGTCGAGAACGCCGGGCGGTTTGTCGCCGAAGCCAACGCCGAGGTGATGAAGTGCGAGGGCAATCAACACCACGCCAGGAACATCGAGGCCATCGTCAAGGCTGGCATCCCGGTGCAGGGGCATATCGGCATCACGCCGATGCGCATGCCGCAACTCGGCGGCTTCTTCGCCCAGGGCAAGGACTCGGAGCGCGCCAGGGAACTGGTCGACGACGCCTGGTCGTTTGTGGATGCCGGTTGTTTCTCCATCCTGTGCGAGGTGACCAGCGAAGAGGTTTGCCAATACCTCGGCGAGGTTTTGCCGGTGCCGGTGATTAGCCTGGGGGCCGGCAACAAGGCGCACGGCGTGCACATCATCACTTCCGATTTGTTCCATCTGTACGAGGAACATACGCCGCGCCATTCCAAAATCTATACGGATTTGATCCCGATCATGGAGGATGTGTTCACTCGCTACCGGGACGAAGTCAGGAGCAGGGAATATCCGGGGCCGGAGCACACCATTTACATGAAACCCGAAGAGTTGCGGAAGTTCGCCGCCCGGATGAAGTGGGAAAGCAAACTTAAGCAGTTGGCCTGAACGCGGCTGCGGCGATATTCACCGATTCGACTTAATCCTTAACCATAACCAGCGCGAGGCCGTCATGTCAGCCAGAAATCATGCACAATGGACCGCCCCACCCCAATTGACGCGGGGGGAATGGGTGGACAGCAGGATCTATTCGGACCAGGCGATTTTCGAGGAGGAACTGCAGAAAATCTGGAAGCGCTCGTGGATTCCGGTTTGCCATGAGTCGGAACTTAAAAACGCATACGATTTTCGCACCATGACCATTGCCCGGGAGCCGATTATCGTGGTGCGCGGCGACGACATGAAGGTGCGCGCGTTCCTGAACGTGTGCCCGCACCGAGGCAACATGATCGAGCGCCGGCCGGCGGGCAGTTTCAAGCGCGGAACGCCGTCCGGAACGCCCAAACACATGACCTGCATGTTCCACGCCTGGCAGTTCGACATGAAAGGCCGGTGCGCTTACATATCCCGCCGCGAAGAGGGTTATCAGGACCGCCTCCGAAAACGGGATGTCGGTCTGCGCAGGCTGAACTGCGAAGTCTATTTCGGCGGGTTTGTGTGGGTCTGCCTGGACGACGACATCAGCATGAATGTCGAGCAGTGGGCGGCCGGCGCGCTGGATGTGCTGGGCCCGCCGCTGAACGAGGAGCCGCTGGAGATTTTTCACTACCACAAGGCAATCATCCCCTGCAACTACAAACTC
>JAPPQJ010000142.1 GCA_028817015.1 Gammaproteobacteria bacterium
TGTGGTGGCGGTGGTGCTGGACAACGGCGCGTGGGGCGCGGAAAAATCCTACCAGAAGGACTTTTTCAGCGGCCGATACATCGGCGCGGATTTGGTGAACCCGGCCTTTGACAAATACGCTGAACTGTGCGGCGCGCGCGGTTATGCCGCCGCCGCGCCGGGGGAGACCGCGGCCGCCGTCACCCAAGCCCTTACCAAAGGTGGCCCGGCGGTGGTGCATGTCCAGGTGGACCCGGCGGGGTTTTTTAGTTTGCGAAAAGATTTGTTTGCGGGAGAGAAACAATGAACACACGATTGGACACCGATGTTCTGGTGGTCGGTGCCGGCAATGCCGCATTTTGCGCGGCGTTGGCGGCGCGTGAGCGGGGCGCAAGGGTGACGATGCTGGAACGCGCGCCGCAGGATGAGGCCGGCGGCAACACCCGCTTCACCGCCGGCGCCATGCGCGTGGCCTACGACGGCGTCGACGACTTGCGCCGGTTGATGCCCGACCTCAGCGACGCCGACCTGGCCCGCACCGACTTCGGCGCCTACACCGAGGAACAATTTCTGGATGACATGGGCCGCGTCACCGAATACCGCTGCGATCCGGCGCTGGCCGAACTGCTGGTGCGCCGCTCGCGCCCGACTCTGCAGTGGCTGCGCCGGCGCGGCGTGCGCTTTGCGCCGATCTACGGGCGCCAGGCTTTTCAGGTGGACGGCAAATTCAAATTCTGGGGCGGGTTGACGGTGGAGGCTTGGGGCGGCGGGCCCGGCCTCATCGATTCGTTAACTAAAATCGCCACAGACAGCGGCGTTGAAATTCGCTATGCCGCGCGAGTTGTCGATTTGCTGTGCGACGGCCGCGGCGTGCACGGGGCGCGGGTCAAAGAGCGCGGCCGGGTGCGCGATGTCGGCGCCAGAGCGGTGGTGCTGGCCTGCGGCGGTTTTGAGGCCAACCATGAATGGCGCGCCCGATACCTCGGCCCCAACTGGGACCTGGCGCGGGTGCGCGGCACCCGTTTCAACACCGGCGACGGCATCCGCATGGCCACCGCCGCCGGTGCCGCCACCGCCGGGCATTGGTCGGGCTGCCACGCGGTCGGCTGGGACCGCAACGCGCCGGAGTTCGGCGACCTGGCTGTCGGCGACGGTTTTCAGAAACACTCCTACCCGTTCGGCATTATGCTCAACGCGCGCGGCGAGCGTTTTGTGGACGAAGGCGCCGACTTTCGCAACTACACCTACGCCAAATACGGCGCGGTGATTCTGTCGCAGCCGGGGCACTTCGCCTGGCAGATTTTTGACGCCAAGGTGGCCCACCTGCTGCGCGACGAATACCGCATCCGCCAGGTCAGCAAGGTGAGCGCGCCGACGCTGGAAGCGTTAGCCGCCAAACTGGACGATGTGGACGCCGCCGCCGCCATCGCCACCATTAAAGCCTACAACGCCGCCGTGCCAGCCGCCCCGCCGTTCAACCCCAATATCAAGGACGGGCGCGGCACCGCCGGCCTGGTGCCGCCGAAATCCAACTGGGCCAACACCATCGACACCCCGCCCTTTGAAGCCTACGCGGTCACCTGCGGTGTCACCTTCACCTTCGGCGGCCTGCGCATCGCCGCCGACGCCGCCGTCATGGACACCGACCTCGCCCGCATACCCGGCCTCTACGCCGCCGGTGAACTGGTCGGCGGGATTTTTTATGTCAACTACCCCGGCGGCGCCGGCCTGACATCGGGAGCGGTGTTCGGAAAAATTGCCGGGGAGTCGGCGGCCGGGGGTGGGGCCAACGGTTGAGCCGGCGCCGGCCTGGAAGTTCATCGATTGCCGTATAATGCGCTCGATGAACCTGCCCTGCCCCGCCTCCGCCCCGGCCGGTATCGCTCTCGTATGGCGGACGCTGCGAGACGAAGTTGAGCGGCAACTCGAGGTGGAACCGATGCTCGCCACTTTTATGCACCCGACCGTGCTGCGCCACGGCTCGTTCGGCGATGCGCTGGCGGCGTTGCTGGCGCAGAAACTGGCATGCCCGACGCTGACCGAAACCACCTTGCGCAAAATCATCGGCCAGGCGCACGCCGATGAGCCGGCGCTGTTGGAGGCCGCGGTTGACGACTTGCTGGCGTTCTGCGAGCGCGACCCGGCGTGCGAGCGGTATTCCCTGCCGTTCCTGTATTACAAGGGCTATCAGGGCTTGCAGATGCACCGCATCGGCCACTGGCTGTGGCGGCAGCAGCGCCGCGAACTGGCGCGCTACCTGCAAAGCCGCATCAGCGAAGTGTTCGCCATCGACATTCACCCGGCGGCGCGCATCGGTGTCGGCATCCTCATCGACCACGCCACCTCGCTGGTGATCGGCGAAACCGCGGTGGTCGGCGACAACGTCTCCATGTTGCACGAGGTGACCTTAGGCGGAACCGGCAAGGACAGCGGCGACCGCCATCCCAAGGTCGGCAACGGCGTGCTGATCGGCGCCGGGGCGAAGATTCTCGGCAATGTGCGCATCGGCGAATGCGCCAAAGTCGGCGCCGGCAGCGTGGTGCTGGATGATGTGCCGGCGCACTGCACGGTGGCCGGTGTGCCGGCCCGGCCGGTGGGACCGTGCAGCAGCGAGCAGCCGGCGCTGGAGATGGACCACACGCTGGAGACGAATTGAGCGCGCGGTGCGCCTCAGCGCCGCCAACCGCTGGCGCGCGCCCTTACCCGCCGCAAACCCGCGGTTTATCGACCGGAGGGGCCGCTGCGGTTCTAATCCCCGCCCGGCGGCTTAATTCGCCGTCTCCCTTTCCCTCCGGGAAAGGGCGGCGCAGGAAAGGCGCCGGACGGGAGCCTAAAACGAAGACCCCGGTTGTTCCAGAAACGCCAATTCTTCATCGCTTGATGGCCGCCCGAGAATGGCGTTGCGGTGGGGGAAACGGCCGAAGCGCTCGATGATGTCGTGATGCCGGCGGGCGTAGTCGAGGTAACCGTCAAACAATTCGCGTTCGGCGGCGGCGGCGTTTTCCGCCAGAGACTGATACAGGGCCACCGAACGGCGCTGGTCGGCCAGTTGCTCGCTGTGCTCGAACGGCAGGTAGGCGAACACCCGCTGGATGGGCGCAAGGTGCCGGTCGGCGCCACTGTCGGCGCAGGTTGCGGCCAGGCGCAGGGCGATGGGGTCGCAGGCAAACGCCTGGGGCGTGCCTCGGTGGATGTTGCGGGGAAATTGGTCGGTGCTGATAATCAGCGCCAGCAGACCGCGCGGGGTTTCGCGCCACCGGTCGAGTTGGCCGGCGGCGGCAGCCTCGGTGGTGGCGGTGAAACGCTCGGTAATTTCCCGGTCGATCTGGTCGTTTTTTGACCACCACAGCGGGGTTTTCTGGTCGGCGATTTCGGTGGCGGTGGAGCCGCGCCCGAACCAGAATTCCAGGATGCTGTCCACATTTTCCGGGCTTTCCGCGGTTTTGGCCATGCTTGTTTTGCCATTCGGCTACCCATTCACAGCGCGGTATTATTTGCCAAGCGCCCCCGCTTTACAATACTATCCGGGGCTCTCGTCGCCCATGCGCCTGAATCCGATGCCATCGCCGACCCGACCGCCATCTCCCTGGCCTCACCGCCCCGGGGCGCACTGATGGCGGCCAGAATTTTCCTCGCCGTGGCCGCGTTAGTCGGGGTGATGTGGTATCTCGGCTGGTATAGGCGGGCCAACCCGGCGCAGCGCAACCGCTCGGTTAAAACCATCCTGCTGTATGGGGCCGCCGCAGCCATCCTGGTGCTGGTGCTGACCGGGCGCATTCACTGGCTGTTCGCCGCCTTCAGCGCAGTCATCCCGTGGCTGAACCGCGCGCTGACCGCCCGGCAGTTGTGGAAGACCTTCTCGGCATTTCGGCACGGTGGGCGCGGGGCAGGCGGCGGGCCACCCGGCGGCGGCGGCATGGACATCGCCGAAGCCTACGAAGTTCTCGGACTCTCGCCGGGCGCCACGGAGCAGGAAATCATCGAGGCGCACCGCAATCTGATGCACAAAATACACCCCGACCGCGGCGGTTCGGATTATCTCGCGGCGCGCATCAACCAGGCCAAGGAAGTTCTGTTGAAGGCGTTGTAGCGGGGCGGCCAATCACGATGAAAGGAGATATGTTGCACCGGCTTGGCTTGGTTAAGCGGCGCGGCGCATATCGGCGGCCTGCACCGCTTCGGCGGCGCGCCGTGTCCGGGCAACCGGGCTGGCTTCAATGGCGCCCGGACAGACCCTCCCGCCGGCCCCGCCAACCTCCCGCAACGGCGCGGCGGCCCTGGTTTTTGGCCGCCTTCCCGGCGGTCTTTGCAGTGATTACGGCTTGGCCGGCCCACATCAGCGCGGTCAACACCGAGCAAGGCATAACCTGGGGAATCGACCGGAGCCTAATCGCCTCGGTTATCACTCCGGCGGTCGAGGCCAACCGGTTTCCGCAACATATCGCCTTGCCGGATTTTCCCATCCGCAGCGAACTCGAAGTGCGTTATACCATCAACCCGGTATTGCAGCGCGAAGCGCGGAGGTTGCTGGAAAAATACAACCCCGACTACGGCGTATTGGTGGCGCTCGACCCCGACTCGGGCCGCGTGCTGGCGATGGCCAGCAGCACCCGCGGCGGCGGCGACCCGGGCAACATGGCCCTGGTCAACAGTTATCCGGCCGCTTCCATATCCAAAATGATCACCGCCATCGCCGCCATCAATGAAAACAAAACCACCTCCAAGACCATCATCCCCTTCAACGGGAAATCCACATCGCTGTATAAAAAAAGTGTTTTCCAACACCGCGACAACAAGTGGACGCGAAAATTTTCCTTCGAGGAATCGTTCGCCCGCTCGGTCAACAGCGTGTTCGGCAGGGTCGGCGCGCTCCAGGTCGGCGGGGAAACCATGCTCGATTACGCGCAGCGGCTGGGCTTCAACGGCCGCTTTGCCTCCGACTTTGCGTTCAACAACGGCGGCGTCAAAGTGGATACCGAGGATGCGTGGCAAGTGGCGGAAATGGCTTCCGGCTACACCCGGCGCAACACGCTGTCGCCGCTGCACGGCGCGGCGCTGGCGGCCAGCGCAGTCAATGGCGGCCACCTGGTCGCGCCGATTCTGGTGGAAGTCATCCTCGGCCCCAACGGCGTGCCCCTCTACTGGCGCGACCAGCCGGCCAAATCGGAAGTCATGCGCGCTGACACCGCACGCCAGTTGAAAAACATCATGCGCGCCACGGTCACCCGCGGCTCCGCCAAAAAAACCTTCGCGCGCTTCAACCGCGGCTCCCTTAAAGACGCGGTCGTCGGCGGCAAAACCGGCTCGCTGACGGGACATGAGCCCAGGGGGAAATACGACTGGTTCGTCGGCTTCGGCGAGTTGGGGATGAACAAAATCGCCTTCGCCGCGCTTTGCATCAACAAGGAAAGATGGTATGTGAAATCCACCCAACTGGCGCGCGAACTGCTGGAGTTTTATTTTCGCGACCAACTCGAACGGGGCGACAACGCATGAAACAGTACTTGGACGCGGTGCGGGAAACCCTGGAAAAAGGCACGCGCAAACCCAACCGCACCGGCGTGGACACGATTTCGACCTTCAACA
>JAPPQJ010000064.1 GCA_028817015.1 Gammaproteobacteria bacterium
GCCGGCGAACAACCAGCCGCACAACCCGGCCAGCGCCACCGCCAAAATCGACGAGCCGGGCAGCGCAAACGCGACCGGATAGCCGGCGGTCAGCGCCAATATCATCAAGATGATGAGGACGGCGAGGAAGACGAGTTCCATGGGGGCGCCGGGCGCTGAGTCAGGCCGCCGGCTGGCGCTCGCCGCGCAACGTGGCGGCGTTGTCGAGGAAGGCGGCGATGAACTGAATCGCCATCGACACCGCAAACACCAGCAGGAATCCGGCCATCAGGTATTTGACATACATGCCATAGCCGCTCTGCGAAATCTCGAAGCCCAGCAGCGGGCTGACGATGCTGGCGCCTTTGCCGGCCATGCCGTAGAGCAATATCGTCCAGCACACCGGCAAGCCGAGTAGCACCGCCCCGGCGGCGTTCGCCCACGCCTTGCCGCGCGCGGTGAAGTTCGCATACAACACATCGACGCGCACATGCCCCTCGTGCAGCAGGGTGTAGGCGCTGGCGAACAAAAACAACGCCGCATACCAGAACCGCACCAGGTCGCCCATGAACGCCTGCTCGTAGGAGAACACGAAGCGCGACAGCACCACCTGAAACTCGGCCACCACCACCAGCAGCGTCAGCCAGATAAAGCCGGGCGCGCGGGCGAAGCGGGCGATGACCAACGCCGCCGCCAGCAGCGGATAATGCACGAAAGTGCCGCGGAACACCGGGCGGCCGAGTTGCGTGGCGAGATACTCCCCGGCCACGACTTGCAGGAATCCCTCCACCCGCAGGAAGGAAATCAGCATGTCCACCAGGCCGATGAGCAGCGCGCCCCAGAACGCCGCGCGAATCACAAACGCGGCCCAGCCGGAATACATCCGCGCATCGTCGCGCAGCGACCTCGCCGGCGTGCGCCGCACCAGATACACCGCAACCACTAACACGGTGGCGTAACTCAACGCCTGCATCCAGCCGCGCCCCGGCCCGGATGACGGGTCACCGCCCGCCACCGCCGACCATTCCGGCCAGCCGCGCCAGTGCACCAAGTAGTTGTGAAGCAAAAACAACGCCACCAGCGCAAGCATCAGCGCCGCCGATGCGCGCAACAACAGCGTCGTGAGGGCGGCGCGCTCAGCCATCGGTCACCGGAGCGATGTACATTTGCGCGCCATTCCTGCGGGGAAAATGCATGCGCAACGCCTCGTGCAGCGTCTCCTTTCCTGCCATGCCGGGTCCGACCCGGTATCCTGCGCCTTGTTGCGTTTTTGACACGGCCACTGGAGAAGGGTAGCGCGGGAGTATCGCACGTTTGCGCGGCGAATAAAACGCCGGCAAGCCATTCGGCCCGGCCAGTGCCGCTGACACCGATTATCCACCCGTCGCCGCCCCCCGCCCGCGCCACGAAACGGCAAACAACACGGCCCAGATGACGAAAAAGGAAAGGTAGGTGAGCGGCGCGGCGATTTGTCCGAAATACCAGAACGAAACCACCAGTTGCGCGGTCGGCAACACGAATTGCAGCAGGCCCATGGTGAAGGAACTCAGCCGCCGGGCGGCCACGGCAAACATGACTAACGGTACAACGGAAACGACGCCGCTCACGGCAATCAGCGGATGTTGAATCAGGGTGTCAACGCCGCCGGAGTCGGCAAACAGCAGGGCGACGCCGAACAGCAGTACCACGCTGAGCACCAGGGTTTCGACAAAAAGCCCCTCGAGCGACGACAGCGCGGCGCGCTTTTTCAGCAGGGTATACCCGCCCCAGGTGACGGCGATGGTGAAATAAATCCAGTGCTCCAAGCGCCCGCTCGAGCCGATGAGCAGCGCGATGACGGCCACGATGACCAGCAGTGCGAGGGATTGGTCGCGCGACATCTTTTCCCTGAACAGCGCGCTTCCCAGCGCCATGGCGAACACCGGCGCGACTAAATAGCCGAACCCGCTTTCCAGCACCGCGCCGCTAATGGACGCCCAGATGAAAGCCCCCCAGTTAACCGCCACCAACACCGCGGCCGCGGCGTGCAGCCGGATGTCGCGCGCTTGGATGCGCCTGATGAACGCCGAAAATTTTCCCAGCCAGGCGAGCACCAGGAAAAGCAGCAGCAATGAAAAAATCACCCGATACCCGACCAGCGCGACCGGCGAGACGCCCTGAAACAACGCCCAATAGATGGACGATGCGCCAAGTATGGCGTTGGCTAACACGGCGAAAGCAACCGGCGTCGGCATGTGCGCTTCGGTGTCCGGGCGGCGGATTGGAACGGGATTTAAGGCGCCAGTTTCGGCCAACTAAGATGTCTTGGCCGCGAATGCTCGTTCTTGAACGGCGTTTTTTTGGTTCGTGAATCGACCGGATTGGAATAAGTCGGCCGCGGGCTTTCGCGATCTTCGGGCGATGCTTCCGGCCACCCAAACGCCTTTTTCAGGAGACCATCCAGAGTGATGGCCAGCCCCTCCGATGTGCTTTATCCGCATCTCGGCCCGCGGGAACGGCGAACAAAGCGCAAGCCGGAGCCGAGGCGAAGCGCCGGCCCCGGCCCCGCTTTCAGCATCACGCCAGCCGGATGGGAAACCGCGCAGGCTTTACAGGCCCAACACCCGGTTGCGCTGGCGGACATATTCCTGGTCGGAAATTTTCGCCCAGGCGCCGACATCGGCGCGCGCTTTGGTGAAACTCTCGTGGATGCGCCTGGCCAGGTCGCTGTGCTCGACCACTTCGGCGAACACTTCCGCCGCCGCTTCCCCGAAGGAGTCGTAAATGTCATCGTTGAAGCGCTCCAACTGCACCCCCTGCTCGGCAACCAGTTTGGCCAGCCATTCGCCGTTCTTGGCGTTGTATTCCGACATCATCACATCGTTCTCCATGGACGCCGCCGCTTCAATGGTGGTCTGGTCGGCGCGCGACAAGCCCTCCCAGAAATCCTTGTTGACGCCGACCGCCAACATCGAGCCCGGCTCGTGCATGCCCGGATAGTAGTAGTATTTCGCGGCTTCGTAGAACTTCATCACGCTGTCGTTCCACGGGCCGACCCATTCGGTGGCGTCGATGGCCCCGGACACCAGATTCTCGTAAATCTGGCTGCCGGGTAGCGACACCGGGGATGCGCCGAGTTTGGCCAGCACATCGCCGCCGAGGCCGGGAATGCGCATTTTCAGGCCGTTGAAGTCATCGGCGGCGTTCATTTCCTTGCGGAACCAGCCGCCCATCTGCACGCCGGTGTTGCCGCACATCAGGCCCTTCAAGCCGAATCCCTCACCCAGTTCGTCCCACAACTCCTGGCCGCCGCCGAAGCGTATCCAGGCGTTCATTTCGGTGTAGGTCAGGCCAAACGGCACCGCCGTGAAATAGGCCCAGCCCGGATGCTTACCCTTCCAGTAATAATCGGCGCCGTGATACATCTGGGCGTTGCCGGAGGCCACCTCGTCAAACGAATCGAACGCTTTGACGCGCTCGCCGCCGGCAAAGTATTGCACCGCGATGCGCCCGTCGCTCATGTCGGACAAGCGCCGGGCGAAACGTTGCGCGCCGGTGCCGAGACCGGGGAAATCCCGCGGCCAGGTGGACACCATGGTGACATCGATGCGCTCCATGGCCGCCGCCGGGGCCTGTTGAGCCGCCGCCATCTCGGCCACCGTGGCCGCGCCCACCGTGGCCACGCCGGCTGCGCCCTTGAGTATTTCTCTGCGTTTCATATCGGTTTCCTCGTCAGATGAGTAGTTGGTTGAAATGGATCACCCCGCCGGAAACGGCCCGGCGATGCGCTTGGGCCTGCTCCCGGCAAACAGGGCCGGAGTATTGCATATTTGCCGGGGGGAATAAAATGGCGGCGCGCTAATTCGAGCCGGGCGAACCGGCCGGCAACGAGACCGGCCGCTGGAAGCAACTCACCATGCCACCGGCCAGCAGTACCAAAGCGCCGGCCCACAGACTGGCCGAGAGGCCGCCGCCGGCATCGGCAATCCAGCCGGCGCCAATCGGCCCCAGCGTCTGGCCGAGGGCAAAGGCGGTGGTGTAAAGCGCCACCGCCGCGCTCCATTGCGCGCGCGGCATGTTCTTTTTGGCAAACGAAGTCGCCGCCGTTGGCGCGACAAAAAACGACAGCCCGAAGACCGCGGCCGACAACAGCAACCCGCCGCGCCCGGGAATCGCAAAAGGCAGGATGACCGCCAGCCCGGTCGCCGCCGACGCCAGCCCGAGGGGGACGCCGTTGGCGTAGGCGGCCAACACCCGCCGCCACACGAACGGCGACACCATCACCGCCAGGCCCAGCAACCCCCAGGTGGCGACCACCATCGCCGCGCCGCTGCCGCTCTCGCGCATCCACGCCACCACGAAAGTCATATACACGATGTAGCCGGCGGCGAAGAGAAAATAGCCGGCCAGAGACGGCGTCAACCGGCGCCACGGCGGGAACACGAAACGCTCGCCGCGACCGCGCGGCGAATCGCCAATGCGCCGCGCCCCCCACCACGCCGGCAACAACGAAACCAGGCTGAGCGCGCCCAATGCCTGCCAGGTATAAGGCCAGGATGCCGCGCCCCAGGTTTCCAGCATCGGCGGCAACAGCAGCGCGGTCATCAATATGCCGGCCCCGCCGCCGCCGAAATACAGCGCAATGGCCAGCGCATTTTTGGAGGAATCGGAAGCAAACAGAGTGGCGGCCATCGCCCCGCCGGCGATAAAAACCGGCGCCCCGCCGATTCCCGCCAGCACGCGCAACGCGATGAGGGAGGAAAAATCATCGGTGAAGCCGGACAACACCAGCGCCGCCGTGGTCACCACCATGCCATACTGAAACAGCCGCACCGGCCCGAGCAAGGCGCTGTAACCCAGCGCCAGCAACGCCCCGGCCAGGTAGCCGACGGCATTGGCCGTGTTAATCCAGCCGGCCGCCGTGTAACTCCAGCCGAGGTCGCTTTGCATCGCCGGCAGGATCAAGCCGTAACCAAAGCGCGCAAAGCCGTTGCTCACCGCCGGCCCCAGCGCAAGCGCCAGGACAATGATCCAGACACGCATCAAAAACGCCTCTTATCCAACCTTTGAATTCAACTGAGTGCGACATCGTAACCGTGGAAAAAGCGGGACGGGGGCATTCAGGCTTTTCCGCGCGATCAATACGCAGGAGTATATGAACCGCCTCACCCGTGAACAACGCTACCAGATTAAGCGGGCCCGCGCATGGTTAGGCGGCCACCGACCTGATTGGCGAGTCCAAACGCACCGTCAGCCGTTGAAGTGCGGTGCCACCGCACGCCGGCGCCGCGTCAGGGGCAGGCGCGTGCTGTTTATCAACCTCGCCCGGCGCACCAGCGGGCGATGGCGCGTCGGGCGGGCAAAGTGGCGCCGCACTTTGCTCCTGCTGACGGAGTGCCGGTTGAAGCCCCCACCGGTTGGGCCGCTGGGCAAAAAATACGGGGTTTGATATACTGCTCCGCCGTTACATCAGCACCCTTTGACCTGATTCGTTTGTTCCGAAGAACGGCCATCCCGACCCGGATATGTTGCATGCTAAAAGACATTGACCCGCTGTTAGTGCCGGAACTGCTGCACCAACTGGCGCGCATGGGACACGGCGATG
>JAPPQJ010000029.1 GCA_028817015.1 Gammaproteobacteria bacterium
AAACCACAAGTACAACGTGCCGATGTCCTTGTGGTTGGTGGTGGTCACCCAGCGCATCAAACCCGGCGCGGGGCCGTGGTGGTCGTGATGTTCGTCGGCGGTGGCGGCGTAGGCGTTCATGTGGAGGTCCGGTTGCGGTTCGGGTTTAGTTCAGTATCAGCCGAATCAGGCCGGCGATGATGCCGATGGACGCGATTTGTCCGGCAAAATACACTTTGCCGAACTTAATCGTCAATCGCTGTTCCAGCAATTCCAAGTTGCGCCTCAGCAGTTCGATGTCTTTTTTGGTCGCCAACTCGCCGTATTGCCGAGCGCGTTCATGCGCGATGACTTCGGCCTGCGCTTCGCTGATGCCGGCGCGCGTGAGTTGTTTGTAGAACTGGTGCGTGTCCGTGATTCGGGTCGCCATTTTTCCTTTCCCCTTTCCATCAGGTGACCGAAGATTACCGCGCCGCCTTCACTTCCGCCGGCTGCAGCACCTCGCCGGTGTCGTTGCCGATGGCGTTGCGCTCGAAGGTGACCACCGCCGCGATGTCGACATCGGACAACTGCGCGCCGAAGGCCTGCATGGCGGTGCCGGGCTTGCCGTTCAGCACCACCTGCAGGTGCTCGGCTAACGTAATCGCGCTCGCATCCAGGGCCGGGAACACGCCGGGGATGCCCTGGCCGTCGGCCTGGTGGCAGGCCAGGCAGGCGGTGTTATAGACCGACTGGCCGCGCTCCATCAACTCGTCCATCGCCCATTCGCGGTCGGCGGAGCCGGCTTCGGCGACCGCCGCGTCCAACTGCGCGGTCACCCAGCCGTCAAACTCGTCCTCCGCCACCGCCTCGACCACAATCGGCATGAAGCCGTGGTCTTTGCCGCACAACTCGGCGCACTGGCCGCGGTAGGTGCCGGGCTCGTCGATGACCGTCCACATCTCGCGGATGAAGCCGGGGATGGCGTCCTTCTTGACCGCGAAATCCGGCACCCACCAGGCGTGCAGCACATCGCTGGAAGTGAGCAGAAAACGCACCTTGCGGCCGACCGGCAGCACCAGCGGGTTGTCGACTTCCAACAGGTAGTTGTCCACTGAAAACGGGTCGATGCCGGAATCGAGGGCCCGCGCCTCGCGGCTGGCCTCGCCTAAGTTGCTGAAAAATCGAATGCCTTGTTCGGGGTATTCATATTCCCATTTCCACTGGTGTCCGGTCACCTTGACGGTCAGTTCATGGTCGCTGGAATCCTCCATTTTGATCAGCGCCTTGGCCGCGGGAATGGCCATCGCCACCAAAATAAGGAACGGAATCACGGTCCAGATGACCTCGGCGGTCATGCTGTGGGAGAAGGTGGCGGGCTTGACGCCGAGCGATTTTCGGTGCTTCAAGATGCTGACGAACATCGCGCCGAACACCACGATGCCGATGCCGATGCAGATATACAGCACCATCATGTGCATGTCGTAAACATCGCGGCTGATTTCCGACACGCCGCGCGGCAGGTTGACCTCCCAGTCGGCCCGCGCCGGCAAGGTGAACAGCGAAAGCGCGGAGCACGCCAGTGCACCCGCGGCCGGTCGAGCCGGTTGATGCGGATTCATTGAGTGGTTGCCTCTCGACAGCAGTGAAAACACCGGTGCAGTATACCCAATTTGCGCTCCCGGAAAAAACATATGATGGGGCCATTCAACCGTGAATGCAACCCCGGGGGATGCGCGGTTCGACGCCGAATAATACCTCAACAGGGGGGTTTCATGCCGAGGCATTTCGCGGTCTGTTGTTGAGTTGTTGAGGGCGCGGGCCGGTGGCCGGGTGGTGATGGCGGTCGGGTCGAGGCCTTTGGGGAAATACCGGCGCGGGCCTGCCGTATCTGTTGCGGCGACGCAGGGACTGATGCAGGGCGCCGCCGCTTTCGCGGCCGTTGCGAACAGGCCGGTCAATCCACTGACGGCTGATGCCCCACTCCCGGTTTCCGGCAAACCACAGGCTGGTCTGCTCGATGCTCCACACCCGCGGTTCACATGCGCCTCGCCCGGGCCGAGGTTGGGATACAGCCGGCGCAGGGCGCGGATGTGCACGGGCAAGCCGACAGGGTTTGGCCGCCGCCGCTTAGCGCAGCGCAATGACGCTGATCTGGCGGCCGCAGCCGGCGTCCCCGCGGTGGGTGCGGCGGTGACTGAAAAATTGCGCCGGGTCCGCAAAGGTGTCGTCGGCCAGGGTGTCGATTGCACCGACCCCGGCGCGCGCGATGCGCATTCGCAGATACCCCGGCAGGTCAAAGTGACAAATGTCGCCGGCGGCGTTGCTGCGAAAGCAGTCGTCGCACGGAAACGGCGAACCGGCTCGGAAGCGCCCGGCCCACCGCGCCCCGACGCGGTAGGAGTCGAGTTGAATCGCCGGCCCGATGGCGCAAATCATCCGCTGCGGCCGCGCGCCCAGGCGCGCCATTTCCGCGATCACCGCGTCGGTTACGCCCGCCAGCGCGCCCCGCCAGCCGGCATGGGCGGCGCCGATGACGCCGTTTACCGGGTCGGCGAACAGCACCGGCGCGCAGTCCGCGCCCAGCACGCCTAACCCCAGGCCGACCTCGCGGGTGACCAGGCCGTCGCCCTCGAACACTTCACCGGGGTCGGCGGCGGCGATTTCCCGAACCCGCCGGCCGTGGACTTGCCGGTTGGTGAAAATGCGCACCCCGCCCAGGTCAGCGGCCACGCGCCCGAGGTTGGCGTCAACCGAAATGCCCGCATCGCCGCACCACCGGCTGCAATTCAGCGAGGCAAAAACCCCCGAGGACACGCCGCCGCGCCGCCCGTAGAAGCCGTGGCGGACCGGGCCGGCTGCTGCAAGCAGGGGGCTGGCAAGATGGGGCAAGGCGGGCATCCGCGCAACCTGTCAGCCATCGCCGGGGCGAGTCATCGCCAGCCTCGGCGGAGGCACGGCATCAAGGAGGCTCCCGGGGCCCGGCCACAAGCCGCCCGGCGACATTCCGGAGCATGAACCGCAGGGCCTTTTATCCACACCTCATCAGAATGCGAATTGAGATCAACCATCGCCCAATGATTCGGCATCAATATCGCGCCCTTCGGGATGGCCACAGCCGACCGGCCGGCTTGTTTGATGATTGACCCGGCGGCCGCCGTTCCCAACCGGTATTCCGCCGCATTAAGACTTATTGTTCCGGCGGCCGCCAATCACGGCCCGGAACCGCATCCAGCAACTCCCGCGTGTATGGATGGGTTGCATTGGCGAACAAATCCGCGGTGGCGCCCTCTTCTTCCACCTTTCCCAACCGCATCACCGCAATGCGGTCGCATACTTGAGACGCCACACGCAGGTCGTGAGTGATGAATATCATGGACAATTGCAGCCGGTCACGAATATCCGCCAGTAAACGGAGAATTTGCGCCTGGATGGAAACATCGAGCGCTGACACGGGTTCATCCGCAACCAGTATTTCGGGCTCGAGCGTCAAGGCTCTGGCAATGCCAATGCGCTGGCGCTGGCCGCCGGAAAACTCGTGCGGATAGCGCTCGAATGCACGCACATCCAGGCCGACCAACTCGAGCATTTCGCTGGCTTTTTTTTCGGCGTCCAATTGGGTGGCGCCCAGAGAAACCGGCCCGTCGGCGATTATGTGCCCGACCTTTTTACGGGGGTTGAGCGAGGCATACGGGTCCTGAAACACCATTTGAATCTTGGCGCGATACGGGCGCATCGCCGCCCTGTTCAGCGGCCGCAAATCGGTGCCTTGATAGAGAATTTGCCCCGCGTCGGCATTGATGAGCCGAACAATGCAGCGGGCCAGAGTGGACTTGCCGGACCCGGACTCACCGACCACGCCCAACGTTTCACCATGGTGCAATGTTAAGCAGACCGAATCCGTTGCGTGCAGCACATGCTCCCGCCCGCTGAAACCCAGCAACCCCCCGCCGCTGCGGTAAATCTTGGTGAGATTGCTGACTTTCAGTTCCTGCCGGCCGGAGATCGGCCGCGCTTTGCGCGGAGTCAAGCCGGGCACCGACCGGATGAGTGATTTGGTGTAGGCGTGCCGCGGGTTGTTCAACACCTCATTTGCGGCGTTGATTTCAACCATCCTTCCGTGCTGCATGACCACCACCCGGTCGGCTATGTCGGCAACCACGCCGAAATCGTGCGTGATGAACAGAACACCGGTATTGTGGCTTTTCTGGAGATGCTTTATCAGTTGCAGTATCTGCGCCTGGGTGGTGACATCGAGCGCGGTGGTCGGCTCGTCCGCAATCAGTATTTTGGGCTCCATCGCCAACGCCATTGCAATCATGGCGCGTTGCCGTTGGCCGCCGGACAACTCGTGAGGATAGGAATTAATAATACGATCCGGGTTCGGCAGTTGCACATCGCCGATTAATTGCAGCGCCCGGTCGCGCCGTTGACCGCGTTGCAGGGTGGCGTGGATGCGTATCACTTCGTCAATTTGTTTGCCGACGGTCAGCACCGGGTTGAGCGCCGTCATCGGGTCCTGAAAAATCATCGATATTTCACCGCCGCGCACTTTGCGAAGACGCTCCGCGCTGGCCCGGGTCAGGTTTTCCCCGTTGAACAGGATGTCGCCGCTTTCAACCCGAACATGGGGCGCGGGCAGCAACCCCATGACCGCAAGCGCGGTGATTGATTTTCCGGAGCCGGATTCGCCCACCACGCAGAGAATTTCGTTTTCTTCGAGGGTGAAATTCAAATCTTCGGCGGCGTGTGAGCGCTCGGCGCCCGCCGGCAACTTCACAAACAAATTGCGAATATCCAACAGCGGCGGTTTTTTCACTTTCAAGAGCGCTCCCGCAGCCGGGGATTCAAAGCGTCATTCAAGCCCTCGCCGACGAGATTTATCGCAAGCACGGTAAGCAAAATTGCAACGCCCGGAAAAGTGCAAACCCACCAGGCCGATCTCAGCACAGTGCGGCCGGCGCCAATCTGAAAACCCCAACTGATAATGTTGGGGTCGCCAAGGCCGAGAAACGACAGACCGCTTTCGATCAAAATCGCGGTGGCGACCATCAGCGAACCGGCGACAATGATCGGGGACAAACAGTTGGGCAGTATTTCCCGCAGCATAATGCGCGCATCGCTCATGCCCGTTATGTGGCAAGCCTGCACAAATTCGCGGTGGCGCAATGATATGTATTCACCGCGCACCAACCGGGCGACCGCCGGCCACGACACGACGGCGATGGCGATGACAATGCTGCTGATTGACGGCTTAATGATGGCGACGATCAAAATGGCGAACAAAAACGACGGAATGGTCTGAAACACCTCGGTGACGCGCATCAATACATCATCGATCCATCCGCCGTAATAGCCGGCCAGGCCGCCGAACACAACGCCAAGCATCACCGCCACCACCGTCGCCAGCGCGCCGATCAACAGCGATGTCTGCGCGCCGTGGGCGATGCCGGAGGCGACATCACGCCCCAGCGTGTCACTGCCCAGTAAAAACCCGTTTGTTCCCGGAGCGGACATGGGCTGACCGGCCAGTTTGAACGGGTCGCCCGGAAAAAGCATGGACGCGGTTGCCGCCAGCACAAGCACCGCCACCAGGATGGCGAGGCCGAAAACGGCCGACCGGTTGCGCCTGAACAGCCGCCAGAACGCCATCAGCCGACCTCGATGCGCGGGTCGAGAAACGAATAAATGATGTCCACAACCAGGTTGATGGCGATGACCAGCAATGCCGACAGCAAAAAGATGCCGAGCAGCAGGTTAAGGTCCCGCGAAAACAGCGCCTCAAATGCGAGCATCCCGAGTCCGGGCCAGGCGAACACGGATTCAACTATCACTGACCCGCCGATCAAAGCGCCGACCTGCACGCCCGCCATGGTCACCACCGGAAGCAGGGCGTTGCGCAGGATGTGCCCGAACACGATGCGTCGCTCGGTTAACCCTTTCGCCCGCGCGGTTGTGACATAATCCATGCCCGCCTGCTCCAGCATGGATGAGCGCATCAACCGGGTGTATAACGCCAGGTAAAACAGGGACAGGGTAATCGTCGGCATGACGAGGTGATGCGCAATGTCTTTGACCCGGTCCCAGCCTTCATGGAAGGCGGCGAAGTTTTCCATGCCGCTGGTCGGGAACAAACCCAGGTTTAACGCGAACAGAATGATCATCATCAGGCCGACCCAGAAAAGCGGCGTGGCGTAAGTGACCAGCGCAAATACGGAGATAAAAGTGTCGCGCCAGGTGTTCAACCCCGAAGCGGCAAGCAGCCCGAGCAAAACGCCGAACCCGACCGCGATCAATATGGTTGACACCATCAACAACAGCGTCGGCATAAAGCGATCAAACACCAGTTCGGCCACCGGCATATTGTGGCGGAACGAAAAACCCAGGTCGAAAACCAGGACATTTTTCAGATAAATGCCGAGTTGGACCGGCAACGGCTTGTCGAGCCCGAATTTTTGCCGCAACTGCGCCATGTATTCGGGCGTCGCCGAACCGGCTTCGCCGGCAAGGGCCACCGCGGCGTCGCCTTCCGCCAGGTGAAGCAGAAAAAAATTAATGACAATAATCGCCAGCACGATGGGCACCGCCTGCGCCAAACGTTTCATCGCATACCGGAAACGTTTCACGGTTTGATTCATGTCAGCGGGCGGGCGCCCCGGGGAAGGTCAAAGTGTCGGCGGGTGACCGGGCAAAACCGCGCCTCGCGGAAATTCCGCTCCGCAAGGCGCGGTTCAGGGCGGGTTTACTGATCCAGCCAGGTACGATCAAAAGACGAATAAGGCCCCATGCCGGAGAACGTGAACTCTTTCAGTTTCTCGTTATATACGATTACAAACTCCATTTCAAACAAGTTCATAACCGGCATGTCGGCATCCAGTTTGTTTTGGATCTGCTCGTAAATTTCGCCCCGCTTTTTCGCGTCCGGCTCGCTGGCGCCGGACGCCAGCAATGCGTCCAAACCGGCGTCACTATAGCGGGTGCCGTTAACAAAGGGCGTGCCTTTGCGAATCTGATCGGTGCCGTAGTGCCGGTGTACGCCGATCACCGGGTCGGGCAATTGGTAGAAGTAGTTAAGGTTGATTTGATAATCATACTCGTTGTAAACCCGGTTAAGCCAGGTCGGCACATCTTCATAGCGCAAATCAAGCGCAATGCCAACCTCGGCCAAAGCCTGCTTGAGATACTCGCCGGCGCGGCGCCACTGTTCGCCGTAAGGGATTACATCAAGCACGGCTCTTGCGCGCACGCCATTGTCATCCGGGGCGTATCCGGCATCGTCAAGCAGTTTAACCGCCGCCGCCACATTCGGCTCGGCCGGATAGTTCCCGGTCGCGGCGTGCAGCCCGGCCGAGGCGAACCTTGATGACAGCGCGCTGACCGCCTTTTTGCCGTAGCCGTACCATATGTTGTCAATCATGAATTGCCTGTCGACAACAAGCGACACCGCGTTACGGATGGCGGCTTGATTGAAAGGCGCTTTTTGCGTATTGAATTCAATCAGCGACATGGGGTTGATGGACGCATAGCCCTTGGTGGTGACGCCGATGCCGTCGATGTCGCGCAATCTGATTACGTCAACCGGCTGGATGGCGTCGAACGCCCCGTAAAAAACTTCGCCGTTTTCCATGGCCGCGGTTCGAGTCGATGCATCGGGAATAATGCGGGCGACAACTCTGTCGAGCCGGGGCAAACCCGGCTTCCAGTAGTTTTCATTCTTGTCAAGACGAATGTATTGCCCTTTTTTCCACTCGACAAACTTGAACGGGCCGGTGCCGACCGGTTTGTTTGTGATTTCATTGTCGCGAATGTCGGTGCCTTCCAGAAGATGTTTCGGCACCATCGGCGACTCGTAACTGGAAAGCGCCTTCATCATATACGGGGCGGCTTTTTCCAGTTTGAAAATTGCGGTGTGCTCGTCCGGGGTTTGGATTTCGTAAACCTCCCTGAAGGAGTTCGGACCGCGCGGGTGGAATTTCTTCAGCACATCCATAACGCTGAACCGCACATCGGCTGATGTGAACGGCCTGCCGTCATGCCAGGTCACGTTCCTTTGCAAATTAAAGGTTACGGTAAGCCCGTCGGGGCTGACATCAAAACTTTCCGCCAGTTCCGGGACGGGGTTGAAGTCTTCGTCGTAGTCAAGAAGCCCTTGATAGACCTTCGGCGCAACCTGCCCGATGGGGCCGGATGTGGACAGATGCGGAGCCAGTGACGGCGGTTCGGGGTGCAATACAAACACATATGTTCCGCCGGACTTTTGCGCCAGAGCCGCGGTGGAAAACACCGCCATCAACGCCACCGCAACACCAAGCCGTTTTTGTTTAATGTTAAACATCGCTTCATACCTCCGAAAATGATTTTGAATTGGAAACTGTGTGAGAAGTTGACAGGATCGCCAACTTTGCAGAGAAACTGTCAACGAAAGAGGTTAAATAACAGCCATTCATGTTGTTTTCGGTGTTTCCCGACTTTTCCCGCGACTTTCTCTAAAAGCACTGGAGGCACCGAAAGGCGGGGGATTGTCCGCAACATCCTGGAACTTGTCAACCCCTTGTAAGCCCCAAGTAGTAATGTCCTATTTCTCCAAAGCAGAAATGTCCTATTGTGAGGCTTCTGGTCAGGGCCTTTCGTTGACAATGTGTCCCCGATGAGTCGTGCGCCTGTAATAATCCGCGCAGATTCCCGGCATCACAAAAAAATATGTTTTTTAATCACGCTGAATCAACGGCTTATGGCAAATTTTTCCATATGCAATTGATGTCATTGATCCCTCTTTACACTATCAGGGACGGCGGAAATGAGACGGGAAAGTGGCATGGACACGGCCACCCCCGGCGCAATGGTCGGATGGCCCCCCATGGCAACTGGCGGGTCGAATCCACCGGGCGTCATCCACATGGATGACTCGATGGGCGCGCATTTGCTATACTGCGAGCATTGCCTCGTGCGTCATCCATCGCGCGTCATCCAGTTTGCGAGACAGGCGATATAAAGCACCGGAGAGCTGGCAGAGCGGTCGAATGCGGCGGTCTTGAAAACCGTTGACTGTAACAGGTCCGGGGGTTCGAATCCCTCGCTCTCCGCCACCCCTTCCACCCGGCGGCCGTCACAATCCGCCGAGCACCGCACCGCCATCCACGCTCAATACGCTGCCGTTGATATAACTGCCGGCGTCGCCGGCCAGCAGCAGCACCGCGCCGTCCAGTTCGGGCAGACGCCCGGCGCGCCCGGGGAGCAATCCGGCGATATAGTCGCGGCCGCGCGCGCTGCCCAGGAATTCGCGGTTCATCTCGGTGGCGAAATAGCCGGGGGCGAGCGCATTCACGCGCACCCCCTTGCGCCCCAGTTCCAGCGCCATGCTTCGGGTTAACTGAATGACGCCGGCCTTGGCCGCGCCGTAATTGGCCTGCGCGCGCTGCACGCCCAGGCCAAGCACCGAGGCGATGTTGATAATGGAGCCGCCGGTGTCCTGCGCGACCATCCGCCGCGCCGCCACCTGGCCGACCCGCCACACCGCGCTCAAATCGGTGTCCAGCACCCGGCTCCAGTCGGGCTCGGTCATCTCCAGAAAGCGCCGCGGGGCGGCCACGCCGGCGTTGTTGACCAGCACATCAATGCGCCCAAACCGCTCGACGATGCGGGCAAAAGCCGCCTCGACGCCGCGCCGCTCGCAGACATCCATGACCACCGCCTGGAAACGCCGCCCGCCGTGGTGTGCGCCGAGGGAGGCGGTCAGCGCTTCCAGGCGGTCCCGGCGCCGCGCCGCCAGCGCCACCGCGCATCCGGCGCGGGCCAGCGTGGCGGCTATGTGCGCGCCGATTCCGGACGAAGCGCCGGTCACCACGGCTACGCGCCCGTCGAGTGAGAAGGTCTGGCGAAGGAATTCGCCGGCGGTCGGGTTCGGGTGGGTTGGCATGGCGGTGCGGGTTTGGCCGCGACTATACCACCGCCGCCATCGATTGACCGGCGGACAAATCACGGTGCGGGCGTGGCGTCCGGCGCTGCGGCGGGGGATAATCGGCGTTTCCGACCCCGCGCATTTCCAACCTCAATTCCGCGTTGACCAGTTACTCCACAAACCGCCGCCGCGCCGTCCTGGGCCTGCTGTCCGCGTTGCTGCTGGTGGTAGCCGCGTATTCGCTGTCCAGCGGGGCGATCCCGACCGATTTGTGGGAGGTGGTGGCGCGCTTGCCGGCGGTGTTGGCGTCGCTTCTGTGGCCGCACCCGCCCGATCAGGGCGCCGCCGACCAACTGGTGATGGTGTTAGCCGAAATCAGGATGCCGAGGCTGCTGCTCGGCGTCATCGCCGGGGCCGGCCTGGCCATCTGCGGCGCGCTTATGCAGGGGTTGTTTCGCAACCCGATGGCCGACCCGGGGCTGCTCGGCGTGTCTTCCGGGGCCGCGTTGGGGGCGGTGCTGACCATCGTGTTGGGGAGCGCGTGGTCGGCCCGCCTGACGCTGCCGCTGACCACCTGGCTGTTGCCGGTGACGGCCTTCGGCGGCGGCCTGGTCAGCATTTTCATCGTGCACCGCCTGTCGGTGGTCGGCGGCAAGACCGACATCGCCACCATGCTGCTGGCCGGGATCGCGGTCAACGCCATCGCCGGCGCGGCCATCGGCCTGCTGAGTTACATTGCCGACGATGTGCAGTTGCGCAGCCTGATTTTCTGGAGTCTCGGCAGTTTGCAGATCACCGACTGGCGCAAATTAGCCGTGGCCCTGGTGGTCATCGTCCCGGCGCTGCTGGTGTTGCCGCGCTACGCCAACGCCCTCAACGCCAACCTGTTGGGCGAAAGCGAGGCCGGGCATCTCGGCATCGACATGGAGAAGGTCAAGCGGCAACTGATCGTGGTGGTGGCGCTGGTGGTCGGCATCCTGGTCAGTTTGAGCGGCGTGATCGGCTTTGTCGGCCTGGTGGTCCCGCACCTGATCCGCATCCTGATCGGCCCCGACCACCGCCTGTTGCTGCCGGCCTCGGCGCTGTTCGGCGCGGCGCTGCTGATCGGGGCCGACATCGTTTCCCGCACCGCCGTGGCCCCTGCGGAAATCCCCATCGGCATCATCACCGCCCTGCTCGGCGGCCCGTTTTTTCTGTATCTGCTGGTGCGATTCCACCGCACCCGGTCGCTGCGCTGAGAGGTTAAGCGGAGATGTTGAAAATCAGCAACCTCTCGGTGCGGGCCGGCGGTAAGGTGCTGCTCGACGACCTGACCCTGGCCTTCGCGGCCGGCGAACTGGTCATGGTGGTCGGGCCCAACGGCGCCGGCAAAACCACGCTGCTGCGTTGCCTGGATGGTGAATTGACTCCCGCGCACGGGCAGGTTGAATTGGCCGGGCGGGCGCTGCGCGACTGGCCGCGCCGCGAACTGGCGCGGGTGCGCGCGGTGTTGCCGCAACAATCGACCCTGGATTTCCCGTTCAGCGTCCGCGATGTGGTGTTGATGGGGCGCATACCGCATTCCAGCGGCGACGCCGAAGACAGCGCCATCGCCACGCAGGCCCTGGAAATGTGCGATTGCGCCGGGCTGGAGGAGCGCGCCTATCCGAGCCTGTCAGGCGGCGAACAGCAGCGCGTGCAGACCGCCCGGGTGCTGGCGCAAATGTGGGGCCCGGGCAGCGCTACCGGGCGCTTTCTGCTGCTCGACGAGCCGGCCTCGGCGCTCGACTTAAGCCACCAGTATGCGCTGCTCAACCTCCTCAAAAACCTGACCCGCACCGACCGCATCGGCGTCATCTGCACCCTGCACAACCTCAACCTGGTGGCGCAATTCGCCGACCGCGCGGTGGTCATCGACCGCGGCATATTGGTCGCCGACGGCGCGCCGTTCGATGTTTTCACCGAGGAGACCATCGGCCATGTATTCGACCTGGATGTGGCCATTCACCCGCATCCGGATGACGCTAAGGTGCCGCTTTTGATTCCGCGCCTGCCGCGGCCGCGCCAAGCGCCGGGTGCACCGGGCGCCGCGTGACCGCGCTATTCGTCCGCCGCCGCCGTCGATGAATTCCCCCGCCGCACCCGGTCGATCTCCTCGCACACTTCGCCGATGCCCATAATCATACGCGCGGTGTGGCGGTGCATCACATCGGAGTCGACGAACACCAGGCCGTCGCCCGCCACCGCGCGCAGGGTCGGCCATTTTTCCCACATCGACATATCCGCCGGCGCCCGGCCGTGAACGCGCCCGCTGATGATGATGTCCGGGTCGGCGCGCACCACGGTTTCGATGCTGACCCGCGGGGCCAGGATGGTCGAATCGGCGAAGATGTTGCGCGCGCCGCATACCTCCAGCACGCGGCTGATGAAGTGCCCGCCGCCGAGCGTGATCAGCGGGTTGCTCCACACCTGGTAGAACACGCGCTGCGTGGCGGCGGCGGCGAAGCGGGCGCGCACCCGCTCCAGTTCGGCGCGCAGTGCCGCCACCGGCGGGTCGATGCGCGATGCGCTGCCGGCCAGTTGCGCCAATTCCTGGATGTTTTCGATGATGTCCTCAAAATCGCGCGGCTCGGAGTAATACACCGTATAGCCTAAGCGCTCGATGGTGCGCATGGTGTCGCGGTTTTTGGCGCTTTCCCACGCCACCACCAGGTCGGGGCCCAGCGCCACCAGCGCCTCCAGGTTGAACTGCACATGACTGCCGATGACCGGAATGCGCAGCGCGGCGGGCGGGTAATCGCTGTGGTTGACCACCGCCACTACGCGGTCGCCGGCCCCGGCCGAGAACAGGTTTTCGGTGTTGTGCGGGGCCAGGCTGACGATGCGCTTGGCCGGTGCGGCCAGAGTCACGGTGCGCCCGAAGTCATCCGTGACCGTGATTTGCGCCGCGGCCGGCGCAGCGGCCAACGCCCACGCCAATGCCGCCGGCAACCCGCAACGCACCCTCATGCCGCCGCCGGGCTCAAGTCGAGGCGGCCGGCTGCCAGTGCCGCGCAATCCAGATGCGCATCCACGCAGTCGGCCAGGCGCTCCAGCGAGCGCTCGCGCAGGGCGTTGCGGTCGGGCGCATCAAGGCTTCGGTGCCGCGCCAGCCCGGCCCACCGCAGCAGCGCGCCGCAGGCCGCCGGGGAGTCGAACAGACCGTGCAGGTAGGTGCCGAGAATCTGGCCGTCTTCGGACATCGCGCCATCGCTGCCGCCCTCTTCCAGGCGCAGCAACGGGCGGTCAAGCGCCGCACCGCTGCTGACGCCGCAGTGGATGTAGTAGCCGGCCACCGTCTCGCCATCCGCGCCGTCCAAACGCAACGCGCCGCGCACCTGTTGCAGGCGTTTGCGCCGGGTCAATTCGGTGGCGAAATCCAGCAGATTCAGGCCGTCCTCGCTGCCGGGCGCGTCCTCGACGCCGTGCGGGTCGGCGACCGCGCTTCCCAACATCTGGTAGCCGCCGCAGATGCCGATGACCTTGCCGCCGTAACGCAGGTGCCGCTTAATGGCGGCGTCCCAGCGGCGCTCGCGCAACGCGCGCAAATCGCCGCGCGTGTTCTTGCTGCCGGGCAGGATGATTAAATCGCACGGCGGGATCGGCGCCCCCGGCGCGACATAGCGCATATCCACCTGCGGGTGCAGGCGCAGCGCGTCGAAGTCGGTGTGGTTGCTGATGCGCGGCAGCACCGGCACCGCAACCTTGAGCGCGCCATATTCCACCGCCGCCTGCTCCACGGCCACCGCATCTTCGGCGTCCAGATGCAGGCCGTGCAGATACGGCAGCACCGCCAGCACCGGCTTGCCAGTTTCGCGCTGCAGCCAGTCCAGCCCCGGCTGCAGCAGCGCCAGGTCGCCGCGGAATTTGTTGATGACGAAGCCGCCAACGCGCGCGCGCTCGGAGGCGGACAGCAGTTGCAGGGTGCCGGCCAGATGCGCGAACACGCCGCCGCGGTCGATGTCGGCGATGAGGATGACCGGGCAGTCGGCCGCTTCGGCGAAACCCATGTTGGCGATGTCGCCGTCGCGCAGGTTGATTTCCGCCGGGCTGCCGGCGCCTTCGACCACGATCATTTGATAACGCGCGCCGAGCCGCCGCCACGACTCCAGCACCGCCGCGCGCGCCTGGCGTTTGTAGTCGTGATACGCGGCGGCGTTCATGGTGCGGCGCGCGCGGCCGTGGATGATGACCTGGGCGGCGGTGTCGGCGGAGGGCTTGAGCAACACCGGGTTCATGTCGGTGTCGGGCTCAATCAGGCAGGCGCGGGCCTGCAACGCCTGGGCGCGCCCGATCTCGCCGCCGCTGGCGGTCACCGCGCTGTTCAGCGCCATGTTCTGCGGCTTGAACGGCGCCACCTTCACCCCGCGCCTGGCCAGCGCCCGGCACAACCCGGCCACCAGCACCGACTTGCCGGCGTCCGAGGTGCAGCCCTGGATCATCAGGGTGTGAGCGGGCATGGCGGCGCGCTACGGCGTGTAGCGCAAGGTGGCCAGGAAATTGCGACCATCCTGCGGATAGAACTCGACGGTCTCGTATTCCTTGTCGAGCGCGTTGTTGATTTTCAGCAGCAGCCGCCAGTTTTTGCGCAGCGCAACTTCACCGCGCAGGTTCAGCACCGCAAAGCCCGAGGTCGTGCGCGTGTTGGCGGCATCGACAAACGTCCGGCCGCGGGCGTGCAACTCGGCGCCGAGGCGGTGGCGGCCGATGCGCCGGGTGATGTCCAAGTTCATCAGGAGTTTCGGGCGGCGAATGAGGATGTTGCCGTGGTTGGCACCGCCACCGGCGTATTTCGGCTCCTGCACGGTGACATTCGCGCGCGCATCCCAGGCGCCCCACGCACCGGGCATCGTGGCCACGGTCAGTTCCAGGCCGGTGATTTCGGATTTGTCGATGTTGGAGGGGGGCCAGC
>JAPPQJ010000189.1 GCA_028817015.1 Gammaproteobacteria bacterium
TGAAAGCGCAAACGCTCGGCATCCCGCTTTGCGAAAGTCATCCGAAGTTGCGGTGGAGGATTTTGGACCGGGGCGACGCCGGCGACTACCAGGTGATTCCCGACCTGAAATGACCGCGCCCCCATCGCCCGCCACCGTCCAGGTGGTTTTCACCCCGTCCGGCAAGCGCGGCCAAATCCAGGCGGGCAAATCGGTTTTGGAAGCCGCGCAGCAACTCGGCGTTGACCTGGACACGGTGTGCGGCGGGCGCGGGCTGTGCGACCGTTGCCAGATTGACCAGAGTATCGGCGAGTTCGCCAAGTTCAAGATCCACTCCACCGCCGACCATCTGTCGCCGCCGAGCGCCGCCGAACGCCAATTCTTTCCCGCCGACTCGCCGCCGACTCGGCGCCTCGGCTGCCAGGCCAAACTGCGCGGCGATGCGGTCATCGATGTGCCGCCGGAGAGCCAGGCGCACCGCCAGGTGGTGCGCAAGCGCGCCGATGTGCATCAGATTACCGTCAACCCGGCGGTGCGGTTGTATTACGCCGAGGTGCCGCAGCCCAACATGCACGAGCCGAGCGGCGATTTGCAGCGCCTCCTGGACGCGCTGGAATTTGAATGGGGCTTAAGCGGTCTGCGATGCGATTTTCACCTCCTGCCGGCGTTGCAGCAAACCTTGCGCGCCGGCGACTGGAAAGTGACCGCCGCCGTTCACCTTGACTCCCGCATCATCGCCCTGTGGCCGGGCCTGAGGACCGCCGCGTATGGCGCGGCGGTGGATATCGGCTCCACCACCATCGCCGCGCACCTGTGCAACTTGGCCACCGGCGAGGCGCTGGCGTCGGACGGGCGCATGAACCCGCAAATCCGCTTCGGCGAGGACTTAATGAGCCGGGTTTCCTACGCGATGATGAACCCCGGCGGCGACACCGACATGACCGCCGCGGTGCGCGAGGCGGTGCGCGGCCTGATTGAATCAGTGGCCGCGGCGGCCGGCGTCGACCCCGCCGAGGTTCTGGACATCACCGTGGTCGGCAACCCGGTCATGCACCACCTGCTGCTGGGCTTGAATCCGGTCGAGTTGGGCGGCGCACCGTTTGCATTGGCCACCGACCAGGCCACCGCCGCCCGCGCCGGCGACCTGCAACTAAGCGCAAACCGCGGCGCCCGCGTCTATGCGCTGCCGTGCATCGCCGGGCATGTCGGCGCCGACGCCGCGGCCGTGACCCTGTCGGAAGCGCCGCACCAGCGCGATGAGATAACGCTGGTGGTCGATGTCGGCACCAACGCCGAAATCGTGCTCGGCAACCGCAAGCGCATGCTCGCCGCTTCGAGCCCCACCGGCCCGGCGTTTGAGGGCGCGCAAATCAGCGGCGGCCAGCGCGCCGCCCCCGGCGCCATCGAGCGCGTGCGCATCGACCGCGACACCCTGGAACCGCGCTTTCGCATCATCGGCTTTGATGCGTGGTCGGATGAACCGGGCTTCGCCGGGGCCGGCGGCGTCACCGGCATTTGCGGCTCCGGCATCATCGAGGTCATCGCCGAGATGTTCCTGGCCGGCATCATCCGCCCGGACGGCATCATCGACGGCGGCATGGCGGCGAAAAGTTCGCGAGTGCAGCCGGACGGCAAGACCTGGCGTTACGCGCTGTATCAGCGCGGGCCGGGCGCGGGTGAAGGGGTGGCGGTGCACATCACCCAGAACGACGTGCGCGCCATCCAGTTGGCCAAGGCGGCGCTGTATGCCGGCGCCCGGTTGCTGATGGACAAACTCGGCATCGACCAGCCCGACCGCATCCGCCTGGCCGGCGCCTTCGGCGCCCACATCGATGTTAAATACGCGATGGTGCTCGGCATGCTCCCGGACTGCCCGCTCGAGCATGTCACCTCGGCCGGCAACGCCGCCGGCGCCGGCGCCATCATCGCCCTGCTCGACAAAACCGCGCGCCTGGAAGTCGAGGACCTGGTGGGGCGCATCCACAAGGTGGAAACCGCGGTGGAAGCCAAATTCCAGGATCACTTCGTCGAGGCGCTGGCCATCCCGCACAAAACCGCCGCTTACGCAAACCTGAGACGGCAAGTCGATATCCCGGAAGCCGCGGCCGGCGGAGAATCGCCGGGCGGCAAACAACGCCGGCAGCGGCGTCGCGTGGCGAGATGACGCGGGAGATGACGGGTTAAGTGCGCCATCCTTGCGCTTCGGACAGCGCTTATTCCGCCGCGAATGCGCGGCATGGGTGTGACCGAACGCCTGGCGCTGGATAAGGGGCCGGGCTACGCCGGGCGCCAGTCGATATCGACATGCCCCGGCAGCGCCTCCACCTTCGCCAGCCAGCGTAATATCGCCGGGAAGCGCTGCAGGTCGAAGCCGCCCTGGGGCGCGACATGCGTGTAGGCATACAACGATAAGTCTGCGACGGTCGCGGCGTCGCCGGCCAGCCAGTCGGCGCGCGCCAGATGCTGCTCCATGACCGCCAGCGCGTTGCAGCCCTGCCCCAGCAACTGCTCCATGCGCCGCTCTGACGCCAGGCCGCGCCGTTCGGGATAGACCAGCAGGGAGCGGCGCACGGCGATGGCGGGCTCGTGGGAGTATTGTTCAAAGAACAGCCATTGGTGTGTTTGCGCGAGGTGCCACGGGTCATCCGGGACCAAGCGCCCGCGGCGGCCCAGATGGAGCAGGATGGCGTTGGACTCGGCGAGAGTGCGGCCGTCCTCAAAGACCAGCAGCGGGACTTTGCCGTTGGGGTTCAAGGCGAGGAATTCGGGGGCGCGGGTGGAGCCGTCCAGGGAGTTGATGTCCTCGATGCGAAAAGGGGTGGCGGTGTGGGCGAGGATGAGGCGGGCTTTGTAGCAGTTGCCGGAGTCTTGTTGCTGGTGGAGAGTGAGCATGGGGGTTGGGAGGGCGGCGTGTTGGGGGATTTTAGCCGATAGCGGGCGGATAATGGGCTGCCTGTGCTCAGGTCATTATCCGGCCTTGCGCGAGCATGAGCGGCGGCCCCGGGGCGGCACGAATGCCTGTCGAGGCGAGAGCCGGAAACCGGCGGGTTAAGCGCGCCGGGCAAAAATTGATATGATGGCCCGATGAGATTTTGGCGGGCGGTCGGCAGAACAACCCGGGCGGCGCTGGCGGCGGCCGCGCTGGCGGTGCTTGCCGGGTGCGCATCAAGCGGCGGCCAGGTCAAACGCATCGCCGTCATTTCGGCATTCTACGGCGAACTGGAAGTGCTGCTGGCGCAGGTCGAAACCCCCCGCATGCGGGTCATCAACGGCAAGACCTTCACCACCGGCACCTTGGCCGGCAAACCGGTGGTGCTGTTTCTGTCCGGGGTGTCGATGGTCAACGCCGCGGTCAGCGCGCAGTTGGCGCTGGATCATTTCCCGGTCAGCCACATCGTGTTCAGCGGCATCGCCGGCGGCGTCAACCCCGGCCTCCATATCGGCGATGTGGCGGTGCCGGCACATTGGGCGAATTATCAAAAGCAGACTTTCGCTTATGGAGACGGCGACGGTGGCTGGACCATTCGCCCGTCCGAAACCGACCGCTTCGGCCATTTCGGCATGATGTTCCCGCAACCCATTCGGGTGACGCGCAAAGGCGGCCCGCCCGACCGCCTGGAATCCAAATTCTGGTTTGATGCGGACCCGGAGATGTTAGCGGCGGCGCGCCGGGTGGCCGCCCGCCTGCAACTGGCGCGATGCGACGCCGGCGGCCGTTGCCTGTCCGGGCAGCCGAAAATACACACCGGCGGGCGCGGCGTCAGCGGCCCCACTTTTGTCAACAACAAACGCTACCGCACCTGGGTGTGGGACAATTTCCGCGACGCCGAAGGCCGCGGCGTCAACGCGCTGGATATGGAATCCAGCGCGGTGGCCACCGCCGCGCATATCAACGCCGTCCCGTTCATCGCCTTTCGCTCCATTTCCGACCTGGCCGGGGGCGGCGGACGGCACAACGAGATCGAGATTTTCCGCCGCCTCGCCGCCGCCAATGCGGCCCGGGTCACGGTCGGATTCTTGCGGGAATTTCGGCCTGGCGGCTGAGGGCCCTGCCGGGTCAACCGGGCCGCCACACGCGAATAACCATCGAGTCTGGCGCGCCGGTTGTATTCACCGCCGGCCGTCAGTAATTGGAATCGGCGAACGAAGACTTGCGCCGGTCGATAAACGCGCGCAGCGCCTCGTCCGTGGCCGGGTCGAGCCGCGGTTCGGTGTATTCGCCGAGGAGTTGTTTGCACCGTTGGCTGGCGCGTTGCACCGCGTCCCGGCCGCCTTCGGACTGCCATTGCTCGAAACTGTTGTTGTCGGCGATGGAGGAGCGGTAGAAGGCGGTTTTGAAGTTGCGCTGAGTGTGGTCGCAGCCGAGGAAATGGGCGCCGGGGCCGACTTCGCGGATGGCGTCCAGGGCCTGGCCGTTTTCCGACAAATCGAAGCCGCCGGCGAGCACCTGCATCATGCCCAGCTGGTCGGCGTCCATGATTAGTTTTTCATAACTGGAGACCAGGCCGCCCTCCAGCCAGCCGGCCGCATGCAGGACAAAGTGCACGCCGGCGGCGAGGGTCGGCAGCAGCGTGTTGGCGCTTTCATATGCGGCCTGGGCGTCGGGGATTTTCGAGCCGCACAACGAGCCGCCGCTGCGGAACGGAACGCCGAGGCGGCGGGCTAACGAGGCGGCGCCGTTCAACACCAAAGACGGCTCCGGGGTGCCGAAGGTCGGGGCCCCGGACTGCATGGAAATGGAACTGGCGAAGGTGCCGAACACCACCGGCGCGCCGGGCCGCACCAGTTGGGTAAAGGCCATTCCGGCCATCGCCTCGGCGAGGATTTGCGCCAGCGTGCCGGCGGCGGTTACCGGCGACATCGCCCCGGCCAGGATGAACGGCGAGATGACGGTGGCCTGGTTGTTGCGCGCATAGACTTCGGCGGCGCCGAGCATGGTTTCGTCGAAGGTCATCGGCGAGTTGGCGTTGATCAGGCTGATGACCACGGTGTGCTCATCGACGAATTGCTCGCCGAACAGGATGCGGCACATGTCCACCGTGTCCTGCGCGCGCTCGGGGTGGGTAACCGAGCCCATGAACGGTTTATCCGAGTATTTGATGTGGCTGTATACCATGTCGAAATGGCGCTTGTTGACCGGCAAGTCGGTGGGCTCGCAGACGGTGCCGCCGGAGTGGTGCAGCGGCGGCAGTTGGAAGGTCAGTTTAACCAGGTTGCGAAAATCCTCCAGCGTCGCATAACGCCGCCCGCCGTCCAGGTCGCGGATGAACGGCGGCCCATAGACCGGGGCAAACACTGTATGCCTGGCGCCGATCATCACGCTGCGCGCCGGGTTGCGGGCCTTCTGCTCGAACACCGCCGGGGCCGAATCGCGGATGATTTTCCGGCACATCCCGTCTGCAAAGCGCACCCGTTCGCCATCGACATCGGCGCCGGCCTCTTTGAACAGGCGCAGCGCCGGTTGGTGGTTAAAGTTGATGCCGGTTTCCCGGAGGATGGAGTCGGCGTTTTTTTCGATTAGATCGAGGCCTTCCTCGCCGAGCAGTTCATACTCGGGGATGACGCGGGTGATGAAGGCCGGCGCGGCCGGGGCGGCGGCGCCGGCGGCCTTGCGGGGGCGCCGGCCGCTTCGTTTTCTCCTGGATTCGGGCATGCGGTGAAAATCGGTGTTGCCCGCCGTTCAAACGGGCGCTAAGGGCGCTAAGAGGCGTGGAGTATGCACTTCCCCCGGCGTGGCGCAAGGGCGCAAACGACCCCGATGCAGCCAATTGCGCCACCGCGCCTGTTTGTATGATAATGCAAAGCGACGCGCCCCGACAACAGGCAAGCCCCATGAACGCCCCTGAGACAACGCGCTACGGCTTTTTGTTGGTTCCGGAATATTCCATGATGGCGTTCACCGCCGCCATCGACCAGCTTCGTATGGCCAACCGGTTGTCGGGGAAACCGCTCTATGAATGGGTGGTGATGACCGAGGACGGGGCGCCGGTGCCGGCCAGCAGCGGGTTGTCGGTGCAGGCGGTGGCGATGCTTGATGCCGGTGCGTTGGAAGCGGTGTTCGTGTGCGGCGGCACCCGCATTGAAACCCGGACTCGCCCGGCCATCGCCGCCTGGTTGAAGGCGCAATCGAGCCGCCGCGTGGCCCTGGGCGCGATCTGCACGGGCACTTTTGTGCTGGCCGAAGCCGGCCTGCTGCGCGGCTACCGCTGCACCATTCACTGGGAAAACATGCCGGGGTTGCGCGAACGCTTTCCCGAACTGGTGATCAGCCCCGACCTGTTTGAACTGGACCGCGACCGCTACACCTGCGCCGGCGGCAGCGCTGCGGTGGACATGATGGTGTCGCTGATCGCCGGGAAGCACGGCTGGGATTTGGCCCACCAGGTGGCCGAAGAGTTTCTGGTGGAGCGCGTGCGCGGGCGCAACGACCGCCAGCGCCTGCCGCTGCGCCTGCAACTGGGCACCAGCCAGCCGAAACTGGCCGAGGCGGTGGCGTATATGGCGGCCAACCTGGAGGAGCCCATCGGCCTCGACGAAATCGCCTCCCACATCAATTTGTCGAGGCGCCAACTGGAGCGCCTGTTCCAGAAACACCTGCGCTGCGTGCCGACCAGATACTACATGCGCCTGCGCCTGGAGCACGCGCGCCGGTTGCTGTTGCAGACCAGTTTGCCGGTGGTCGAGGTCGCCTACGCCAGCGGCTTCGCCTCCACGCCCCACTTCAGCAAATGCTACCGCGAACATTTCGACATTCTGCCCCGGGCTGACCGGCGCCGCCAGGGGCAACTTGAGATCGAGGCGGGGTAAGCGGCGCGAGGCGGATTTCGACCGCGATTGAGTTACAATAGCCGCCCCGCATCCGACCGCCGCCGCCGCTCCTTGACCGACCCCTCCACCGCCGAAGACCTGCGGCTGTACCGCCGCCTGCTGACCTATGTGCTGCCGTACAAGTGGGTGTTCCTGCTGGCCATCGGCGGCATGCTGATGGTGTCGGCCGGCGACGCCTCGATTGCGGTGATGCTAAAGCCCATCATCGACGCCGGTTTTGTGGACCGCGACCTGGCGTTCATTGAGTGGGTGCCGCTGCTGCTGATACTGCTGGGGGTGACCCGCGCGGCCGGCACCTTTATCGACGCCTACTGCATGAGTTGGGTGGCGCGGCGCGTGATTCAGGATTTGCGGCAGTTGATGTTTGAGAGCCTGATTCGCGCGCCGGTGCCGTATTACGACCGCAACTCCAGCGGCGTGCTGACCTCGCGCCTGACCTTCAATGTGGAGCGCATCGCCATGGCCAGCACCGGCGTGTTGCGCACCCTGATTCGCGACGCCTTCAAGATGCTGTTTCTGCTGGCGTGGATGTTCTACCTGAGCTGGGTGCTGTCGCTGCTGTTCGCCGCCATCCTGCCGTTCGCTTACATCGTGTTCAAGTTTTCCAGCCACCACTTCCGCAAAATCAACCTGCGCGTGCAGGAGACCGTCGGCGACATCACGCATGTCGCCAGGGAAGCGCTGCAGGGGCAGAACATGATTAAGATTTTCGGCGCCTACGACTACCAGTCGCGCCTGTTTCTGCGCGCCAACAACCGCAACCGCCAGCACATCATGAAAGCCGCGGCGGTGTCGGCCGCCAGCGTGCCGCTGATGGTGCTGCTGTCCGGCACCGGCGTCGCCGGGGTGATTTGGGTGGCGCTGAAACTGGACCTCACGCCCGGCACTTTCGCCTCCTACCTGGCGGCCATGATCATGACCACCAAGCCGGTGCGCAGTCTGTCCGAGATCAACCTGGCGATTCAGAGCGGGTTGGCCGGCGCACAAACGGTGTTCGACACCGTTGACCTGGAATCGGAGCCGGACCCCGGCGCCACTGCGCTGACCGAAGTGGTCGGCGATGTGCGCTTCGAGCGGGTTTCATTCGCCTACGGCCAGCGCGGCAAGCCGGTGCTGCGGGACATTTCCTTCAACATCGCCGCCGGCACCACGGTGGCGTTAGTGGGCGCCTCGGGCAGCGGCAAATCCACCATCGCCTCGCTGCTGCTGCGCTTCTACGCGCCGACCGGCGGGCGCATCCGCATCGACGGGCAGCCGCTGGACTCGGTCACCCTGAAATCCCTGCGCGACCACATCGCCATCGTCACCCAGGATATCATCCTGTTCGACGACTCCATCCGCAACAACATCGCCTACGGCGAACCGGGCGTCATCGACCCGGACAAACTGGCGCGCGCCGCCAGCGCCGCCAATGTCATGGAATTCGCCGAGGACGCGCCCGACGGCCTGGACACGATCATCGGCGAGCGCGGCGTGCGGCTGTCCGGCGGCCAGCGCCAGCGCATCGCCATCGCCCGGGCGCTTTACAAGGACGCGCCGCTGCTGATTCTCGACGAGGCCACTTCGTCGCTGGATTCGCGTTCCGAGGTGCACATCCAGGACGCCATCGCCCAACTGGTGAAAAACCGCACCTCGCTCATCATCGCCCACCGCCTGTCCACCATCCACCACGCCGACCTGATTGTGGTGCTCGACAAGGGGCGCATCGTGCAGCAGGGCAACCACGAGCAACTGCTGGCCGAGCCGGGCATCTACGCCAAATTGCACCAGTTGCAATACCGCGACCGGGTGGCGCAACCGGCCTGATGCGGCGCGCCATCCAGCGCGGCTGGCAGCGCCCCGGCTGGGTCAACCGACTGCTGTATCCGGTGTCGCTGCTGTACGCCGCGGCCGTGGCGGCGCGCCGAGGCGCCTACCGGCACGGCGTGTTCAGGCGCCACAAACTGCCGGTGCCGCTGGTGGTGGTCGGCAACCTGTGCGTCGGCGGCACCGGCAAAACCCCGTTAGTCATGGAACTGGTCGAGGCCATGAAAAGCCGCGGCATGACCCCGGGGGTGATTGCGCGCGGCTACCGGGCGCGCCCCGGCCACTGGCCGCGCGCGGCCGGCGCCGGGGTGGGGGGCGCCGATGCCGCGCAAGTCGGCGACGAAGCGGCGCTGATTGCCCGCCGATGCCGGGTGCCGGTGATGGTCGGCCCCAACCGCCGGCAAAGCGCCGAGGCGCTCCTTAGCCGCCACCGCTGCGACATCCTGGTCAGCGACGACGGTTTCCAGCATCTGCAGTTGCACCGCGACCTGGACATCGTGGTGGTCGATGCCCGGCGAAGATTCGGCAACGCCTGGTGTTTGCCGGCCGGGCCATTGCGCGAGCCGCCCGCCGCGCTTAAGCGGGCCGGCATCGTGGTCGCCAGCGACTCCGGCGGCGACGCCAAAGCCCGGGCGGGCGAATTCCGCATGGCGGCGCGCATCGACCGGGCGGTGTACTTGGGCGGGACACCGCAGTCAGACCCCGCGCCGCGCGAACGGGCGTTGCGCGACTTCGCCGGGCGTCCGGTGCACGCGGTTGCCGGCATCGGCCACCCGGGGCGCTTCTTCCGCCAACTGCAGGCGTTTGGCCTCGAGGTGGCGGCGCATCCCCGCCCCGACCACCACCGCTTCACGGCGCGTGACTTCGCCTTCGCCACCGCCGCCGACACCGTGCTCATGACCGAAAAGGACGCGGTTAAGTGCGAGGGGCTGGTGGCCGGCGGGCAACTGGCCGGCCAATACTGGGCGGTGCCGCTGCGCGTGGCGCCGGGGCCGGGGCTGATGGATGCGGTGTTCCGGCGCCTTGCCGCCGCCGCACAGTAAGGCGCTGGTCGGCGTGGCGGCGTTTCACATCATCATTCCGGCCCGCTACGGCGCGCGGCGGCTGCCGGGCAAGCCGTTACTCGACCTCGGCGGCAAACCGATGATTCAGCGCGTGGTGGAATGCGCGCGCCGCAGCGCCGCCGCGTCGGTCACCGTGGCCACCGACGAGGCGCGCATCGCCCGGGCGGTCACCGACTTCGGCGGAACCGCGGTGATGACCGCCGCGCACCACCTCTGCGGCACCGACCGCATCGCCGAAGCGGCCGCGCACCTGGGGTTTGAGGAGCATGAGATCATCGTCAACCTGCAAGGCGATGAGCCGCTGATGCCGCCGGCGCTGATCGACCAGGTGGCGCGGCATCTGGCGCACCGCCTGCACGCGGCCATGGCGACCGCCTCGGCGCCCCTCGACCCCGGGCAGTTGACCGACCCTTCGGTGGTCAAGGTGGTTACCGACCGGGACGGCTATGCGCTGTATTTCAGCCGCGCCGCCATCGCGTGGATGCGCGATGCGCCGCACCACGACGCCACCGCCGTGGCGCGCCGGCATATCGGCATCTACGCCTATCGTTGCGGTTATCTGCAGCGTTTTTCGGCGCGGCCCGCCTGCGCGTTGGAGCAACACGAGCAACTCGAGCAGTTGCGGGGGCTGTGGTACGGCGACCGCATCGCCTGCGCCGAGGCGGTGGAAATCCCCGCCGCCGGCATCGACACGCCGGGCGATGTGGCGCGCATTCGCCGCACCGCCTGGCCGGATTCGGATTGACCGGTCGGTGAACGCAAGGCGGTAAACGGGAGATCGATGAGCGGAAGGCGGCAAATGGGCGTAAAATTGCACAAACACTTGTATCCGGGCCGCCGCTTGCGTATCATCGGCGCCCCTTTTCCATACGGGATGCCGGCCGGGGCCGAGCCGGTTGCATACGATGAAGACATTTTCCGCCAAAAACGAAACGGTCAAACGCGAGTGGTTCGTGATTGACGCCGAAAACAGGGTGCTCGGGCGCCTGGCCGCTGACATCGCGCACCGACTGCGCGGCAAGCACAAACCGGAATACACCCCGCATGTGGACACCGGCGATTACATCGTGGTGGTCAACGCCGCCAAGGTCGCGGTCACCGGCAACAAAGCGAACGACAAGGTTTACTACCACCACACCGGCTATCCCGGCGGCATCGTCGGCGTCTCGTTTCGGGAAATGCTGGAAAAACACCCCACCCGGGTTCTCGAAAACGCGGTGCGGGGCATGTTGCCCAGGAACAAACTGGGCCGCGCCATGCTGGCCAAACTGAAAATCTACGCCGGCGCCGAGCACATCCACCAGGCGCAGCAGCCGAAGAAACTGGAATTGTGAAACTTAGATGAGACCGGCGCCGGACTTCGGGCGCTTTAACTTAAGAGGGCAAAATGGCTAAAACACCAGACGTTCACTGTGGAACCGGGCGGCGCAAATCGTCCTCGGCGCGGGTTTTTATGCGCCGTGGCAGCGGCCATATCACCATCAACAAACAGCCGCTTGACCAATACTTTGGCCGGGAAACCGCGCGCATGATCGTCCGCCAGCCGCTTGAACTGGCCGGCCTGCTGGAGCACTTCGACATCACCGTCAACGTCAGCGGCGGCGGCAACAGCGGGCAGGCCGGGGCGGTTCGCCACGGCATCACCCGCGCGCTGATTCAATACGATGAGGAATTGCGCGCGCCGCTGCGCCGGGCCGGATTCGTAACCCGCGATGCGCGCGAAGTGGAGCGCAAGAAATTCGGTTTACACAAGGCGCGCAAACGGCCACAATACTCCAAACGCTGAACCGGCCAGCCGCCGGCCGGGCGCATCGTTTTTTATTTGGTTTCCGGCGGGTGGCACGCGCTCATCCCGCCTCCCGGTTGGGGGATCGTCTAGTGGTAGGACAGCGGACTCTGACTCCGCCGGCGGGGGTTCGAATCCCTCTCCCCCAGCCAACCCGGCCCATCGCCCCGGCTGCCCGGCCGTTGCATTGGGCGGCCCCCGCAATTGCGGTATTTTTACCGCTTCGGTTCCACCCACAGGAGAACTCCATGACCCACCTGAAACCCGCCATCGGCGCGCTTTCGCTGTTTGCGCTGTTGTTTGCGGCGAACCTCCCGGCGGCGGACTTCCAGCAGTTTGTCGGCAGTTACTCCGGTTCGGCGCAGGTCGAAAGCGACGGCGCCACCCGCCAGCGCGACATGAGCGTCAACATTTCCACCGCCGGCAAGGGCTTTGAGGTCAACTGGAAGTCGGTCTCCTACAAAGCCGACGGCCGCATCAAGGAAAAGGAATACAGCATCAATTTTCTGCCGACCCGGCGCGACGGCATTTACGCTTCGGCCATGGGCGTCGATGTGTTCGGCAACCCGACGCCGCTCGACCCGATGAAGGGCGACCCCTATGTATGGGGGCGGATCACCGGCGACACGCTGACCGTATTCTCGCTATTCATCGACCAGGACGGCGGCTACGAAATGCAGGAATACAACCGCACCTTAGCCGACGGCGGGCTGGACCTCGACTACCAGCGCATCCGCAACGGCGAGAAGTTGAAACGCATTCGGGTGTTCCTGGAGAAAAAATAACTCCCGCCAGGCGCGCCAGGCGGCGGTTATTTGACCCGCATGCCCGGCGTGGCGCCTTGGTCGGGGCTTAGCAGGAAGATGTCGGCGCCGCCCGGCCCGGCCGCCAGCAACATGCCTTCGGACACCCCGAATTTCATCCGGCGCGGGGCCAGATTGGCGACCACCACGGTTAGCCGCCCCTCCAGTTCTTCGGGCCGGTATGCGGATTTGATGCCGGCCAATACGGTGCGCTGAGAGTCGCCGATGTCGAGGCGCAGGCGCAGCAACTTGTCGGCGCCGTCAACCGCTTCGGCGGCGACGATTCTGGCGATGCGCAAGTCCACTTTGGCGAATTCGTCCAACCCGATCTGCGCCCCGGCCGGGTCCTCTTCCGGCTCGGCGGCGGGCGTTTGGGTTTTGCCGTCTTCGATCATCGCTTCGATTTGTTTGGTTTCAATGCGCGTCAGCAGCGGCTGATAGTCGGCGATCGCGTGCGCCAGCATCGCCTTGCCCGCATCCCGCCATTGCTGCGGCGGTAAATTAAGGAACGCCTCGGCGCGGGCGGCGGTGGCCGGCAGCACCGGCTTTAGATAAATCGCCAGAATGCGAAACAGGTTCAGGCCCTGGGTGCAGATTTGCCGCACCTCGTGGCGGCGCCCGGCGTCCTTGATTAGAATCCACGGCTTGGCGGCGTCGACATACTGGTTGGCGCGGTCGGCCAGCGCCATGATGCGGCGCACCGCTTTGCCGTATCGCCGCTTTTCATAATCGGCGGCGATGGCGGCGCCGGCCTCGGCGAATTCCTCCAGCATCCGCGGTTGCGGCAGCGAGTCGCTTAACCGGCCGTCGAAATAGCGGCCGATGAAACTGGCGCATCTGCTGGCGATGTTCACCAACTTGCCGACCAAGTCGGCGTTGACCCGGGCCTTGAAGTCGTCCAGGTTGAGGTCTATGTCGTCTATGCCGTCATCCAGTTTGGCGGCGAAATAGTAGCGCAGATATTCGGGGGCGAGATGCTTGAGATAGGTCTCGGCGGTGATGAAGGTGCCGTGACGCTTGGACATTTTCTGGCCGCTGACGGTGAGAAAACCGTGGCACCACACCGCGCTCGGCGTCCTGAATCCGCCGCCGCGCAACTGCGCCGGCCAGAACAGGGTGTGAAAGCGGGCGATATCCTTGCCGATGAAATGGCACAGTTCGCAGTCGCTGTCCGGGCGCATGAATTGGTCGAAATCCAGCCCCTCGCGCTCGCACAGGTTTTGGAAACTGGCCAGGTAACCGATGGGCGCGTCCATCCACACATAGAAATATTTGCCGGGCTCGCCGGGAATCTCGAAACCCCAATACGGCGCGTTGCGGGAGATGTCCCACTCGAACAATTCCTGCGCGAACAATTCCTTCTGTTTGTTGGCGATTTCCGCCTGGGTGTGGCCGCCGCCCAGCCACTGGGCGAGGAAGTCGCGAAAGTCGCCGAGTTTGAAGAACAATTGCTCGGATTCGCGCTCCTCCGGCTGGCCGCCCGACACCACCGACACCGGGTCGATCAGGTCGGTCGGCGCATAGGTGCTGCCGCAGGCCTCGCAGTTGTCGCCGTATTGCGCTTCGGCGCCGCACACCGGGCAGGTGCCGCGGATGAACCGGTCGGGCAGGAACATGTTCTTTTGCGGGTCATACAACTGGGTGATGGTGCGCCGAACGATGTGGCCGCGCGCTTTCAGGCGGGCGTAAATCAACTCGGAAAAATGGCGGTTTTCCGGCGAATGGGTGCTGTGGTAGTTGTCGAACGAGATGAGGAATCCGTCGAAATCGCGGCGGTGCTCGCGCCCGAAACGCTCAATGAGTTGTTCGGGGGTCACGCCCTCATCCTCGGCTTTAAGCATAATCGGCGTGCCGTGGGCGTCGTCGGCGCATACATAATAACAGGTGTGCCCGCGCATGCGCTGAAACCGCGCCCAGATGTCGGTCTGGATATACTCGACCAGGTGACCCAGGTGAATCGGCCCGTTGGCGTAGGGCAGCGCGCTGGTGACCAGGATTTTTCTGGGCGGGGCTTGTTCTGCGGGCGGCATGGGGCGGCGTCTCGGCGGCGGGCGGAAAGTCTTGCCAATTAAGGTTACACTATTATACTTGCCCGCCCGCCATTGTAGCGGCCCTGTTCGGCGCGCGCTGCGCCGCGGGCGGCCATTCATTCAAACAGACACCGGATCTCCCATGACAGACATGAACCGCGACGCGGTCGAGGAAAAACTCAAGGCGGTCATCGACCCCCACACCGGCAAAGACCTGGTCGCCGCCAAAGCGGTCAAGGACATCGCCGTGAACGGCGATGGCGTGAAAATCGACATCGTGCTCGGCTACCCGGCCAGGAGTTGGGAGGCCGAGTTGGCCGGGATGGTGCGCGCGGCGGTGGCCGGTGCGGAAGTGTCGGTCGCTTCCGACACCGTGGCCCACGAAGTGCAGGAAGGCGTGCGCCCGCTGCCGGGGGTGAAGAACATCATCGCCGTGGCCTCCGGC
>JAPPQJ010000203.1 GCA_028817015.1 Gammaproteobacteria bacterium
CGTCCGCCATCTCAAACTGCCGCAACGCTTCGACGCCGATGACGCTTTGATGCATGAGGACATGGTTCAACACGCTGCCGAGCGCGTATTTGGTGTCGTCCCGCATGGCCGCCTGCTCCACCGCTTCTGAGATGGCGATGCCCAAACTGCCGGTGCTGCCGGGGTTTTCCTTCAACACCGCGCGCCCGGCTTCGGTTTCCTCGCTGGGGCTGGCGACGCAACGGGCGCCGTAGGTTTCCATCATCGCCTTGCGGTAGGGTTTCTGGTCGAAACTGACGCGCACCATGAAAACCTGCACCTCGAGGCCGAACAAGGCCGCGGCGAATGCCAGCGACGAGCCCCATTGCCCGGCGCCGGTCTCGGTGGCGATGCGCCCCACGCCGGCCGCGGCGTTGTAAAACGCCTGCGCGACGGCGGTGTTCGGCTTGTGCGAACCGGTCGGGCTGACGCCTTCGTATTTGTAGTAAATGCGCGCCGGCGTGTCCAGCAACTTCTCGAGGCGGCGCGCCCGATACAGCGGAGTCGGCCGCCACATGCGGTAGATGTCGCGCACCGGTTGCGGAATTTCAACGGCGCGCTCGGTGGACACTTCCTGCGCGATTAAATCCATCGGGAACAACGGCGCCAGGTCGTCGGGGCCAATCGGCTGGCCGGTGCCGGGATGCAACACGGCCGGTGCCGGCGCCGGCAAGTCGGCCTGCAGATTATACCAGTCGGACGGAATCCGGTCTTCGCTCAGCGAATACTTAACGGTGTCGTTCATCACGCTCTCCGTGGGCTGGGATGCAATACCCGGTGAATTATTGCACGAAACCGGCGAGGCGCGGAATGGTCATGAAAATCGCCGGCAAACAGGGATGAGAAAAATGGCGGCATCGGGCGCCGCGCGCCAATTAAACGCCGGCGGCCATTGCCAGCCTGCCGCGCCCGGCCGCCGACGAAGCGCCGCGCGCAGGCCGGCCCCGGCGCAGGGGGAAAACGTCGGCCGACTTCTTCGCGGCGCTTAGTCCGCATTGTCTGCGTTGCTTGCGGGATGGAAAATGGCGGCGGCGCCGCCGCCGCGTGTGGTGTAAAACGCCGGCGTCAGGTGGGTGTGGCGGCGGTAGCGCCGCGCGGTGACGGCGGTGAAGTCGTCGGCGCCGGCATCCACTAACGCCACCGCGCAACCGGCGAAGCCGGCACCGGTCTGGCGGGCGGCGTGGCAGGCGGGGTGGGTTTGCGCGGCGGCGATGATGGCGCTTAGCGCGTCGCCGCCGACTTCAAAGTCGCGCGTCATGCTAAGTTGGCTTTGCGCGAATAATTCGCCGACGGCGCCGGCATCCGCGGCGGCAAGCGCGGCCGGCGCGGCTCGGGCGCGTTTGTTCTCGGTGATGACATGTTTGGCGCGCCGGTATAAAACGGCGTCCATTTTCGCCCGCGCGCGCTCCAGTTGCGTTTCGCTGACCTCGCGCAGACTGGCCGCGCCGAGCGCCGCCGCCGCTTGTTCGCATTCGGTGCGGCGGCGGTTGTAGTGGGAGGTTTGCAGGTCGCGGCGCGTGGCGGTGTCCATCACCACCACCCGCCAGCCCGGCGGCAACTCGATGTGCCGCCGCCGCAGGCTTCGGCAGTCGATGGACAACGCATGGCCGGCGCGCGCGGCGGCGGCGCACAGCGGGTCCATGATGCCGCACTGCACGCCGGCGTGGCGGTTCTCGGCGGCGCGCGCGGCTTCGGCCATCGCCGATGCGCGCCACCGAATGCGGTTCACCGCGCACAGCGCGCGCAGCACGGCCACCTCGAAGGCCGCCGATGAGGACAAACCGGCGCCCATCGGCAGCGCAGTCTTAACCGCCAGGTTGGCGCCGCGCAACGCCAGGCCGTTGCCGCCGATGCGCGCGCGCCACTCCACCAGCACGCCGCGCAGATACGCCCGCCAGCCGCACCACCGGGATGCGCCGGGGTCCAAGTCGCCGGGGCGGATGACCGCGGTCTCGCCCAAGTCCGCCGAGAAGCAGTGCACCTCAAAGTCGTCGCGCGCGCCAAACGCCGCCGCCGTCCCGTGTTCCAGCGCCAGCGGCAGCACATGGCCGCCGTTGTAATCGGTGTGGTCGCCGATGAGATTGACGCGCCCCGGCGCATGCGCGACGGCCGCCGGGCGGGCGCCGAAGGCGCGCTGAAAAATTTGCGCCGCCTGCGCCGCGCTGTCGTCAGGCATCGCGCAGCCGCGCCGCCGCGTCCTCCGGGGTCAGGTCGCGCTGCGGCTCGCACAGCATTTCATAGCCGACCATGTGTTTGCGCACGGTGGCGCCGCGCAGCAGCGGCGGATAACAATGCGCGTGCAGCCGCCACGCCGCGCGCGCCGCCGCGGTCGCTTTTCCCGGCGCGCCATGCCAGCCTAAGCAATACGGCATCGGGCAGCCGAACAAGCGGTCGTAACGCCCCAGAAGGTTTTTCAGCAGCGCCGCCAGCGCCGCCTGCAACTGGTCGTCCACCTGGTCAAAATCGCACACCGCGCGGCGCGGCAGCAGCAGCGTCTCGAACGGCCACACCGCCCAATACGGCACCACCGCGGCCCAGTGCTCGTTGTGCGCCACCACGCGCTCGCCGGCGCGCATCTCAAACGCCATATAGTCATCCAGCAGCGCCGCGCCGTGCGCGCGGTGATGCGCCAGTTGCCTTTGCCCCTCGCGCCGCAACTCGTTGGGCACGAAGTCGCCGGCCCAGATTTGCCCGTGCGGATGCGGGTTGGAACAGCCCATCATCGCGCCTTTGTTCTCGAAAATCTGCACCCAGCGGTGCGCGCCAATCAGGTCGGCGTATTGCGCGCGCCACGCCGCCACCACCGCCTCGATGCGCGCCGGCGGCAGTTGCGACAGGGTTAAGTCGTGGCGCGGCGAGAAGCAGATGACGCGGCAGGCGCCGCGCGCCGGGCGGCTGCGCGCAAATGGCGAGGGCGGTGGCGGTTGCGCGGCGGGCGCCTCGGGCGTGAGGGCGGGGTAATCGTTGTCAAACACGAACACGCCCGTGTAGTCGGGGTTGACCGCGCCGCTGCCGCCGCGGCGGTTGCGGGGGCAGAGTGGGCAATCCGGGTCGTGGCGTTGCAGGGCCGGCGCCGGCGGCGCTTCCACCGTGCCGCGCCACGGCCGCTTCTGGCGCTGCGGCGAGACCAACACCCAGTCGCCGGTCAGCGGGTTGTGGCGGCGGTGCGGCATCAGCCGTTGCGGCGCAGCGCCAGCACGCCGCCCGGCGGAATGGCGCCGGCCTCGCCGAGGATCATGTCGCCGGCCAAGTGCGGCGTGGCCGGCGCATCGCCATAGTTGAACAGCCACGCCACATCGCCGCGCCGCCTGACGCGCACATCGGCCGGCGGCGGCGCGGCCTCAACGCCGGCATGCCGCAGCGCGCGCGCCACCACCGCATCCAACAACGCCGCATTGCCGCGGCAGGCGAGGTAGAAAGCGCCGCCGCGCACCAACACCGCGCCGCCGCCGTCGGCGAAGGTGGCGAGGGTTTGCGCGTCATGGGCGTCGATGACTTCGCGCCAGTGAATCGCCGCGCCGCGGTTTTCAGCCCCGCGCCACGCCACCGGCGCTTCGACCGTCGGCGGCAGCGACTCCACGCGCAGCACGGTCAGCCCCAGCGCCTCGCGCAAATTGCCCGGCGGCAAATCATCCGCCAACGCAAACTCCGCGGTTGCGCTGCCGCAGCGCGCGCCGAACAACGCCGTGCAACCGGCGCTTTGCAGGCGCGCGGCGAAGTCCTCCGGCGGCGCCAACAACAACGGCGCGACCACCAGCCGGCGCGCGGTGAAATCGGCGTGCGGCGGCGTGATATCCACATCCACGCCGGCGCGCCGCAGCGCGGCGTAGAACGCCAGGCAAGTGGCCAGCGCCGGCGCATCGCCATGCGGCAGCGCATCGCGCATCCAGCAACTTTGGTAATCGAACACCAGCGCCACCTCGGCCGGGGCGGCCGGCGCAAACGCGCTTTCCGGCAACGCCGCCAGTTCGCGCGCGACCTGTGCCACCTCCGCCGCGCCGGGTGCCGGCCGGTCGTCGGGGCGCAGCAAGCCCGCGTGCATTTGCTCCTGCGCGCGCGGCATCTGCCGCCAGCGAAAATATGACAGCATTTCCGCGCCGTGCGCGAACGCCTCCCAAGTCCAAAACCGCACCGCACCGGGCAGCGGCAGCGGGTTATACGCCGCCCAGTTGACCGGGCCGGGCTGCTGTTCGGTGATGCAGAATCTGCCGCGCCCGCAGGCGCGGTAGAGGTCGTGGTGGAAGGCGGCGTGGTCGGGGTCGCCGATGCGCAGGTATTTCTCGCGCGCGTTGTCACCGCCGCCGCCGTGCCGGGCGAGAAAGCCTAAAGGATAGGAATTCCACGCCGCCAGGTCGAGGTCGGCGGCCAACGCGAAATGGTCGAAACCGGTGGAGAATCCCATAAAATCGTGCAGCACATCGCGGCCCGGCGAGTGCCGCCGCACGGCGTTCGCCTGCCGCCGGTTGAAGGTGGCGGTGCGCGCCGACCAGAAGCGGTGGAAATCCAGCACATGCGCCGGGTTGCTGCCGCCCGGCGTGGGGCGCGGCGGCTCGATTTGCGCAAAGTCGGCGTATTGCATCGACCAGAATGCGTTGCCCCAGGCGCGGTTCAACGCATCGATGTCGCGGTATCTGGTGCACAGCCAGCGCCGAAACAGCACCGCGGCGCGCGCCGACCACGATTGCGCGGTGTCGTGGCAGCCGTATTCATTGTCGATTTGCCACGCGCAGACGGCCGGATGACCGCCGAACTCGCGCGCCATCCGCCGCGCCACGCAAACGCAGGCGCGCGCGTAGCCGGGATGCGCGAGGCAGGCGAAGCGGCGCGAGCCGAAGGCGGATGCAGCGCCGCCCGCGTCTACGCGCAGCATGTCCGGGAATTGATCCAGCAGCCACCGCGGAGGCGCCGCGCCGGGCGTGCCCAGAATCGCGCGCAGACCGCTTTCGTGCAGGATGTCCAGTGCGCGGCGCAGCCAGTCGCCGTCCCATTGCCCGCGCGCCGGCTGCAGGCGCGACCACGCGAATTCGCCGAGACGCACCACCGTGATTCCCATGTCAAACATGCGCTCGGTGTCGCGCCGCCAGTCGGATTCCGGCCATTGTTCGGGATACCAGCAGACGCCGAGGGAGAAATCGCGCGGGCGCATGCGGGAATGATACACCGAATTTTTATGCTATCCTCAAAACGCGGCCCGGCGCGGCCGCGCATCAGACACCAACACTCTGAGGGGGAATCATGAACATCAGGAAACGTCTCTCCACCGTGCTGCTGAGCGCGGCGTTGACTTTCGCCGGCGCCGCCTCGGCCGGGCAACTGTCCATCATCACCGACATCTCCGACCCCGGCCAGCCGGAAGCGCTGCGCGAGTTAATCGCGCGCTTCGAGGCGGCCAACCCGGATGTGCAGGTTGATCTGACCATCAACGGCCGCGAAGACCACAAGACCGCGATTCGCAACTTCCTGCAAG
>JAPPQJ010000002.1:0-557 GCA_028817015.1 Gammaproteobacteria bacterium
GGGCCGGGGCCGGGAGTGACCACAGGCGGGTCGACCGGCGCGACATAGCCGTCGCTGGCGCGGATGGTGAAAGTGACGCTGCCGGGGTTGCCGACGGTCCAGGGGCCGGGCGGGGTGGTGGTTTGCACAATGCGGATGTCGCCCACCGAGATGGTGATGGTCTGGTCCGGCTCGGGGTCGTTGTCGTTGACGGTGTGGAATTGGATTATTCTTGTCGTTCGCCCGGCGTGCGGGAGGGCATATGTTGGGCCACTGCTGCCCAAATCGGCCCAGGTTCCGCCGGAGATGGTCGGGGTTATGCCGATGCGGCCAGCGGTAAGGCCGTGGACGGTCATTGTGATTTGGATTGAATCGCCCTCGTCCACTTGTAGACCGGGGGCGACCGGGTCGCGGTCGATTGCCGAGCCGCTGCGGAATGCTAAGCCTTCGATGGAGTCAAAGGTGACGGTGCCGGTGGTTTGGGCGGTTGCCGGCGGGGCGGTTAGGAAAAACGCGGCGAGGAAGCCAGCGAGGAGTGCGCCGCTAATTAATCCCCGAATCGCGGGGGGGGGGGGGGG
>JAPPQJ010000002.1:567-1034 GCA_028817015.1 Gammaproteobacteria bacterium
CATGACGGAATCCTCGGTGGCGGAGCGATGGTTGAAGTTGGGGGGAATATACCAGCCGGCGGTGTCAAGGGCAAGGGGGCGGGAATCCTTTTCGCTGGCGCCAAAATCCTGCCGCCGCTCGTCAAGCCACCTGCGCGGCCATGATCAAACTCGCCCGACAGATGTTCGGCGTGGTCAAAAGCCAACGCCCCTATCAACCCTGCCAACCCATCACGGCCTGAAACAGACCTGACGAGCGATGAAACCCGCTGAAAATAAGGGGTTTGACATGAAACAGACAAACGAACGCGAAACCGTCGCTGCATTCGAGTCGGAATTCGATTAAGTTGAAATCGCCGCGCTTGAAACCGGCGCAGGTTTCCATGCGCGGCGCGGCAATCAACCGGCCGTCGAGGCCGTAAGTCCGGGCGTGGAGCGGGCAGACCACGGTCTTGCGGCGGCCTTCGCCTTCCAGAAGTTTCATGCCG
>JAPPQJ010000002.1:1168-12528 GCA_028817015.1 Gammaproteobacteria bacterium
CCGTTCGCGCGCCAGCCAGTCGTCGTCGGTGTAACAACGCGGCGGCAGAGTCGGCGAAGCGTCGGGCGGGTGTCCGACATTTCGCAAATCCGCGCGGATTGAACCGCATTCAACCCCGGCGCTCATTGGCATTAACCCCGGGCGCTCATGGAAACGATCCATTCGGTAAACGGCCGGCAGCGCGCCCGGACTTCCGGGTCGTGCGATTGCACCAAATAGTAGCCGCGGCCGGTGGTGATTTTCCCGGTGAAGGGCGCGATGAGATGCCCGGCCCGAAGCGCATCGCCGGCCAGCACATTGCTGGCCAGAACCAGGCCGTTGCCGAGTTCCGCCGCCTTCAACGCCAGGTGCGCGTGGTTGTAGCGGGGGCCGTCCGTGGCTTTGATGTTCGTCGCATCGGTTTGTCCCCCGGCGGCGGCTGAAATCCAGTCCTGCCATGAAACGCCGACATTGTCATCGTGAATGAGCGTGAAGTTTGACAAATCCGCGACGCCGACGGTTTCCACGCCCTGCGTGAGGCCGGGGCTGCACACCGGAAAAATCTCCTCGGCGAACAACAGCCGCGCATCGTGGTTGTTTGCCGCCGCGCCGGGTTCTTTTTCGGCGATAAACAACAAACCTAAATCGGCTTCCGATGCGCGCAGGCCGTCGCGGAAATCGCGGGTGACGATTTTGACCGTCACATCCGCGCGCAACCTCTGGAATTCCGGCAAGCGGGGAACGAGCCATCGGGAGGCGAACGAGTCGGTGGTTTGGAGCGTGATCCTTTGCCGGGTTTTGCGCCGGTCGGTTTCGCCGGTTGAGGATTTCTCCAGCCGGTCGAGCAACTTGCTCAATTCCAGCCGGTAACGGACGCCGAAGTCGGTCAACTGGACCGCGCGAACGCTGCGCTCAAACAGCTTGACCCCGAGCCAATCCTCCAGCGCGCGCACCTGGTGGCTGATGGCCGAAGGCGTCACGCACAACTCATCGCCCGCCTTTCTGAAACTCCCGCGGCGCGCGGCGGCCTCGAACGCCACGACCGCATTGAGCGGGGGAAGGTCTCTTTTCATCGGCTGCCTGCTGCGTTGCACGGTTGAAATCGATTCAACGCGCTGTTGAATTTTTATCGCTTGTGGAAACTGGAAGGGACTATAACATTTCCGGTTAATCTTTCGCGCGCAACCCGCAAAGCGAAGTCAAACCCGATGAGCGAAGACAAAAAAGACAACACCGCCCTCGGCGTCGCCGTCATCGTCGCCACCGTGTTCACCATGGCGTTGGCCGATGCGGTCATTAAATACGCCAGTTCGGATTTTCCGTTGTGGCAGATTTTCGTCGTGCGCTCACTGGCGGCGGTGCCGATGCTCATCGTCATCGCACTTTGCACCGATGCCGCCGACATCCGACCGCGCTCTCCGCCGTGGGCCATCGCGCGCAGTCTGCTGTTGGCGTTCATGTATGTCGCGATCTACGCGGCCATCCCGCTGTTAAGTTTGTCGGTGATCGCGGCGTCGCTTTACACCGGGCCGATTTTTGTCGCGCTGTTGTCCGCTTTCGTCATCGGCGAGCCGGTCGGCGCGCGCGGGTGGGCCGCGGTGGTTCTCGGCTTTGCCGGGGTGTTGGTCATCCTTCGCCCGCACACCGGCGCCTTCTCTTTTTACATGCTGATACCGGTCATCGCCGGCTTGTTCTACGCGCTGGCGGCGGTCATCACCCGCGCAAAATGCCCCGGAGAAAAACCGCAAACGTTGGCCGTCATGCTGAACTTAAGCATTTTGGCCGTGGGCTTGCTGGCAACCGCCGCGGTGGCGTTGTTGCCGGCGCATCTTGGCGAGGTTTATCCGTTTCTGTTAGGGGGCTGGATTGTGATGGGCGCGCGCGAATGGAAACTAATCGCGCTGCTGGCCTTGCTCATCGTCATCATCGGCATCGGCCTGGCGAAGGCGTATCAATCCGCGCCGCCGTCCGTCATCGCCACCTTCGATTACGCCTACCTGCTGTTCGCCGCCTTCTGGGGATGGGTGTTTTTCGCCGAACGTCCCGACCTGCAAACCGTCACCGGAATGCTGGTGATTGCGCTGGCGGGCCTGCTGGTGACCGGCCGCATTCCGGCGGGATTGACCCGGCGTTGAAGCGCGTGCCGGCGGCGGGCAAAGCCGCATGGACAAGGCGCACCGCCGGGTTTGCGGTTTGTTATTCAGCGCATGCTTTTGCGCGGCAACGCCTCCTCCCGCCCGTGGACCGCCCATGCCCGTCATCCGCGGCCCGGCCTTGTCAAAGGCGCCGCATGCTGGCATGATGGCGTCATCGCGGCGGCGCATACGCCCGACATCGCCCGGCCGGTCGCGCCAATGCCGCGTCGAATCATCCACCAGGCACCGCACCGAGTCCAACACCATGTCCTACAAGCATATCATCGCCGAAAGCCGCGACCGAGTCGGCATCATCACCCTTAACCGCCCGAAAGCGATGAACGCCTTGTCCACGGAGATGATGATCGAACTGGGGCGGGCGCTGGCGGCGTTCGAGCGCGACGACGCCATCGGTGCGATGGTTGTCACCGGCAACCCGAAAGCCTTCGCGGCCGGGGCCGACATCGCCGAGATGAAGGACAAAACCTACATGGATGTGTATAAGGAGAATTTCATCACCGGGCACTGGGAGGACACGGCCCGCTGCCGCAAGCCGGTGATTGCGGCGGTAAGCGGCTATGCGCTGGGCGGCGGCTGCGAACTGGCGATGATGTGCGATTTCATCATCGCCGCCGACAACGCCCGATTCGGGCAGCCGGAGATCAACCTGGGCATCATTCCCGGCGCCGGCGGCACCCAGCGGCTGACCCGGGCGGTGGGCAAAGCCAAGGCGATGGAGTTGTGCCTGTCGGGGCGGATGATGGACGCCGAAGAGGCCGAGCGCGCCGGCCTGGTGGCGCGGGTCGTGGCGGCCGGCGATTTGCTGGAGGAAACGCTGAAAACCGCCGCCGCTATCGCCGCCAAATCATTGCCGGCTGTGCTGATGTGCAAGGAATCCATCAACCGCGCCCACGAAACCCCGTTGTCGGAAGGCCTGCTGTTCGAGCGCCGGCAATTCCATTCCCTGTTCGCCGGCGAAGACCAGAAGGAAGGCATGGCGGCGTTCGTCGATAAGCGCAAGCCGGAGTGGGGGCATCAATAATGACGAGGGCCGCACCCGGCCGCCGATGATGCCGTAGCCGGGGGGCGGTTCGGTTTGGACTCCGGGTTTTGGAACGCGCCCCCCAAGCGCCGCCTGGGGGTTGTCCAACGGCTCCCGCAATGGCCGGCCGGTTCGGGAGAACCGCTCGGCGGCGTCCAATTCGGCCTGATCCCGGCGGGATTTGCCGGTCCCCGGGCTTGTGGTTTGAGCGGGCCGAACCTCGGTAGTCGGCTTTGAGTCTTCGGAGTTGGATGGCGGGCCGGCCGGCGCTTAAGCCGCCGGCCGCGCAATGGTATTGGTCTTCCTGATCTTTTTCTGCAACTGCAAAATCCCGTAGATCAACGCCTCAGCGGTGGGCGGGCAGCCGGGAACATAGACGTCCACCGGCACGATGCGGTCGCAGCCGCGCACCACCGAGTAGGAATAGTGGTAGTAACCGCCGCCATTTGCGCATGAGCCCATCGACAGCACCCAGCGCGGCTCCGGCATCTGGTCATAGACACGGCGCAACGCCGGCGCCATTTTGTTGGTCAGCGTGCCGGCCACGATCATGACATCGGATTGCCGGGGGCTCGGGCGAAAGAGGATGCCGAAGCGGTCGAGGTCATAGCGCGATGCGCCGGCCTGCATCATCTCCACCGCGCAACAGGCGAGACCGAAGGACATCGGCCACATCGACCCGGTGCGCGCCCAGTTGATCAGTTCATCCAGTTTTGCGGTGGCAAAACCTTCCCGCAGGGTTCCTTCAAGGGCCATCAGGTTACTCCCACTCGAGGGCGCCCTTTTTCCATTCGTAGATGAAGCCCACCACCAGCACGGCCAGGAAAATCATCATCGCCCAGAAGCCGAACGCGCCGATTTCACCCAGCACAATGGCCCACGGAAACAGAAACGCGATCTCAAGATCAAAGATAATGAACAGGATCGCCACCAAATAATAGCGCACATCGAATTTCATCCGCGAATCCTCGAACGCCTCGAAACCGCACTCGTAGGGCGACAACTTGTCGTCATACGGCTTGTGCGGCGCAAGCACCCTGCCGGCGCTAATGGCGATGGCGCCCACGCCCAATCCCACGGCGATAAAAAGCAGGATGGGAAAATAATCGGCCAGCATTAATCGGTCGGCTCCCGGGGCTTCGGTGGTCGGCAAAACAAGGGTTTCAGTCCCGCGACTCTACGGGTCTGCGGGGTATCCGTCAAGGATTTGTTTGCGCCGCCGCGCTGTGAACTTTGGGGGGTTTTGGCGACGGTTTGCGCGGGGCCGGCATTCAAACCCCGCCGTCGTTGCAGCGGCGCGGGCCAAAGCGCGCCTTTGAGCCGGGCCGAAGCGTTCATGGGCCTTCATTGGCGGCAAAAGAAGCCGCATGGCGAACCGGCGCCCGGGAAGTCGGCGGGCTTTATGCGCGGGTCGGCTTGTTTTTTCCGTCCGCTGGCAAATCGGCGCCGTTTCCGGCGTATAATGCGCCTGTTGCCGCACCATGACCGCAACCGACACCGCAAACCGCCGCACATCACCGCAGATGAAATTTCACTTGGCCATCAACCTCGAGCGCCTGACCGCCGGCATCGACATGCGCGATGTGGAGCGGCACACGCTGGAGATGGTGCAAATGGCCGACCGGGGCGGGTTTCGCATCGCCTGGGCGGCCGAGCACCATGCGCTGGAGATGACCATCGCCCCCAACCCGTTCCAGATTCTAACCTGGTGGGCGGCGCACACCGACAATATCCGCCTGGGCACGGCGGTGGCCGTGGCGCCCTACTGGCATCCGATCAACCTGGCGGGAGAGGCCGCGCTGCTGGATTTGTTCAGCGGCGGGCGGCTGGAATTCGGCATCGGTTCAGGCGCTTATCAACGCGAGTTCGACCGCATGCGCCCCGGCCTCAAGCAGGCCGACGGTTGGCGCTATATGCAGGAATTGCTGCCGGTGGTGGTGGCGCTGTGGCAGGGCGACACCGCGCACCACGGCGAGTTCTGGCAATTTCCGCAATCCACCTCGGTGCCCAAGCCCCTGCAAAAGCCGCACCCGCCGCTGTGGGTGGCGGCGCGCGCGCCGGTCAGTTTCGATTACGCCGTGAACAACGCCTGCAACATCATGTCGTGGCCGCTGACCCGGCCGATGTCCGAGGTGGCGCTATACCGGGAGCGCTTCGACCAGGCGCTTGCCGGGCGCGCCGATGCGGATGCCAATGCGCCGGCGCCAACGCCGATCTTCGCGGTGATGCGCCACACCGCCGTCTATGACAACGCCGCCGACTGGGAGATTCCGGTTGCCGCCGCGCAGCGCCAGTATGCGCAGTTTGAAAACCTGTTCAAGAATCTCGGCGATGTCAAAAACGGCTTCCCCAAAGCCGTGGACTTCTCGGAATTGGCCAACCGGGACGAATACAACCCCCAAATGCTGCACGACAACCTGCTGTTCGGCACCCCCGACCAGGTAATCGCCAAGTTGCACCGCTACCGCGACCTCGGCGTCGATGAATTCGTCTATTACGCCAGCCTCGGCCTCGGCATGCGCGAACAAAAGCGCTCGCTCGAGTTGTTCTGCAAGGAAGTCATGCCGTCCTTCGCTTGAGTGGGCGGCGGCGCGCGCGGCAGGCGGTTCAGCCGGTCTCTGCCGCCGCGCTCAACCCGTCCAGCATTTCCCCCACCTGCGCCAGGCGCGCCGCCGGCTCGGAGAAGTCGCGCGTCACCGCCAAGGCGGCCGGGCCGCTTAGCCGGTAGTGCTGCGGTTCGCGCTCGATCATCTGCAGCACCGCGTCCGGGTCAAGCGCCGGGTGGTTGGTGAACTCGATGACGCCGCCGCCCTCGCCGATTTCGATTTTGCGAATCCCCAACCGTTGCGCCTGCAACCGCAACGCGGCCAGGCGGAACAGGTTTTTGCCGGCCTCCGGGAGCGATCCGAAGCGGTCCACGGTTTCCACCTGAATGTCCTCCAGTTCAGCGCGGTCGGCGGCGCCGGCGATGCGTTTATACAGCACCAGCCGCAGGTGGGTGTTGGCCAGATAGTCGGGCGGGAACAGCGCCGGCAGATGCAGGTCGATCACGGCACCGCCCTCGGCCGCCCCGTCCATCTCAGCCGGCAGCGGCGGGCGGTTTTCCCGAATCGAGGCGACCGCCATTTTCAGGTATTCGCTGTACAGGGCAAAGCCGACATCGTCGATCAGCCCGCTTTGCGTCTCCCCGAGCAATTCCCCGGCGCCGCGAATTTCCAGATCGTGCGAGGCCAGCGCAAACCCGGCGCCGAGCCCCTCAATGGCCGCGAACGCATCCAGCCGTTTGCGCGCATCGGCGCTAATCGCCCGCCGCCCCGGAATCAGCAGGTAGGCGAAGGCCTGATGGTGCGAGCGCCCGACCCGGCCGCGCAACTGATGCAGTTGCGCCAGGCCAAAACGGTCGGCGCGGTGGATGATGATGGTGTTGGCGGACGGCACATCGAGGCCGCTTTCGATGATGGTCGAGCACACCAGGATGTTGAAGCGCTGGTGGTAGAAATCCTGCATCACCCGCTCCAGTTGCGCCTCGCCCATGCGCCCGTGGCCGCAGTGGATTTCCGCTTCCGGCACCAGTTCGGCCAGTTCCGCGGCGAAACGCTCGATGGAGCGCACTTCGTTATACAGAAAATACACCTGGCCACCGCGGCGGATTTCGCGCAGGCAGGCCTCGCGGATCAGGCCCAGATTCCATTCGCGGATAAAGGTTTTGATCGACAGGCGCAATTCCGGGGCGGTGGCGATCAGCGAAATCGAGCGCAGCCCGGCCAGGGCGATGTTGAGGGTGCGCGGAATCGGCGTGGCGGTCAGGGTCAGCAAGTCCACCTGGCTGCGCATGCGCTTGATTTTCTCCTTCTGGCGCACGCCGAAGCGGTGCTCCTCGTCGATGATCAGCAGGCCCAGGCGGCGAAAGCGGATGTCGCCCTCCAGCAGGCGGTGGGTGCCGATGACGATGTCCGGGTAGCCGTCCTTCAACCGGGCCGCCAGTTCGCGCGCCTGCTTGTGAGTCTTGAAGCGCGACAGCATTTCCACCGACACCGCCAAGTCGGCAAAGCGGTCGGCGAAGGTCTGGTAGTGCTGGCGGGCCAGCAGCGTGGTCGGCGTCAGGATGGCCACCTGGCAGTCGTTGTGCACGGCGATGAAGGCGGCGCGCAGGGCCACCTCGGTTTTGCCGAAGCCGACATCGCCGCACACCAGGCGGTCCATCGGCTCAGGCGACTCGAGGTCGGCGCGCACCTGGTCGATGGCGGCCTGCTGGTCGGGGGTTTCGTCGAACGCAAAGCGGCTGACGAAGGCCTGGTATTCGCCCTCGGGAACGGCCATGGCGCGGCCTTTGCGGGCGTTGCGCAGGGCTTCGATTTCGAGCAGTTCGGCGGCCACATCATAGGCCTTTTCGCGCGCCCGCTTCCTGGCCTTCGGCCACTGCTGGCCGCCCAACGGGTGCAGCGGCGCGTGCTCCGGGTCGCCGCCGACGAAGCGGCTGATGAGGTTGAGCGTGAGCACCGGTACATAGAGTTTGTCCCCGCCCTGGTATTCGAGGACGACAAACTCGGCCTGCTGGCCGTCGATGTCGAGCATCTGCAATCCGCGGTATCTGCCCACGCCGTGTTCGATGTGCACCACCGGGTCGCCGTCGTGCAATTCCGCCAGCGAGCGGATGACCGCTTCCGGGTCCTGCACTTTGCCGCTGCGCCGCTGGCGGAAAACCTTTTCGCCGTATAACTGGCTTTCGGCGATGACTTCGACGCCGTGCGCCGGCAGGCGCAGCCCGCGCTCCAGCGGATAGACGCACAGCCCTAACGCGATGCCGGGGTCGCGGATAAATTCGCTGAAACCGGCGCACGGTGTGGCGGCCAAACCGTGCTGCGCCAATATGCCTTCCATGGCTTCCCGGCGCCCGGCGGTTTCGACGCTGAGCAGCAGGCGGTTTGTGGCGCCGCGCAGGTGCTCGATGAGGTGGCGGTACGGCGACTCATGGCGCGGGTCAACCGGCAACTCCCCGGTCGGCTCGCTGGACCCCCGCCAGCGCCCCTTTTTCGACCGCCCGGCGCCGGCATAGTGGAAGATGCGGCGGCTACCGTGCAGGTGCCGGCGCAAATCACGCGGGCTGAGATACAGCCTGTCCGGCGGCAGCACGCGGCGCTCTCGGTCGTAATTGGCGTTGCGGTAACGGTCTTCGATTTCCGCCCAGTGCAGTTTGGCGGCCTGCTCGAACTGCGCCGGCAAATGCCAAATCGGCGGCGGGTCGCCGCTCAGGTAATCGAACAGCGCACAGGTGTGGTCGAAAAACAACGGAAAGAAAAACTCGGCGCCGGCCGGCAGGCGCCCGTGGCTGACTTCGGTGTAGATTTTCTGGGTGCGCGGGTCGCCTTCAAACTGGCGCCGGAAGGCTTCGCGGAAGCGCCGGATGGATTCATCGGTGAGCGGAAATTCGCGCGCCGGCAGCAGGGAAATGCGCTCGGCGGCGGCGCCGGAGCGCTGCGTATCGGGGTCGAAATAACGGATCGACTCGATCTCGTCGTCAAACAAATCGAGGCGAAACGGCGCCTCGGCTCCCATCGGAAAGATGTCCACCACGCCGCCGCGCAGCGCGAATTCGCCCGGCGACATGACCTGGCGGACGGCCGCATAGTTGGCCGCGCTGAGGCGCTCGCGCAGGCTGTTCAGATCGACCCGCTGGCGCTGTTGCAACTGGAAACTGTGGCCCAGAACATAGTCCACCGGCGGCAGGCGCTGCATCACATTGGCGCAGGTGGTGAGCAGCACCGCGCGCTTCAAGGCCGGCAGGCCGGACAGGATGCGCAGGCGCTCCGAGGTGATGTGCTGGTGCGGCGAAAACACATCGTAGGGCAGGCATTCCCAGCCCGGAAACGCCAGCACCGGAATATCGGCGTCGGCGCCCAGAAAAAAGCCCAGTTCGCTCTCCAGCACTTGCAGTTGGCGCTGCTCCTCCAGCACAACCACCAGCACCCCGCCGCCGGCGCGCACCGCTTCAGCCACCGCCAGCGCCGACGCCGAGCCGTGCAAGCGCGTCCAGCCCAGCGTCTCACCGCGCGCCGGGATGGCCGGGTTCAGCAGATAATCAGGGGTGGATTGATGCACAATACGCGCTTATTGCGGACTTCCCGGGGAGGGCGGATTCTAACCGCCGCCCGAACCAAAACACAGGCGCAACCCGGCGGCGGCATGAGCAAAGCGCAAAAAATCTGGGGCATCGTCGCGGCGGCCGGGGTGGGCGCGCGCATGGCCGGCGACTGCCCCAAGCAGTATCTGCTGTTGCGGCGGCGGCGTGTGCTCGATCATGCGCTGCTGGCGTTGTGCGAGAGCGCGGCGGTGGACGGCGTCATCGCCGGCATTCGAGACGGCGACCGCTGGTGGCGCGCGCAGCCGTTTGCGCACCCCAAACTGCTGGCGGTCAGCCGCGGCGGCGACCAGCGCGCACACACCGTGCTGAATGCGCTGCGCCGGTTGCTCGGCGCGCACGCCGCCGCCGATGACTGGGTGATGGTGCACGACGCGGCGCGGCCTTGCGTTTCGGCGCGCGACATCGAGCGCCTGGCCGCGGCGGCCCGCGCCCACGGCCACGGCGCAGTGCTGGCGCTGCCGTTGGCCGACACCTTGAAACAGGTTGGCGGCGGCGGCCTCATCGAACGCACCTTGAGCCACGCGAATGGCGCATACTGGCGCGCCGCAACCCCGCAGATGTTCCGTTGCGGGCCGCTGGAGGAGGCGTTGCGCGAATGTTTAGCGCGGGGCATCGTCCCGTCCGATGAATCCGCGGCCATGGAGCGCCGTGGCGTTCACGCGGTGGCGGTGGCCGGGCATCCGGCCAACATCAAGATCACGCTGGCGGCTGATTTGGAACTGGCCGCGCAGTATCTCGCCGGCCAGATGCAAGGCGGGCGCCAGTCGAAAAGGGAAGGATGAGCAAAACCAGAATCGGCCACGGCTTCGATGTTCACCGGCTGACCGCCGGGCGCAGGTTAGTCATCGGCGGCGTGACCATCGAATGGCATCTCGGCCTGCACGGGCATTCCGACGCCGATGTGCTGTTGCACGCGGTCTGCGACGCCTGCCTGGGGGCCGCCGGCCTCGGCGACATCGGCCGCCATTTCCCGCCGTCCGACCCGGCCTACGAAGGCGCCGACAGCCGCGGCTTGTTGCGCCGGGTGCGGCGCATGTTGGATGCGCGCGGCTGGAGCGCGGCCAACCTGGACTGCACGGTCATCGCCGAGCGCCCGCCGCTGTCGCCGCACACCGCGCGGATGGAGGCCAACATCGCCGCCGACTTGGGGCTCGCCGCCGCGCAAGTCAATGTCAAGGCCACCACCACCGAAGGGCTTGGTTTTTGCGGCCGCGAGGAAGGCATCGCGGCGATGGCGGTGGTGCTTTTGGAGTGCCCGGATTCCCATCAGTTGCAGGATTAGCGCCGCGACGGCGCGTCGCCCTATTCCGGCTTCACCATCCACCCCAGCGGGCGGCCGCCGAACAGGTGCATGTGCAGGTGGAACACTTCCTGATTGGCGTGGCGCCCGCAGTTGACCAGCAGGCGGTAGCCGTCTTCGGCGATGCCTTCCTGCTCGGCTAATTGCCTGGCCACCACGAACAGGTGGCCGAGCACGCCCTCGTCTTCGGGGGTGATGTCGTTGACCGAGGGGATGACTTTGTTGGGGATGATGAGAATGTGAGTCGGCGCCTGCGGGTTAATGTCGCGGAAGGCGGTGACCCGCTCGTCCTGAAACACGATGTCGGCCGGCAGTTCGCGGCGGATGATTTTGCTGAATAAGGTGTCTTCGGTCATGCGTTTATCCTCTTATGAGATGCGCCGCAACTGGTCGGCGACGCGGTGAATTTCGGTGCGCTCAATGTCGAACCGGCTTAAGTGGCGCGCGGTGTTCAGCACATAATCACGGTTGCGCCCGCCCGCGCCCTTTGCTTCAACCACCACCGCCGTGATGTCGCGGATGCTGAGCGGCGGCGCAAACTGCGGGTGGTCGGGCTTGGAGAGAAAAGTCAGCGCCTCGACCACCCGGTCGCCGCCTTCGCCGCGCAAATGCAATTTCTTGACCGCCGGACGGTAGGCGTTGTTCAGCATTTCCCGTTTTATCAGATACGCGGCGGCCGCGTGCCGCTCGCCGCGCGCCACGCGCAGGGCCATGCCGTTGCACGAGCCGCCGCGCGCCAGGCCCAGCACCAGCCCCGGCCGG
>JAPPQJ010000002.1:12642-14421 GCA_028817015.1 Gammaproteobacteria bacterium
CGGGATTCCACATCAGCGAGCCGTAGCCGAACACCCACAAATCCCCGTCCGGCACCGGCAACCGCCCGCCCTCAAACGGCGCAAACCGGGTGTTGCTGAAATCGGGGGTTTTCATGCGGTGGCGGTGAGTCGATTGCGGCGCGGTCACGAATCGGCCGCGACGATGGCGCGCGGCGGACGGTTGCCGCTATTATGATGAAATCGCGCAAGGCCGCGCAAGCGGGGGCGCCGGCGGGTGGCATCATCCGCGGCCGCAAAAAACGCCCGCGTGGTGGCGCTTTTCGCCGAGACCGCCAGCCGTGCCGTCAATGCAACCGCGGCAACTCCGCGACCAACACCGACAGCATGGCGAAGTCGGGGGCGTGTTCGGCTTTCAATGCGGCGGTCATTTGTTCGATGGCGGTGACCGCTTCGCGGTTGGCTTCCAACCAGCCGGTGATAAGCGCGTCGGGGGCGGCGCGGGGGTGGCCGGGGGCGGCCAGAGCGCGGGCGGCGAGAGCGGTGTGGCTGGCGCGCAGGTCGCCGGCCAGGGTGAATCGCGCGCGTTCGTGCCAGTTGCCGCCGTCCGCCAATTGGTCGATGGCCTGCTCAATCCAGTCGAGGCCGAGCGCTTCGCGCAGGCGGAAATAAACCGCGGCGGTGTGGTCGAGGGAGCGCTTGCCGCGCGCCGCCAGCGCCGCGATGTCGGCCACATAACTCAACCACGGCAACTGCGCGACCTGCGCGGCCAGGGCCGCCGGCACGCGCTTTGCGGTCAGCCCGGCGGCGCGGTTTTGCATCTGCGCGCGCGCGCCCGGCCCCAGCGCCTTCGGCAACCGCGCTTTGAGTTGGCCGCACGGCGGGCGAAAGGCCGACACCAGCCGCCGGATGCTTAGTTGCCCGGCCGCCCCGGCGCGGTCGCGCAACAGGCCGGCGGCGCAAACGCTCATCGCCGCGGCGCTCGCCTCTAACATGTCCATCTGCACTTGCGCGTCCGCCTTGTTGTCCAGCGCCTCAATGGCGGCGCGCAACTTGGGCGTGTCGAGAATGTCGCGGGCGGCGATGTAGGCGCGGGTGATGTCGGCGGCGGTGGCGCCGGTCAGCGCCGCCAGGCGCAGGTGAAAAGTCGGGCCCATCACGCCGACCAAATCGTTGGTGATTTGCGTTGCGATGATTTCGCGCTTGAGGCGGTGGGCGCGCACCAGGCGGGGGAAGCGTTTGGCCAGGCGCGGCGGGAAATACCGGTCGATTTCCGCGGCCAAATAGCCGTCGTCGAGCGCATCGGAATCCAGCAATTGCCGGCACAAGTCCATCTTGCTGTATGACAGGAGAATGGCCAGTTCCGGGCGGGTCAGACACTGGCCGGCCTCATGGCGCTCGTCCAGGGCCGCGGGGTCGGGCAGAAATTCGATGGCGCGGTCCAGTTGCCCTTTGGCTTCCAGCGCGGCGATGGCGCGCGACTGCTGCGGCATCGATTCCGGGCTGCGCGCGGCCTCGAGGCTGAGGGTCTGCGCCTGCTGGTAGTTGTTGGCGAGCACCATCTCGCCGACTTCGGCCTGCATGCCGGCCAATAACCGGTTGCGTTGTGCGGGGGACAGTTGTTTGCCGCGCATGGCGGCGTTCAGCAAAATCTTGATGTTGACTTCGTGGTCGGAGGTGTCAACCCCGGCGGAGTTGTCGATGGCGTCGGTGTAGCACAATCCGCCGCGCCGGCAGAACTCGATGCGCGCCAACTGCGTCATGCCCAGGTTGCCGCCTTCGCCGACCACTTTGCACCGCAACTGGCCGGCGTCGACGCGC
>JAPPQJ010000011.1:0-1009 GCA_028817015.1 Gammaproteobacteria bacterium
CCTCCGGCGGCGGTGAATGGTGAGGGCGGAGTGTAACACATGCCAGGGCGGGGGAGTCAAGGGGGTTGGGGGCGGTCAGGTAGCGGTTTCGGGTGGGTGGGGGCATGAGTAAATTCGAGTCAAGAGGAATTGACTCACGCGCAAATTAGACTCGATGTGAATCGACTCACGCCGAAAACGGCGCCGCCGCGAGGAGGGGCGGCGGAAGCGCCGGGGCGGTCAGCCGGGCTGCGCCGACAGCCGCGCCAGCGGTTTTTCGTTGATGGGCAGGTGCACGATGGCGGCCAGCACGCCGGCGACGATGCCGGACCACCACATGCCGTCGTAGGAGCCGGCGTGGTCATACAGGCGGCCGCCCAGCCAAATGCCGATGAAACTGCCGGCCTGGTGGCTCAAAAACACGAAGCCGAACAGCGTGGCCATGTATCTGACGCCGAACACCTGGGCGATGATGCCGCTGGTCAGCGGCACCGTAGACAGCCACAAAATGCCCATCGCGCCGGCGAACAGGTAAATGCTCCACTCGCTCTTGGGCGCGATGAGCAGCAGAAAAATGCACACCGCGCGCGCCAGGTAGATGGCGCTTAAGCCGCATTTCTTGCTCCAGTATTGCCCGGCCATGCCGGACAGAAACGAGCCGGCGATGTTGAACAGGCCGATGATCGCGATGGCGTAGGCGCCGACCGCCGGCGGCAGCCCGAGGTCGCTCACATACACCGGGAAATGCACGGTGATGAACGCGACATGAAAGCCGCACACGAAAAAACCGATGGTCAGCAGCACAAACCCGCGGTGCGCCAGCGCCTCGGTCATGGCCTCAGCGATGGTCTGCGCACCGCCCGCCTGCCCCGGGTCGGCCGGGCTGTTGGGCAACAGCAGCGCCAGCGGAATCATCACCAGCGTGGTGGCGGCGAACACCAGCAGCGTGGTGTGCCAGCCGAACGCCGAGATGAAGCCCTGGGCGATGGGCGAGAACAGCACCTGGCCGAACGAGCCGGCCGCGGTGCCG
>JAPPQJ010000011.1:1061-5437 GCA_028817015.1 Gammaproteobacteria bacterium
CATCGCCGCCAACGCGATGGAAAACGCCGAGAACGCGACCCCGGTGCCGGTCAGGATGCCGCCGGTCAGATACAGCGCGAAGGAGGTCTCGGAGGCGCTCATGCCCCACACCCCGGCGCAGTAGATGAGCGCGCCGAGCGCGATCACGCGCACCGGCCCGATGCGGTCGGCCATGGCCCCGGCGAACGGCAACACCACACCCCACAACAGGTTCTGCAACGCCATGGCTAACGCGAAGGTTTCCCGCGACCAGCCGCGCGCCGCGGTCATCGGCTCTAAAAATAAGCCGAACACCGCGCGGATGCCGAAGCCGATGGAGGAAATCGCGCAACCGGCCACGATGACCACCAGCGCAGTGCGCCAGGAGAGCGGGGAGCGATTCATGGTCTAATCATATGCCATTGTCATCATAAGACTTTTAGCCGGCCCCCCGGTCTAACATGCCCGCATCAGGAGGTCGTCGCCGAAAGGCCATCAGGACGCGAATGGAATTGGCCGGTGCGACCAATATTGCCCCCGGAGAATACCTGATGCGGCGCGTCCGTGCCAAAACATTTCTTCGGGCGCGTATTGGCATCGGCGCGAAGGCTGCACCCGAGTCTCCGCCCGCGGTCCGGTTGCCGGTTCCGGCTGACCGTGAACCGGTTACCGGTGATGCGAACGGCGCCGATTTGGCTGTTTCCCGCTTCCACGCGGGCGGAAATATGGTATCGTTGCCGTCGAACAGGTTGCGCGAGGTTATCCATGCTCCCCTCCCTGTTTGTCGCAGCAAAGGGCAGGGGCGAGGTTGCGGCTTGTTTTGGCTTGCTTTTTGCGCCCACCGATGGGGTCGCGGGTCGCATTCACTGGTTGAATTAAACGGCCAAACGCATATAATCCCAAGCCTTCATACGCTTCTTGGGGCTTTCACGGGCCGTCTGAACGGGGCCGGGAATACTTCCCGGACGCCGACCAACAATAGCAGGGACGGGTTTTGTCAAAAAGGGGCGGAGTAGCGAACAGCAACCGCAATCGGCGATCAAATGAACCCAGATCAACTCACAGACCGCCTGCCCAGCCTGCTCGGCGACAGGCTGGTTTCTCACGCCCTGGCACCCGGGACCGGGGAAATCACCTGCGAAATCGCCCCCGGACATATCGTGGATGCCTGCAGGTTGCTGCGGGATGACCCGGATACGCGCTTTGAGACATTGACCGACCTGTGCGGCATGGACTACTCCGCCTGGGGCGCGGGCGATGAAACGCAAGGTGGCACGGGGTCGCCGGGCGGCCCGGCGGGTGGCGGCGAGGCGTGGCCCGGCAGCCGCTTCGCCGTGGTCTATCACCTCCTGTCGCTGCGCCACAACCTGCGCCTGCGCCTGCGCGTCCCGCTCGACGACGATGCGCCGGCCGTGGACTCGGTGGTCGAAGTGTGGCCGTCCGCCAACTGGTATGAGCGCGAGGCCTTCGACCTGTTCGGCATCATTTTCAACGGCCACCCCGACCTGCGCCGCCTGCTCACCGACTACGGCTTCATCGGCCACCCGTTCCGCAAGGATTTCCCGCTGACCGGCCAGGTGGAAATGCGCTACGACGAGGAACAAGGCCGGGTGATTTACCAGCCGGTCACCATCGAACCGCGCACCCTGGTGCCGCGCACCATCAGCAAACCGGTGGGCGACAACCCCGGCGGCGTCCGGGACTGAACAATGCCCGAAATCCGCAACTACACCATGAACTTCGGCCCGCAGCACCCGGCGGCGCACGGCGTGCTGCGGCTCATTTTGGAGATGGACGGCGAGGTCATCGAAAGATGCGACCCGCACATCGGCCTGCTGCACCGGGCCACCGAAAAGTTGGCCGAGTCCAAGCCGTATAACCAGAGCATCGGCTACATGGACCGCCTGGATTATGTGTCGATGATGTGCAACGAGCACGCTTATGTGCTGGCCATCGAAAAACTCATCGGCGTCGACCCGCCGCTGCGCGCCCGGTATATCCGCGTACTATTCGACGAAATCACCCGCATCCTCAACCACTGCCTGTGGCTCGGCGCGCACGCGCTGGACATCGGCGCGATGACCGTTTTCCTGTATTGCTTCCGCGAGCGCGAAGACCTGATGGACTGCTACGAGGCGGTCTCAGGCGCGCGCATGCACGCCACCTACTACCGCCCCGGCGGCGTCTATCGCGACCTCCCCGAGGCCATGCCCAAACACGCCCCCACCGCCCGCCACAACGAAGCCCGCACCCGCGAGCGCAACCGCGACCGCGACGGCTCGCTGCTGGACTTCATCGAAGCCTTCACCGAGCGCTTCCCGGCCTGCGTGGACGAGTATGAAACCCTGCTGTCGGATAACCGCATCTGGAAGCAGCGCACCGTGGACATCGGCGTGGTCACGCCGCAGCGGGCCATGGCGCTCGGTTTTTCCGGGCCGATGCTGCGCGGCAGCGGAGTCGAATGGGACTTGCGCAAGAAGCAGCCGTATGCGGCCTACGACCGCGTCGATTTCGACATCCCGGTCGGCACCAACGGCGACAGTTACGACAGATACCTGGTGCGGGTCGAGGAAATGCGCCAGTCCAACCGCATCATCCGCCAGTGCATCGACTGGCTGCGCGCCAACCCCGGCCCGGTCATGACCGACGACGGCAAACTGGCCCCGCCGGCGCGCGAGGATATGAAGGGCGACATGGAGGCGCTCATCCACCACTTCAAACTGTTCACCGAGGGTTACTGCATCCCCGCCGGCGAAGCCTACGCCGCCATTGAACACCCCAAGGGCGAGTTCGGCATTTACCTGGTGTCGGATGGCGCCAACAAGCCCTACCGCTGCAAAATCCGCGCCCCCGGCTTCGCCCACCTGGCCGCGTTGGGCGAGATGTCCAAGGGCCACATGTTGGCCGATATGGTCGCCATCATCGGCACCCAGGACATCGTGTTCGGGGAAATTGACCGCTAATGCTGAGCGACCCGTCCCTCGCCGAGCTCGACCGCGAACTGGCCAAGTATCCGCCCGAGCGCCGCCAGTCGGCGTTGCCGGCGGCGCTTCGCATCGCCCAGGACGAGCACGGCTGGCTGAGCCCGGAGACCATTGAATTCGTGGCCGGGGTCATCGGCGTGCCGGCGGTGCGCGCCTGGGAAGTGGCCACCTTCTACTCGATGTATGACTTGAAGCCGGTCGGCGAACACAAGATTTCGCTGTGCACCAACATCTCGTGCATGCTGCGCGGCGCCGATGAAATCGCCGCCCACCTGAAACGCAAACTGGGCGTGGATTTCGGCGAGACCACCGCCGACGGCCAGTTCACCCTGAAGGAAGTCGAATGCCTGGCGGCCTGCGCCGGCGCGCCGATGATGCAACTCGACCGGGATTATCATGAAAATCTGACGCCCGAGCGGGTGGATGAGATTCTGGATACCTGCCAATCCTTAAAGTAAGGGAATCGAATCAAATGATTAATCAAATTCAAAGAAATGTTTTGATTGCCGTTGCCGTGATTATAACTGGTATGTTGCTTTACCCGCCATTTCACAGAATCTATGCGAATGGAATCACCGAAGGCGCGGGGTATCACTGGTTGTTTGATGCTCCACATCTCACCACCGTTGATATTGGAACACTCCTTGTTCAGTGGCTGGAGGTTTTGATAATCGGTGGCATTGCTTTTTTTATTTTCAAAGATAAGCAGGGGGAATTAAAATGCTGCAGAATTCGCTGAAAGTTCGGAGATGGGGCCTTATGCATATGGGGTCTCCCAGTAAAATGCCTCTCTATGATGTGAAACCAGACGATATTGTGCTGGTATCTACAACCTGCGGCATGCAAATAGAAATAAAGGTGACAAATGTTCGCTCGGAAAGGATCAAAGGCTGGACAAGTAATGTGCATGGGATTGAAAATGAAGAATTTTATCGTGGCGCCGAGATTAAACTACTGGAAAAAAATGTTGAATGTGTTTATCGTGGATGTTTGTCGTAGTTGTCAACGGAGCAAGTGTCTTGCTTCACTGGATTCCCGCTTTCGCGGGAATGACGGCGGGGAATCAAATTGACCGAAATGAGTGACACCCTTTTCACCACTCTCCGGTCCTGCCGCGGCGTGTGCCTTCCCCTGGAACACGACAACTGCTGGACTTTGGACGCCTACCGCCGCGCCGGCGGTTATCAGGCGCTGGAGAAAGTGCTGCGCGAGCGGGTTGAGCCGGCGGCGATTATCGACGCGCTGAAAACCGCCAACCTGCGCGGGCGCGGCGGGGCCGGGTTTCCGGCGGCCATCAAGTGGAATTTCATCCCGCGCGCGGCAAAGGGGCAGAAATATGTGGTGTGCAACTCCGACGAGGGCGAGCCCGGCACCTGCAAAGACCGCGACATTTTGCGCTACAACCCGCACGCG
>JAPPQJ010000102.1 GCA_028817015.1 Gammaproteobacteria bacterium
CGGAAGTGGCGTTGGCGGTGCAGGCCGCACAAGCGTTGCCGGCGCGCCGCATCCGCGTGGTGTCGATGCCGTCGGTCGATTGTTTCGAAGCGCAAGAGCGCGCATACCGCGAGTCGGTGCTGCCGGCGGCGGTGACCGCGCGCGTCGCGGTCGAGGCCGGTATCACCGCGCCGTGGATTAGTTATGTCGGCCCGCGCGGCGCGGTGGTCGGCATCGACACCTTCGGCGCCTCGGCCCCGGCCAAAGATGTCTTCGAAGCGTTCAACATCACCGCTGCGCATGTTGCCGAGTGCGTGGCGCAGGTGTTGGGCGATTCATAACCTGCGGCCGAGCGCGACCGCCGCCATCAATTCTTTCTTCACCCCATCACGACTGGAGCAACCCATGACCATCAAAGTCGCCATCAACGGTTACGGCCGCATCGGCCGCAACATCTTGCGCGCGAAATACGAATCCGGCTATGACGATATTCGCATCGTCGCCATCAACGACTTGGGCGACGCCGCAAGCAACGCCCACTTGACTCGATATGACACCGCGCACGGCCGCTTCCCCGGCCGCGTGGAAGTCGCGGACGATGCGCTGGAAGTCAATGGCGAGCGCATCGCGGTGTTCGCCGAGCGCGACCCGGCCAGGTTGCCGTGGGGTGACCTCGGCGTCGATGTGGTGCATGAATGCACCGGCTTTTTCGCCAGCAAAGACAAGGCATCCGCGCACATCACCGCCGGCGCAAAGAAGGCCATCGTCTCGGCCCCGGCCGGTGCGGATGTCGATGCGACCGTGGTCTATGGGGTCAATCATGAAACGCTGAAAGCCGCGCATACGGTGATTTCCAACGCCTCGTGCACCACCAACTGCCTGGCCCCGCTCGCCAGAGCGCTGAACGATTCGGTCGGCATCGTGCACGGCCTGATGAACACCGTGCACGCCTACACCAACGACCAGGTGCTGACCGACGTCTACCACAGCGATTTGCGCCGCGCGCGCTCGGCGACGCAGTCGATGATACCGACCAAGACCGGCGCCGCGGCCGCGGTCGGCATGGTGCTGCCGGAGTTGGACGGCAAGTTGGACGGCAAAGTGTGCGCGTGGTATGACAACGAATGGGGTTTTTCCAACCGGATGTTGGATACGACTGTGGCGTTGATGAACGCCGCCTGATGCGCGCGCTGACCGTCGCGCTTTTGCGTCAAGGCCAGCCCGCTGCCCGCCGCCATGCCGCTCGTTTCAATGAACGCGCTCGACCTCGACGGCAAGCGCGTGTTGATTCGCGCTGATTTCAATGTGCCGTTGGCGGACGGCAAAATCACTTCGGCGCGGCGCATTGAGGCGGCGTTGTCCACGGTGCGCGGGGCGGCCGAGGCCGGCGGGCGGGTGATGGTGCTGTCGCATCTCGGCCGCCCGGAGGAAGGCCGTTTTGATGCGGCGTTTTCGTTAGCGCCGGTCGCCGCTTTCTTAAGTCGCGCGCTTGGGCGGGAGGTGAAACTCTGCGCCGGCTATCTGGACGCGCCGCCGCAACTCGACCCCGGCGAAGTCGTGCTGCTGGAAAATGTGCGTTTCAACCGCGGCGAAAAAGCCAACGACCCGCAACTGGCGCGCCAATACGCCGCCTTGTGCGATGTGTTCGTGATGGATGCGTTCGCCACCGCGCACCGCGCCCAGGCGTCCACCCACGGCGTCGCCCAATACGCGCCCGCGGCCTGCGCCGGGCCGCTGCTGCTGGCCGAACTGGAAGCCCTCAGCCGCGCCCTGGACACGCCGAAGCGTCCGCTGGTGGCGATTGTCGGCGGGGCCAAGGTGTCGGGTAAACTGGCGGCGCTCGAGTCTCTGCTGCAACAGGTTGACCAGCTCATTCCCGGCGGCGGCATCGCCAACACCTTCTTGAATGCCGCCGGCCACGCGGTTGGCAAATCCCTGTATGAGGCCGGCCGGGTGTCGGCGGCGGGCCGGATGCTGCGCCAGGCCGAGGCGCGGGGACGGCCGATCCCGCTGCCCGACGATGTGGTGGTTGCGCCTGAGTTGTCGGCGGAAGCGCCCGCATCGGTGAAAACGCTTGACCAAATCGGCGCCGGCGACCGCATTCTCGACATCGGCCCGGCCACCGTGGCCCGCTATGTTCGCCTCATCGAAAACGCCGGCAGCGTGGTGTGGAACGGCCCGGTAGGGGCGTTTGAATTGCCACCATTCGGCACCGGAACCGAAGCCCTCGGCCGGGCCATCGCGCGCTCATCCGCCTTCTCGGTGGTCGGCGGCGGCGACACCGTGGCGGCCGTGGAGCGCTACGGCCTGGCCGCCCACATGTCCTGCATCACCACCGGCGGCGGGGCGTTTTTAGCCGTGTTAGAGGGCGGGAAATTGCCGGCGGTGCAAGTTCTCGAAGCCCGCGCCGGGGGGCGGTGAACGGCAATCGCGGGGCCTGTTGCGATGCCCGCTCTTGTGTTGTTCCGCTGTTTCGATGCTAAAATGCCTGCGGCTATTTGACAACAACGGAGGCAATATGAACAAACCGCTTAAATTCGGCGCGCTCAGCGCCGCCACGCTGGCCGCCGTCGGCCTCGGCGTGCTCAAGGCCACCGGTGCCGGTCTCGACACCTGGAAATCCGGCAACAACCACAACCGCATCATCCAGGTGCAGAACGAGGGCGGGGTGCAGGCTGCAAGCGGCCGGGTGCGGGTCGCGTATTATTCCAACTCCGCTTTTCAACTGACCTCGCCGCGCGGCATCACCATCATGGTTGACCCGTGGCGCAACGACCCGTCCGGGGCTTGGGGGCTGTGGTATCGCATGGACTTTCCGAACGCCGAGGTTGATATCGGCATGTCAACCCACGCCCACTTTGACCACGACGCCATCGGCGCACTGGAAGCCAACATGCTGCTCGACCGCATGGCCGGCAGTTTCGCGCTCGGTGATGTGAAGATCACCGGCATCGCCGACAAGCACCAGTGCGTTGCGCCCGGCATCATTGCGTGGACCGATGCGGTCAAACAATTCGAGGGCCGCGAAAACATCTGCCCGCCGACCAACGCGCGGCACATGGACAATAACATCTATGTCATTGAAACCGGCGGCATGAAATTCCTGATGTGGGGCGACAACCGCCCGAACCCGCCCCAGGAAGTGTGGGAGCGCATCGGCAATGTGGATGTGGTGTTTGTGCCGGTGGACGGCTCCAAGCACATTCTGGATTATGAGCAGGCCGATTCCGTGGTCGCCAAATCCGGCGCCAAGATCGCCGTGCCGCACCACTACCTGGTTCCGGAAACCACCTTTGTTACTTCAACCCTGCAGCCGGCCACCGAATGGGCCAGGCGCCATCCGCACACAATGCTGCAGGAAGCGCATTTCGACCTGACCCCCGCCGACCTCGCGGGCAAGTCGGGGCATGTGTATTATTTCGGCTCCCACAACAAGGTGAGTCGCTGAGCATCGGTCGCTCGGTTTTTTGTTTCCCCTTAAGCGCCCGGGCGGGGCCTGAAAACCCCGCCCGCTCCCCGGCGCTTGCCCCCGCCTTTGCCTGCATCTGCGCCCTGATGTTCCCGGCCGCCGATGCGGCGGCGCATTTCCTGCTCAATGTCAACATCCGGGTCATTCATGTGCTCCATCAGCCGGACGGCCTGCGGCTTCTGGTGCGGCTGCCGATGCCGTATCTGGTGGCCGACAAAACCGGCCCGGCGGATGCGGCCGGACTGCCGCGCCCCGCACCCTACACCTACAATCGCATGCAAGACGGCGAGGTGATGCACTATTTCGACGCCGCGGCCTTCGATGCGCAACCACGCGGACTGGGGCAACTGCTCGCCGACGGCCTGGTGCTGGAAGTCGGCGGGCGGCCAACGACGGCCCGGGTCGGCCGGGTGCGCGCCTGGCCGGCCAGCCGGCAGCCGCCTTTTTCACGCCTCGCCGAAGCGCGGCGTGCGATCGTCGCCCCGCCTTCCGCCTTGCGATTTATCGACCATCCGGTCGGCGATACCGTGGTTGATGTCGAACTTTTCTATCCACTCGACCGTGGCGGCGGCCTCCGCGCCTACGCGCTCAGCAGTACCCTGAACCCGGGCCTGCCGGAGCAGGACTTGACCGCTAATCTGGTAATCGACAACGGCGCCGGCGGCGACCAGCCGCTGGTTTTCCGTGTGCGCGGCTTAATGGAGCAGCCGGTGGTGGTGTCGCGCTCGCTGTGGCGGGCGGCGTGGACCTTCATCCTGGAAGGCGTGCGCCACATCCTCGAAGGCACCGACCATGTGCTGTTCGTGCTGTGCCTGCTGCTCGGCGCGGTTACCTTCCGCTCGCTGGCGTGGCGCATCACCGGGTTCACGGCCGGCCACAGCGTCACCCTGGCGCTCGGGTTTTTCGGTTACGTGCCCGCGGCGGCGTGGTTCGTGCCCCTGGTCGAAACCGGCATCGCGCTGTCCATCATCTACGCCGGCGTTGACGCGCTGATGCGAGTCCAAAGACGCGGCATGACGGTGATGACCGCGCTGTTCGGGCTGTTGCACGGACTGGGATTTTCATTCGTGCTGAAAGAAATCCTGAGAGTTGACCAGCCCAATGTGTGGCACAGCCTGCTGGCCTTCAACATCGGCGTGGAAGCGGGGCAGTTGGCAATCGCGGCGCTGGTATGGCCGCCGTTGTATCTGCTGGCCGCAAAATGGCCGCACCGCCGCCGCCTGCTAAGCGGGCTGGTCGCGCTACCGTGCATCGTTATCGCCGGCGTATGGGCCGGGGAGCGCGCGGTCGGGTTGGCCGCCGGTTTGCAACTCAACTGAAAGAGGCGGGGTGTATTCATTGTCACGGAACCCGCGCGCAAATTGTCCGGTATGACAGCGAAGCGGGGGAACCGTTGCGGTGGGGCCGTGAAGCAAGGGGGTCGAGAAAAGCGGCGCAAAGGCCCCGCTTTCATTGTGCCCGCCTACTCAAAAGGCAAATCGCTGACCACGGCCTGGCGGACTCCGGCGGCGCTTTGGACCCATACGCCCCGGCCGGGTTCGCGGAAATCCCGCGCGATCATCGCCAGGGCGACCGTGGCGCGCAGCCGCGGAGAGTAGGCGGCGGAGGTTACCTGGCCCAGGCGCTGGCCGCCGCCGGCGGCGGACATGACCGGCCACGGCCAGGCGCACGGCGGGCAGGGTCCGCCATCGATGATCAGGCCGCGAATCTGCCGGGTGATGCCGGCGGCGGCGACAGTTCGCAGGGCGTCCATGCCGATGCAGTCCACCGCGCCGCTTAAGTCGCAGAACGCCGCCAGATTGCATTCCAGCGGGTTGGTGTCGCGGGTCATCTCATTGCCGTAGGACAGGAGGCCGCCTTCGATGCGCTCGGCCAGGTTGGGGCAGCCGGGGGCGATTTGGAACGCCTGGCCGGCTTCCCACAGCGCATCCCAGAGGGGCGCACCGAGGCGGCTGTCGTCGAGGTAGATTTCAAAGCCGCCCTGGCGCGAATAGCCGGAGCGGGCGATGACCTAGCGGCTGCCCATGAAGTCGAAGCGGGCAAACTGGAAAAAGCGCAGGCGGCGGATGGCATCGCCGAAAACCGCCGCCATCAGCGCTTCGGCGCGCGGCCCCTGGATGGCTAATGGCGAGACGTCGGGCTCTTCGACCCCGACATTCAGGCGCGCGCCGGTCGCCAGGCCAAGCGCCCACAGCAGCACATCCGAATCCGCAATCGACAGCCACCATCTATCGTCGGCCAATTTCAGCGCGATGGGGTCGTTGACCAGGCCGCCGGCTGAGTCGGTCAGCGGCGCATACAGGCAATCGCCGACCGCCGCCCTGGACAGGTTGCGCGGCGTCATCCACTGCACCAGCCGGGCGGCGTCCGGGCCGCGGATTTCGACCTGGCGCTGGCACGACACATCCCAGATTTGCACAAACTGGCGCAGGTGCCAGTACTCTTCCTCCAAAGAGCGCCGGAACGCCTTCGGCAACAACATATGATTGACCACCGAAAACCCGCGCACGCCGAGGGCCTCGACCCGGTCGGTATACGGGGTGCGCCGCAGGCGGCGGGACAGGCTTAAATTGCCGGCCGGCATCTTAAGCTCCCGGGGGCCGGGCTAACTGGAACTGGAACTTGAACTGGAACTTGAACACCAAACCGAAACGCTGCTGGGCGCCAACATCATTGGGATGTGATAGGCGCCGTCCGGGTCCGGCATGACGAAACGCAGCGCCGCCTCGCGCAGGATGCCGGGATGCGCGGTAACGACACCCGGCAACGCCGATTGGCGGGCGAAATAATCGGCGGTCTGAAACACCAGTTCACAGGTCGCCCCGGTGTGCGCGGCGTTCACCTCCACGGTTTTATGCAGACGCCCGCCGGCGTCGGTGACCGCGTTGAACAGCGCGGTGCGCCCGCCCGCCGGCTCGATGCGGTACAGGGTCACGCCGAGGCCGGCGGCGTGCGTGCCGCTCAGCGAATCCAGAACATGGGTTGTCAGGGTCGCCACGCCGGGCCTATTCAATGGACGCCTTGTCGCGTTTGTTGGTGGTGGCCAGGACGATGGGGCTGATGACGCCCCGGGTCTTGACATTCACGCACGCCGGTTTGCCGGCTCCGGCGGCGGCCAATGCGCGCTGCAAAGCCGGGGCCAGTTGCGCGCGGGTTTCCACCCGTTCACCGTGGCCGCCCAACCCCTCGGCCATTTTGTCAAACGGGATGTCGCGGAAGTCGGTGGCGAAATGCCGGGCGCTTGCAAACAGGCGCTCCTGCTGCTGGGAAATGCAGTCCAGCCCGCCGTTGTTGTCGATGACCACGACGATGGGCCAGCGTTCCTGAAACGCGGTTTCAATGGACAGCCCGCCCGACAAAAACGCGCCGTCTCCGCTGATCAGCACCACCCGTGAATCGGGGTGGGTGTTCTTCGCGGCCAGGGCAAACGGCACGCCCACGCCCAACAGGCTGAACGAGCCGGGGTGCAGGATGCCGCCCAGCCGGCGACCGTGCCAGCCGGCGATGTTGACCGCGATTTCGCTCCAGAAATGCGTATTGCCGCCGTCGAACACCAGCCAGTCGTCATCGGCCATCGCTTCCTGCACATCGATGGCCAGTTGCAGCGGGTGCATTTTTCCGTGGCCGCCCGCTTCAGCGTCGCGCTGCAAATCCGCCACAGTGTCGGCGACCCAGGCGCCGCGCTTTTGGCGGTTGAGTTCAAACCAGTCGCCGGTGGGTTTCCAGTCGCCGCGCGCATGGCGGCGCAGCATTTCATCGGCAAAGGCCCCGGGGTCGGACAACAGCAGGTGGTCGGCGGCGCGGTTGTGCGTCAATTCCTCGTGCGAGCCATTAACGCAGATTAACGCCGCCGCCGCCGGGAACAGCGGCGGATTGCCGAAGTTCATCTGGTTGTCGAGGCGCCCGCCGACCAGGATGACGGCGTCGGATTCGCGCAACGCAAACGCCGCCGGCGGATACTGGTGAATATCGGCCAGCCCGAAATACGCCGGGCTCGACTCGCCGAGCAGTTTCTGGTGATAGGGGATGTTGAAAACCGGGACCGACAACGCCGCGCCGACCGCTTCCAGTTTTTTCTCGCCGCCCGACCACCACACGCCGTGCCCGCCGACCAGCAGCGGGCGCTCGGCGGCGGCGATTAAATCCAGCAGCGGCTCCAGCGCCTCCGGGTCCGGCCATGCCCGCGGCGGTTTGTGGTCGCTGCGGTTGAAAGGGCGCTCGTCAAGGCCGGCCTGTTCGTCGAAGGACGAGAACATGATATCGACCGGCAAGCTTAAATGCACCGGGCCGGGATAGCCGCCGGTGGCGATTTTCCAGGCGCGGTCAACGAACTCGCCGATGCGGGCGCCGTCGGTGATGCGGGCGCTGTATTTGCAAAGCGGCGCGGCGATGGCCACATCGTCAATTTCCTTGAAGCCGCCGGCGCCGTCTCGTCTAAGCGAACTTGATCCGGTTACGAAGATCACCGGCGAGCGCTCCCCCCAAGCTTCCATCATCGCCGGCACCGCATTGGCGAAACCTTCCGGTCCGACCAGGCACACCGCCGGCTTGCGGGTGATGCGGGCGTGGCCGTCGGCGAGGTGCCCGGCGACCTGCTCGTGCGGGCAGTTGACCACCGCGGTCTGGCATTCCATAAACCCCTCCAGGGCCGGATTGCAGAATCCGCCGGCCAGGGTGAACACATGCCTCACGCCCTTGTGGTGCAGCGCCCGCGCCAGCAGGTTGCCGCCCCGGAGTCGCCGGGGTGTTTGCCGTTTGGCGCTCATTCCGGTTGCTCCGGCGCATTAGCGTCGGGCGGCATCGCTGTGAGCGCCGTCTCATCGACATCGCCGACCCGCCGCAGCCCGACCTGGGCCAGCGTGACATCGATTTCACCGGCTAAAATGCCGATGAGCGTGTCCGGCCCGCGCGCACCGGCGGCGCCGATGGCATACAGCCAGGGGCGCCCGAGCATGACGAAATCAGCCCCCAGCGCCAGGGCCTTGACCACATCCTCGCCGCTGCGCACGCCGCTGTCGAAAATCAGCGGATAGCCGCGCCCGACCGCGGCGCGGATGCCGGCTAATGAGTCGATGGCCGGCGGCGCGCTGTCAAGTTGGCGGCCGCCGTGATTGGAGACATAGATGGCATCCGCCCCGGCCTGCTGGATGCGCCGCGCATCGGGCGCCGACAGCACGCCCTTGACGATTAACCGCCCGCGCCATTTGCCTCGCAGTTGGCCGAGAAAACGCCAGGTCGCCGCGCCGCGCCCGGCGTTGCGCACAAAGTCGCCGGCCGCCGGCGATGCAAAATTCATCACCCGGGGCACGCCCCGCATCAGCGTCTCCAGCGACCACCTGGGATGCAGCGCGAAATCCAGGAACTGGCGCGGCCCGAGCCGAAACGGCACCTTGAAGCCGTTTTTCAAATCGCGGATGCGCAGGGAAATCTGCGGCACATCGACGGTCAGCAGCAAATGCGTATACCCGGCGGCCTCGGCGCGCTCAACCAGTTGCCAGGCGGAGTCGGCCGAATCGCTGACATAGAGTTGGAACCACGCCCGGCCGCCGGCCTGCCGGTGCGCGTCTTCGAGCGCGGTGGAGGCGGCGGTTGACAGGCACACCGGGATTCGGTGGCGCGCCGCCGCCGCCGCCAGTATCCGGTCGGCGTCCGGCCACGCCAGGTTGCACATGCCCATCGGCGCGATGCCGAACGGCAGGCCGTGTTGTTCGCCGAGGAACGCCTTGCCCAGTTCGCGCCCGGTGGTGTCGTTGAGGACCCGCGGTTGCAGTTGAATTTTGGCCAAAGCCGCCCGGTTCCGCCGCGCCGCCCGCTCGCGCCCGACCGCGCCGTCGACGAAGTCATACATCATGCGCGGCATTCTGCGCCGCGCCAGCCGGCGCGCGTCTGCGATGCAATGGAATTTTGTGGCCGGCATGATGAAGGTCGCCGCGCGCGCCGTTACACCGCGGGCGCCGGCCCGGATTGTAGGGTGTCCAGCGGCAGATGACAACGAATACGGTGGCCGCCGCCGGCATCACGCCACGGCGGCGCCTGCTCATCGCAAATCGCGCCGAGGCGCCGCGCGCACCGGCGCTGGAACGGGCAACCGGCGGCTGGCGGCGACGACTCGACCGCATCATGGGCGGCCAGGCGCGGGGCGCGGTCGGGGTCGGGTTCCAGCACCGCGCTCAGCAGCGTTTCGGTATACGGATGCGACGGCAGCGAATAGACCCGCGCGGTGGCGCCGATTTCGCACAACCGCCCCTGGTAGAGCACCGCCACCCGGTGAGACAGGGTGCGCACCACGGCCAGATCGTGGGACACGAACAAGTAGGTTGTGCCGCGTTCCCGGCGCAGGGTGTCGAGCAGGCCCAGCACCGCCGCCTGCACCGACACATCGAGCGCCGAAGTGACTTCATCGCACAGCACGATGTCCGGCTGCGCGGCGAATGCCCGGGCGATGGCCACGCGCTGCTTTTCGCCGCCGGACAGTTGGCTCGGCAGGCGTTCCAGGTAATGCGCGCCGAGGCGCACGGTGTCGAGGATTTCGACGCTGCGGCGGCGCAGTTCAGCGCCGCTTATATCAAAATAGAGTCTCAGCGGCTGGGCGATGATCTCGGCGATGGTCTGGCGCGGGTTGAGGCTTTCGTCCGGGTTCTGGAATATCAGTTGAATGGCGCGCAGTTGGCTTGGGTTGCGGCGCTCGACTTCGGCGGCCAGGGTTTGGTTGTCGGGCAGGGAAATGGCGCCGTTTTCGACCGGCAGCAGCCCGGCAATGGCCTTTAGGATGGTTGATTTGCCGGACCCGGATTCGCCGACCAGCCCCAAGGTTTGGCCCTTGATGACGGCGATGGAAATGTCGCTGACCGTGGCGGCGGCCGGCGCGCGGCGCAACAGGCGCGCGAGGGGGGTCGGCCTGGCGTAGCGGATGGATACCGCATCCAGGGTCAGCGCCGCCCGGTCGTCGTCGATGGCGGGGCGGCGGCCGGCCTCACCGGGCGCGGGGGCAATGGGAATTTCCGAGGCCCGCGCCGACCGGAGGCACCGCGCGCGCTGGCCGCGCTCGGTGGTCTCCAGGCCGGGGCGCTGCTCCCGGCATTGCGAGTCGGCGAGCGCGCATCTCGGAGCAAACGCGCAGCCACCGCCGACGCCGCCGGGCATCGGCGGAATGCCGTCCAACGCGGCCGGCAAATGCGAACCCGTCAGCCGCGGGAGCGACGCCAGCAGGCCGCGTGCATAGGGATGGTCGGGGCTGCTCAACACCTGGCGGGTGGCGCCCTCAAGGACGATTTCCCCGGCATACATGACCACCACGCGCTCGCATACCCGGGCGATGGCGCCGAGGTCGTGGCTGACATAGATCATCGAGGTCCCGTATTGGGCCGCGAGGTCGCGCAACAACTCGAGAATATGCGCCTGAGTGGTGACATCCAGGCCGGTGGTCGGCTCATCCAGCAGCAACGCCTCGGGCTCGCCGGCCAGGGCCATGGCGATGGCCACGCGCTGCTGCTGGCCGCCGGACAATTGGTGCGGATAACGCCCGGCGATCAGGTGCGGGTCGGGCAGGCGCACTTTGGCCAGCAGTTCGGTGACGCGCGCCGCCTGCCGCTCCGGGGCGGTGTTGGAATGCAATTTCAAGGTTTCGGTCAACTGCGCGCCGACCCGCAGGGTCGGGGTCAGCGACTGCCCGGAATTCTGCGGAATCAGCGCCAGGCGGCGGCCGCGAATGTCCTGCAACTGGCCGGGGGAAAGGGCGAACAGGTCGCGGTCGGGAAACAGCACATCGCCGCCGATGACATTGAGGCCGTGCTTAAGATAGCCCATGGCCGCCAGCGCCAGCGTGCTTTTGCCCGAGCCGCTTTCGCCGACTATGCCGATGCTTTCGCCGCGCCCCACGGCCAGGTCGATGTGCCGCAGAATCGGCAGGGTTTCTCCGGAGCGGCCGGTGAAGCCGATGGACAGGCCGCGGATATTCAGCAGATGGCCGCCCGCTTCCAAACGGGGCCGGGTCGCCGGTTCAAGCATCAGACCGGGGCCTTCTGTGCGCGGTCCACGCCCAGGGTTTTGGCCAACGCATCGGCGGTCAAATTAATGCCGATGATTAAACTGGACAGCGCGATCATCGGCGCCAGCACGCCCCACGGCGCAAACGACATGTAGCCGCGCGCGTTGGCGATCATCAGCCCCCAGTCGGGAGTCGGCGGCGATACCCCGAAGCCCAGGAACGACAGCGAGGAAAACGCCAGCAGCATCCACGACCAGCGCATCGCCCCTTCGACTAACAGCGCATCGCGCACATTGGGCAGTAACTCCCTGCCGATGATGGTCATGCGCCCGTGGCCGCGCGCCCGCGCCGCCTGCACGAAATCGCGCGCCACCACATCGTGGGTCGCGGCCCGGGCCACACGGATGATGGGAATGCCGTAGAAAAACGCCAGGGTCGGGATGAACACCTCGAGCCCGGTGCCAAAGGTGACGATTAGGACCAGCATCTTGAGGATCCAGGGCAGCGACAAAAGCGCGTCCACGAAGCGCATGAAGAGGTCGTCCAGGCGGCCGCCGGTCAGGCCGAAGAAAATGCCGGTGAAGCCGCCCCACATCACCGCCACCGGGGTGGCGACGCCGGTGACCAACAACGCCTCGCGCCCGCCCAGCAGGGTGCGGGTCAGGGTGTCGCGCCCCAGGTGGTCGGTACCGAACCAGTGCTCGGCGCCGGGCGCGGAGAGAATGAGCAGCGAGTTCACTTCGCGATAATCGTAGGGCACCCACAGCGGCGCGCTGATGGCGACCAGCAGGTGCAGGCTGAGCAAAATCAGCCCGGCGGCACCGGACGGCGTGCGGGCGATGTCGGCGAGCACCGCCACTAACGCCGCGAATGCGCCGCCGGGCCGCGCCGGTGCGCGCGCCGGGGTGGCCGCCGTGTTCATGCCGACCTGGTCTTGTGGGTGCGCAGGCGCGGGTTGGCCAGCATGGTCAGGACATCGGCGAGCAGGTTGACGCCGACATAGACCAGCGCAATGATGAGCGCCAGGGTCTGGGTCACCGGCAGGTCGCGGTCCGAGATCGAGTCGATCATCATGCGCCCGAGGCCGGGGAAGTTGAACACGGTTTCAATGACCACCACCCCGCCGAGCAACCAGGCGATGGTCAGCGCCACCACGTTGATGGTCGGCAGCAGCGCGTTGGGGAGAATGTGGCGAAACACCATCCGCCAGTAGGGCACGCCCTTGAGAATCGCCATCTGTGCGTAGTCGCTGGCCAGGGTTTCGATGACCGAGGAGCGCACGGTGCGCAGGATGTGCGCGGTCATCACCATCGCCAGCGCGGCGATGGGCAGCAGGATTTCCGGGAAGAATTCGATAAGCGGCGCGTCCGCGGGGGTCAGGATGATGCCGGGAATCCACCCCAGCCAGACGCTGAACACCAGGATCAGCAGCGTCGCGGAGATGAATTCCGGGATGGTCATGGCGAAAATCGCCAGCGAGGAGAACAGCAGGTCCACCGCGCGGTCGCGCCACAGCGCGCACACCACGCCGAGCAGCAACGCCAGCGGGATGCCGGCCAGCATCGCGCAACCGGTCAGCAGCAGGGTGTTGAGCAACCTGTCGCCGACCAGTTTGCCGATGCGCTCGCGGCCGGTGATGGTGGTGCCGAAATCGCCCCGCGCGGCGTTGCTCATCCAGCCCCAGTAGCGCTCCCATGCCGGGCGGTCCAACCCCAGTTGGGCGCGGCAGTTTTCCAGCAGTTTGCCCTGCGCTTCGCGCTCCAGGTAGGCGGTGCAGGCGTCGCCGGGCAGGAGTTCCACTCCGCCGAAAATAATCAGCGACACCATGCCGATGCTGACCGCGCCGAGCAACAGCCGGCGCACGATCATTCTTAACATCGCTCAACCGTCATCGAAGACAAGGCAAACCCTGCGGGCAATCGGGCAATCGGGCAGTCGGCGGCGCGACGCAACGCGCCCGCGGGTGTGCGCCTTATTCGACGGTGATCTTATGCCAGCGAACCGCCTCGTTCTTGACCGCGTCGAGGTTTTTGACCCGCGCTGTGGTGCCGACATTGCGGGTCACCGTATACGGAATCAGCGTCCCGGAGGTTTCCCACAGCATTTCCTGGGCCCGCACATACAGCGCCTTGCGCTTGTCAAAATCCAGTTCACGGCGCGCCTCGGCCAGCAGTTGGTCGAACGCCGGGTTGTTGTAGTAAGACTCGTTCCACTTGGCGGTGCTCAGGTAAATCTCGTGCAGCGCCTGGTCGGCCGGGCGCTCATTCCAGCGGGTGGCCACCACATCCTTCTTCTTCCACACCTCGTCCCAGTAGCCGTCTGTCGGCACCTGCACGATGTTGACCCGGATGCCGGCTTTGGCGGCCTGTTGCTGATAGGCCTCGGCCAGTTGCGGCCAGGTCGGCTCCAGGGTCGATACATGGATGTCGATGTCGATGCCGTTCGGATAACCGGCCTCGGCCAACAGCCGCCTGGCGCCTTCGATGTCCTGCGGGCAGGACAGGTCGGCGCGGTATTGGTCGTTCGGCTCGACCGGCGTGTCGCACGCCACCACCCCGATTAACTCAACCAGTTCGCGGCGGTCGGCGGCCAGGCGCACCGCCCGGCGAACGCGCACATCGTCAAACGGCGGCACATCGGTGCGGAACACCAGACCGCGCCAGTTGCCGGTGGGGATTTCCCGGATGTTGAAGCGGTTGCCGCCGGCCAACATCACGCGCTGTTGCGCGGTCACATTGCGCAGCATATCGATCTGCCCGCCGAGCAACGCTTGCAGGCGCGCCTGGCCGTCGGGAATGCCGATGATTTCCATGCGCGCGACCCCCGGCGGGCCTTCCCAGTAGTCGGGGTTGGCGACTAACACGGTGGTGCTCTCGGCGTCGAATTTCTCGACCATGAACGGGCCGGTGCCG
>JAPPQJ010000107.1 GCA_028817015.1 Gammaproteobacteria bacterium
TCAATACGGCTATATCGCCGCGGCCACGGTGCTGTCGGTGGCGCCGATTTTGGCGTTGGCGCTGTTCCTGCAGCGGCATTTGGTCGAAGGCCTGTCGTTGGGCGCGGTTAAGGGCTGATGGGCTGATGGCGCGCCTTGAAATAGACAACCTGGCCAGAGCGTTCGGCCCGGTGCAAGTGCTCAAGGACCTCACGCTGCATGTGGAGCGCAGCGAAACCGTGGCCGTCTATGGGCGTTCCGGGTGCGGCAAGTCGGTGTTGCTGAGCATTTTGTCGGGCGCGCTGCCGGCCGGCGGCGGCGACCTGCGCATCGACGGGCGCTCGGTCATCGACGCGCCGCCGGAGGCGCGCGATGTCGGCATGGCCTTCCAGAACTTCGCGCTGTATCCGCACATGAACGCCTTCGACAACATCGCCAGCCCGCTGCGCGGCGCCAAAAAATCGCCGCGGGAGGTCGCCGAAAAAGTCGAAACCACCGCGCAGTTGCTGAAGATCGACCGGGTGCTGTCGCATTTCCCGCAGCAACTCTCCAACGGGCAGCGCCAGCGCACCTCGCTGGCGCGCGCCCTGGTGGCCGAGCCCGCGGTGCTGCTGCTCGACGACCCGCTGCGCAATGTCGATGCGAAGTTGCGCTACGAGATGCGCCTGGAAATGCCGAATCTGTTTCGGAGGTTCCAGTCGTCGGTGATTTATGTCACCCAGGACAGCCGCGAAGCCATGGCCCTGGCCGACCGCATCGCGATACTGCACGACGGCAGGCTCCGGCAGGTGGGGCGGCCCCGGGAGGTGTATGAGTTTCCGTGCACCGCGGAAGTCGGGCGACTGTTAGGCGACCCGGCGATCAACCTGTTCGCGTGCGAGAGCGCGGCGCGGGACGGTGCGTTGTGGGTCAACCCGGCCGGCTGCCATGTGAACTTAAGCGGCCGCTACGACCTGCCCGCCGCCGGCCAATACATAGCCGGCGTGCGCCCGGAAGACATCGGCCTGTCGGCGTCGCCAACCGCCGGCGGCCATTGGGTTGAAGCGACCATCGAAACCGTAACGCCCGCCAACGTCCGCTCTTTGCTGGTCGCCGCCACCGCAGCCGGTGAAAAAATCACCGTATCCTTCCCGGAACAGGAAACACAACGGTATGCGCCCAAAGACCGGGTGTATCTGTCCTTTCCCGCGGACAAGGTTCTGCTGTTCTCGGCCGACAACGAGCAACTGCTCCGGCCCAACCCGACCACCGGAATGTAAACTCAGCATGGCGACCCTGGATTTGCACGCGGTGAGCAAAACCTATCGCTCCGGCGACCGGGACATTGTGGCCGTGGACCACCTCACGCTCAGCACCGCAGACGGCGAGATCGTCGGCTTGCTCGGCTCATCGGGATGCGGCAAAACCACCACGCTGCGGGCGATTGCCGGATTCGTGCAAATCACTTCGGGGCGAATTGCCATAGACGGCAACGACATCCACAACCTGCCGCCGGCGCGCCGCGGCGTGGCCATGGCCTTCGAGGGCTACGCCTTGTATCCGCCGCTGCGAATCCGCGAAAACATCGGGTTTTCGCTGTTGCGCGACAAAAAGCCCGGCGGCGAGGTTAAGCGCGCGGTGCAGGACATCGCGGCGCTGCTGGACATCGAGGACATCCTCGACCAATACCCGACATTCGCATCAGCCGGCCAGCAACAGCGCACTTCACTGGCGCGGGCGTTGATTCGGCGCGCGCCGCTCACGCTGCTGGATGAGCCGATGTCGCAACTGGACCCGCAACTGCGCTCGCATGTGCGAACGCGGGTCAAGGAATACCTGGCCGGCCACCGCCTGTCCGCGGTGTTTGTCACCCACGACCAGAACGAGGCGATTACCCTGGCGGACCGCATCGCGGTCATGGAACAGGGCCGGCTGCAGCAGTTCGCGTCGGTCGGGGAGTTAAAAAGCCGCCCAAGCAACCTGTTTGTCGCCGGGTTCATCGGCGAGCCGCCGATGAATTTAATGTTGGCCGAGGTGCGACCCCAATCCGGCGGCGGCGCGCGCATCGTGCTGCTGCACCAGAACGCGCCGGTCGGGAAATTGCGCTTAAACGGCCGCGCCGCCCCGGTCGCGAATGGCGGCGATGCGGTGGTGCATCTGGGAATCAGGCCGCATCAAGTGGTTCTTGCCGACGACGCGCCTGTGCGCGGGCAAGTGATTTCCAATCAGTGGCTCGGCGATCAATCGCATGTGCTGGTCGATTTGGGCGGCCTGCGCATCGTCGCGGTGTCCGCGGGGCGTTTCCGCACCCTGCACAAGGGGGAAAACATCGGCATCGACTTCCCGTCCGAGGCGGTGATTTTCTTTTCCACCCGCGACGGCGCGGCGCTGCCACACGGAGCGCAATGATGCCGCAGGAAGTTTTCGTCAGCATCGATGCCGGCACTTCGGTCATTAAATCCACCGCCTTCGACCGCGACGGCAGCCTGCTCGCCTCGGCATCGCAGATCAACCGCTACCGCAAGGTCGCGGATGGCGGCGTGGAGCAAAGCATGGCGGCGACCTGGGACAAAAGCGCCGCCACCATAGCCGCGGTGCTGCGGCAGATTCCCGATGCTGACCGGCGCATCGCCGCGCTCGCCGTCACCGGCCAGGGAGACGGCACCTGGCTCATCGACCGCGACAACGCGCCGCTTGGAGACGCCATGCTGTGGCTCGACACGCGCGCCGCCGGAATCGTCGCCGAGTTGGACGCGCGCCGCGCGCGCGCCGCCGCTTACCGGCTGACCGGCACCGCGCTCAGCGCGTGCAATCAAAGCGCGCAACTGGCCTACCTCAAGCGCGAACAGCCGGCGCGTCTGCAACACGCCGACTGCGCGCTGCACTGCAAGGACTGGTTGTATCTGAACCTGACCGGCGTGCGCGCCACCGACCCGTCGGAGGGCGTGTTCACTTTCGGCGATTTCCGCACCCGGGCGTATTCGGACCAAGTGCTGGACGCCTTCGGCCTGGCCGACTGCCGGCGCCTGCTGCCGCCCATGGTGGACGGCAGTCGCCACACCGAGCCGCTGTCCGCCGCGGCCGCCAGGGCCATCGGCCTCAAGGCCGGCACGCCGGTGTCGTTAGGCGGCGTGGATGTGGTGTGCGCGGCCTTAGGCGGCGGCGCCCGCCTGCCCGGCGCCGCGTTCGGCTGCTCGGTCATCGGCACCACCGGCATGCACATCAAAATGGCCGGCGATGCGAAAAATCTGCAATTAGGCGATGCGGTGTGCGGCTACACGATGGTGGTCCCCGGCTTGCCCGGCGCCGTCATGCGCATGCTTTCCAACATGTCCGCGACCCTCAATTTGGACTGGCTCGCCGGGCTGCTGACCGAGGCGGCGACGCTTTTCGGCGCCACAGCGGAGGCCCCCAAATCCCTGCAACGACTCGAGGCGGCCGCGGCCGCGGCACCGCCGGGCGAGGTGTTGTTCCTGCCGTATATCGAATCCGGCGAACGCGGCCCCTTCTTGAACGCCGACGCGCGCGCGCAGTTTGGCGGCCTGCACAGCGGCGCCGGCGTCGGGGCGTTGGCGCGCGCCGTATATGAAGGAGTGGCGTTGGCCGCCCGCCACTGCTACCAGGCGCTCGGCGGCGCGCCTGAGGAAGTGCGGCCGGTGGGCGGCGGCGCGAGGTCGCGGCTGCTGTGCGAACTCCTCGCCAGCGTGCTGAACGCGCGCATCCGCGCCACCCCGTGCCCCGAGCCCGGCGCCCTCGGCGCCGCTATGCTCGCCGCGGTCGCGGTCGGCCGCTTTGCCGACCTGAGCGAAGCGTGCCAGGCCTGGGTGGAGCCGAATTTCGGCGCCGCAAGCGGCGGTCAGGCCCCGGATGAAGCGCTGCGCGCGCACTACGACCGCTTGTTTTCCGCGTATTTAGCGGCGGTGGAGGCGGCGCCCCCCATGTGGGATGCGCTGGCGGCGGTGCGCCGGGCTGACAGCGCCGGCGGTGGGCCGTCATGAGCGCGCGCAAAGTGGCCATTATCGGCGACCATTTCATGCTGCCCGACATGTTCCAGCGGGCGCTGGCCGGCCTGCCGGCCCCCCAGGCAACCGAGACCCGCTCTTTGCAACTGCAATGGCCCGATGTCCCCATGCGCGAGGGCGACTGTGGCGGCGGGGTCAGCGAGTATGTCGGCGACCCGGATGAGGTGGCGCGCTTTATCGGCGATGCGGAAATACTGATCAACCACCTGGCGCCGGTGACTCGCGCCATGTTGGAGCAACTGCCGGATTTGAAATTCATCGTCATCACCCGCGGCGGCCCGGTCAACATGGACCTGAAAGCGCTGGCACAGAAGTCCATTGCCGTGGCCAGCACGCCGGGCCGCAACGCTTCGGCGGTGGCCGAATTCGCGGTCGGGATGATCCTCACGGAAACGCGCCGCATTCGGGCCGGGCATGAAGGATTGCGCCGCGGCCAGTGGCGCGGCGATTTATACCGCGCCGACTCGGTCGGTGATGAACTGGCCGATTTAAGCGTCGGCATCATCGGCTATGGAAAAATCGGCGCTCATCTGGCGCGTTTGCTGCGGCCGTTCAACTGCCGCCTGTTGGCCGCCGACCCGCATGTGGACATCTCGAACGACGCGGTGAGGCAGGTCTCGCAGCGCACGCTGCTGGCGGAGTCGGACATCGTCGTGCTGGCGGCGCGGGTAACCGCCGAGACCGCCGGCATGATCGGCGCCGGGCAACTGCAGCGGATGAAAAAAACCGCGCTGCTGGTCAATGTGGCGCGCGGCCCGCTGGTGGATTACGGCGCCCTGTATGAAGCGCTGGCCAAAAACACGATCGCCGCCGCGGTGCTGGACACCTTTTCGGTCGAGCCGCCGGCGCCCGACTGGCCGCTGCTGCAACTGCCGAATGTTACCCTGACCCCGCATATCGCCGGGGCCTCCCGCCGCACCATTAAAATCGCCGCCGAATGCGCCGCCGAGGAAGTGCGCCGTTACCTGGCCGGCGAACCGCCGCTCAATCCCGTCATCCATCCCTGACCTTCATCCACAAGAGGAACATCATGAAAAACCCCCACCTTGCTTTGCGAAAAGAAATCATTGAAACCTGCATCAAGATGAACGCCATGGGCATCAATCAGGGCACTTCCGGCAATGTCAGCGCGCGCGTCGAGGAGGGCATCTTAATCACGCCGTCCGCGGTTCCTTACGAGCGCATGAAGCCCGACAGCATCGTGCGAATGAACTGGGACGGGCGACGCGACGGCGGCGCCGTGCCTTCCACCGAATGGCGCTTTCATCTCGACATCACCCGGCAGCGCGAGGATGTCGGCGCCATCGTGCATACCCATTCCGTCTACGCGACCATTCTGTCGATTCGCGGCGAGAGCATCCCGGCCGTGCATTACATGATTGCCGCGGCCGGCGG
>JAPPQJ010000202.1:0-840 GCA_028817015.1 Gammaproteobacteria bacterium
CCTGCCGTTCATGGTGCTGCCGCTGTATGCCGCGCTGGACCGCATGGACCGCTCCTACCTCGAGGCCAGTTTGGACTTGGGCGCCGGCCAAATGCGCACCTTCTTTTCGGTCACCGTGCCGCTGGCCATGCCCGGCATTTTGTCCGGCGTGGTGATTACCTTCATCCCGGCCCTCGGCTCGTTCCTCACCCCCGACCTGCTCGGCGGCACCGAGAGCCAGATGATCGCCAATGTCATTGAACGCCAGTTCAAGTCGGCCAACGACTGGCCGTTCGGCTCGGCGCTGTCGTTCATTCTGATGTATATCACCTTCTTCGCACTCGCCCTGCGCGCGTTTTTCTCGCGCGGCAGGTCGGCCATGGACACCTGATGCGCGCCCTGCCCCCACTGCGCCTGCGCCGCCGCCCGGGACCGCTGGACTACGGCCGCCATCTGTGGATGCGCGTGACCATGTTGGCCACTTTTGTTTTTCTTTACGCGCCCATCGTCACCCTGGTGGCGTTCAGTTTCAACGACAGCCGCCGCAACGTGGTGTGGCGCGGCTTCACCCTGAAGTATTACCTCAAGGCGTGGCACAACGACAGCCTCATCGAAGCCTTCACCAACTCCCTCACCATCGCCGTGGTCAGCACCGCCATAAGCACCGTCATCGGCGCCATGGTGGCGCTGCAGCTGTGGCGCTTTCGTTTTCCGGTCAAGGGCGCGTATGAAGGCGCCATGGCGCTGCCCATCGTCATCCCCGAAATCTGCATGGGCGTCGCCATGCTGGCGTTTTTCTCGCGCACTTACTGGCCCACCGATTTAATCTGGCCTTTCAACTTAAGCGCCATCATCATCGCC
>JAPPQJ010000202.1:946-14299 GCA_028817015.1 Gammaproteobacteria bacterium
CGATGTGCTGCTGCCGCACATGGCGCCGGGCCTGGTGGCCGGCGCGCTGCTCGCCTTCACCCTGTCGCTGGACGACTTTGTCATCACCTTTTTCACCTCGGGCCCCGACACCGTCACCTTCCCGGTCAAGATTTACTCCATGGTGCGGTTCTCGGTGACGCCGGAAGTGAACGCCGCCTCGGCGGTGCTGATCGCCATCACCCTGGCCCTCACCGCCACCGCCATGTTTTTGCAAAACCGCGCCGGCCAAAAAATGCAATGAACAACGCCATCAACGAACCCATCGTCCAAGTGCGCGACGCGGTCAAGGTTTTCGCCGGGGCCACCAAAGCGGTGGACCGCGTTTCGCTGGACATTCTGGAAGGCGAGTTCTTCGCCTTGCTCGGCCCGTCGGGTTGCGGCAAAACCACTTTCATGCGCATGTTAGCCGGCTTGGAGATTCCCGACAGCGGCGAGATTCTCATCGACGGCCGCGACATGGCCGGCGTGCCGCCCAACCTGCGGCCGGTGAACATGGTGTTCCAGTCATACGCGGTGTTCCCGCACATGAGCGTGTTTCGCAACATCGCCTACGGGCTTAAAGTCACCGGCGTCGGCGAGGCCGAAATCCGCCGGCGCGTCTTTGATGCGCTGCAACTGGTGCAACTGGGCGGGCTGGAGCGGCGCATGCCGGCGCAGCTGTCCGGCGGCCAGCGCCAGCGTGTGGCCCTGGCCCGCGCGTTAGTCAAGCGCCCGCGCGTGCTGTTGCTGGATGAGCCGCTGTCGGCGCTGGACGCAAAACTGCGCGAGGCCATGCAACTGGAACTGGTCAAACTGCAGCACGCCGTCGGCATCACCTTCGTCATCGTCACCCACGACCAGCAGGAGGCGCTGTCCATGGCCAACCGCATCGCCGTGATGGAAGACGGCAAGGTGCGCCAGGTGGCGCCGCCGGCCGAGTTGTATGAATTCCCGCGCAGCACCTTTGTTGCCGACTTCATCGGCAAGATGAATTTGTTCCACGGCCAGGCGCAGGGCGGCACGGTCAAGATCCGGCAATTGGGCGAGTTGCAAATCCCCGGCAACCACAGCGCCGGGGCCGTCGGCGTCGCCGTGCGCCCCGAGAAAGTCAAACTGTTCCGCGACCGGCCGCCCGGCTTAATCGCCTTTCACTCCACCGTGGACAACGTGGCCTATCACGGCAGCGACAGCCATGTGTTCGCCGTCACCGACAGCGGCGCCGCCCTCACCGCCACCGTGCAGAACGAAAAACGCCACAGCGATTTGCCGGCCGTGGGGCAGGCCATCTGGTGCGCCTGGCGGGCCGAGGACACCCTGGTGCTGGAGGAATAGCACCAGCCCCGGCCAACCTGCAGCCCGCCCGCAAAACACCCGGCGGCCCGGCCGCTCCCGTCTCCTCATCAAGCGGAATATGCATACTCTGTTGATTGTCAGTGTCAAATCAATATGTTCTCCATTCTCACAGTCTCAAGCAGCACGGGCGAAACGGCAAGCCTCGGGCCGGCCCCAAACCGGTTAAGCGGCCTTGACCTGCGAGCGATTTGCGCCGACGAACAAAATCGGGCGGATGATGTGACATTTGCCCGCCAAACCGGTATAAACCCCGCGCATGAAAATCCTGCTCAGCAACGATGACGGCTACCGGGCGCCGGGCCTGACCACGCTGGCCGAGGCGCTGGCGCCGCTGTTTAAGATCACCGTGGTGGCCCCGGAAAACAACTGCAGCGGCGCCAGCAATTCATTGTCTCTATACCGGCCGCTGCAGGTCGTGGAACACGCCGGCGGCAACGGCGCTTACGCCGTCTACTGCGTTCGCGGAACCCCGGCCGACAGCGTTCACCTGGCGGTCAACGGGATGCTGGACTGCAAGCCGGACATGGTGGTCGCCGGCATCAATCACGGCCCCAATTTAGGCGATGACATACTGTATTCGGGCACCGTTGCCGCCGCCATTGAGGGCCGCTTCCTGGGCCTGCCGGCCATTGCGGTTTCCCTGGCGGGCACCCGCCACTATCAAAGCGCCGCCGGGGTGGTCATCCGAATACTCAACCATTTGCGCGCCCGGCCGCTGCCGCAGGACACGATATTGAACATCAACGTGCCGGACCTGCCTTTCGAGCAATTGCGCGGGCTGCGGGCCACGCGCCTCGGCAGGCGCCACCAGTCACGGCCCATTATCGCTGAAACAGCGGAGGCCGGGGTGTGGCGCAGTTACCGCATCGGGCCACCCGGCGACGGCGCCGATGTCGGGCCGGGCACCGATTTTTACGCGGTGGGCGAAGCGGCGGTGTCGGTCACCCCGCTGCAAATCGACATGACTCGACACCGCTCGGTGGACAGCATCGCCGACTGGCTGGGAGGCATTCGGGGATGATGGAGCGCCCCCCTTGCGTGCGGCGCGACGGCATCGGCATGACCTCGCTGCGCACCCGGCGGCGCCTGATTGAGCGCCTGCGCGCGCAGGGGATCGGCAATCAGGCGGTGCTGTCAGTCATCGAAAAAACCCCCCGCCACCTGTTCATAGACGAGGCGCTGGCGCACCGCGCCTACGAGGATACGGCGTTGCCGATCGGCCGCAACCAGACCATTTCGCAGCCGTTCATCGTGGCGTTGATGACCGAGATGCTGCTGGACGGCGACCTGGAAGTCAAAAAAGCGCTGGAAGTGGGAACCGGCTGCGGCTACCAAAGCGCGGTTCTCGCCCAGTTGGTCAACTGGGTGTTCACCATTGAGCGCATCCACCCGCTGCATGAACAGGCCAGGAAGTTACTCTCGGAACTGGGCTACCATAATATCAGCCACCTGAACGCCGACGGTTTTGCCGGCTGGCCGAGCAATCAGCCGTTCGACGGCATCCTGGTGACCGCCGCCCCCCGCGAAGTGCCGCAGTTGCTGCTTGAGCAGTTGGCGGTCGGCGCCCGGCTGGTCATCCCGGTCGGCGACAGCGAGCGGCAGGAACTGCAAATCATCACCCGCACCCGGGGCGGTTTCGACCGGCAACAGCGCGAAGCGGTGCGCTTCGTGCCGATGCTTGACGGGCGCACCCGGTGACCGCCCCGGTGGACAGCGCATGAAAATCTTCGGCCCGCTATACGACAAAGTGCTGGCATGGTCGCGCCATCCGCTGGCCGCGCGCTATTTGGCCGTGGTCAGTTTTGCCGAGTCCTCATTCTTTCCGGTGCCGACCGCGGTGATGCTGGCGCCGATGATTTTAGCCAATCGCGCCCGCACCTGGCGCCTGGCCTCCCTGGCCACCGTCACCTCGGTGCTGGGCGGCGTGTTCGGCTACCTGATCGGGTATTTCCTGTTCGAGCAACTGGGCCGGCCGATCGTTGATTTCTACGGCGCCGGCGAGCAATTCGACTCCATGAAAGCGTGGTTTGGCCAATACGGGGTGTGGCTGGTGTTGCTGGCCGGTGTGACGCCCATTCCATACAAGATATTCACACTCGCCTCGGGGTTGCTGGGTTTGCCGATCGTGTTGTTTACATTGGCCTCGGTGGTCGGCCGCGCCTCCCAGTTCTTCCTGGTGGCGGGAGTGCTGTGGTGGGGCGGAGAGGCCCTTGAGCGCGTGCTGAAAAAATGGGTCGAGCCCGCAGGCTGGGGCCTGATCGCGCTGGCGGTGGCCGGCTATTGGGCGTTGCGCTGACATGATCCGGGCCCTCGGCATCAGCGCGCTGGCCCTGCTGGTGGCCGCCTGCGCCGCCGCTCCCGCGCCGGTGCCGGTCATCAACAAATCGCCGCACCGCGTCATCCCCGCCGACACCGTGGTGTTGAAGGGCGATTCCATCTACGCCATCGCCTGGCGCTTCGGCCTCGACTATCAGAAAATCGCCAAATGGAACGGCCTTGGCAGCCCTTACCGGATTCGCCCCGGGCAGCGCCTGCGTTTGCGCGCCTCGGGCTCTTCCCGGTCGGCGGCCACCCCGGCCAAATCAGCGCCGGCTAACATCCCCAAAGCGGTCGCGTCCACAGCCCCCGCCACAGCGGCGCCCGCCAAGCCGGCCCCGGCCAAACCCGCCCAACCCGTCCCGCCCGCCGCCGCCCCGGGCCAGTGGCGGTGGCCGGCCGAGGGCAAACTAATCGGCAAATTCTCCCGCAACAAAGGCCAGAACGGCATCCAGATTGCGGGCGCCGCCGGCAGCGCGATTCGCTCCACGGCCGGCGGCCAGGTGGTCTATGCCGGCGAGGGCCTGCGCGGCTACGGCAAACTCATCATTGTCAAACATTCGCCGTCTTACTTAAGCGCCTACGCGCACAACCGCACCATCATGGTGGCCGAAGGCCAGCGCATAAAACCCGGCCAGCAAATCGCGCGGATGGGCAGCAGCGGCGCCGCCCGCACCATGCTGCACTTTGAAATCCGCAAAGACGGCAAGCCGGTTGACCCGTTGAAGTTTCTGAAATGACGCGCGCCATGAATCAAAAACCGCCCGCACCCGCGGCGCTGCAATCGCTGCATGACATCCTCGCCCGCTTCCCGCGCGCGCCGTTGGCGCACACGCCGACGCCGCTGGAGAAACTGTCGCGGTTGTCCGATGACTTCACCCCGCATGCGTTGTATGTCAAGCGCGACGACTGCACCGGTCTGGCCATGGGCGGCAACAAAGCGCGGCAGTTGGAGTTTTATCTGGGCGAGGCCCTCGAGCGCGGCTGCGACTGCGTGCTCAGCACCGGCGCGGTGCAGTCCAACGCCATGCGCACATTAGCGGCCGGGGCGGCCAAACTCGGCATGGAATGCCATGTGCAACTGGAAGCGCGGGTGAACAGCCCCTCGGACGACTATCTGCACTCCGGCAATGTGCTGCTCGACCGGCTGTTCGGCGCGCGCGTCCACCACTATGCGGTCGGCGAAGACGAAGACGGCGCTGACCATGCGCTGGCGGCGCGGGCGGATGCGCTCACCGCCGCCGGCCGCAAGCCGTATATCATCCCGTTAGGCGCTGAGCACGCGCCCACCGGCGCGCTTGGTTATGTGCGCGCGGCGGGCGAACTGGCGCAGCAGATTGCGCGCGGCGCCCCGCCCATCGACCTGATTGTGGTCGGCTCGGGCAGCGGCCTGACCCACGCCGGCCTGCTGACCGGCCTGGCGTTGTTGGGCGTGCGCATTCCGGTGTTGGGAGTCTGCGTGCGCCGAGACGCCGACCAGCAGCGGCGGCGGGTGATTGCGCGGTGCCGCCATCTGGCGGACATACTGGAGGTCTCCGGCACGGTCGAGGAGTCGGCGGTGCGGGTGGATGACAGCGCGCTGGCGCCCGGCTACGGTTGCGCATCGGCGCAGGTGGTGCGCGACATCCGCCGCCTGGCGACCCGCGAAGGGCTGCTCACCGACCCGGCCTATTCGGGCAAAACCTTCTCCGCCGTGTTCCACTTGATCGACTCCGGCCAACTCGGCCGCTTCCGCCACATCGCCGTCATCCACACCGGCGGCACCCCGGCGTTGTTCGGTTACCGCCGGGAAGTGCTGGACGGCTAATATCCAACCTCCACCCTGATCAAACCCTGACCCGGAGAACGACATGGACTTGCAAGATGCCAACCGCCGCCTGGCGGCCGGCCAAGACTTAAGCCGCGCGGAAATGCAGTCGGTGATGCGCGTCATCATGCGCGGCGAGGCGACGCCGGCGCAAATCGGCGCGTTTTTGACCGCGCTGACCATTAAGGGCGAAAGCGTCGAGGAAATCGCCGGCGCCGCCGTCATCATGCGCGAACTGGCCGCCACGGTGCGGGTCAACGCCGACAAAATCGTCGATTCGGTCGGCACCGGCGGCGACCGCGCGCGCCTGTTCAATGTATCCACCGCCGGCGCGTTAGTGGCGGCCGCGGCCGGGGCGGTACTCGCCAAACACGGCAACCGCGCCGCCACCGGCAACTCCGGCAGCGCCGATGTGCTCGAGGCGGCGGGCGTCAACATCGCCCTCGATGCGCGGCAAGTCGGCCAGTGCATCGAGCAATGCGGCATCGGCTTCCTGTTCGCGCCCAACCACCACGCCGCCACCCGCCATGTCATCGGCCCGCGCCGCGAAATCGGCATCCGCACTATCTTCAACCTGTTGGGGCCGCTGACCAATCCGGCGGGCGCCACGCATCAATTGGTGGGCGTGTTCGATTCCAGATGGGTGCGGGCACTGGCGGAGGTGTTCGCTGAACTCGGCAGCGCGCACACCCTGGTGGTGTGCTCGGAAGACGGCCTGGACGAGATCTCCATCGCCGCCGCCACCCGGGTGGCCGAATACCGGGACGGGGAAATCCGCGAATACCGCATCCAGCCGGAGCAGTTCGGCATCGCCAGAACGCCGCTTCATGGCCTGGTGGTGGCCGACGCCGCCCAAAGTCTGGCGTTGATGCGCGAAGCGCTGGCCGGCACCGAGGGGGCCGCGTTCGACATAGTGGCGTTGAACGCCGGCGCCACCCTGTATGCCGCCGACCTGGCCGATTCCATCGCCGCCGGCGTGGCCCGCGCCATCGAGGTGCTGCGCGGCGGCGGCGGCCTGGAGAAACTGCGGCAACTGGCGGAAGTGTCGGCGGGGCTGGCCGCGTCGGCCGATCATGGCGCCGGCGATTAGCCGCCGATGCACCGCCTGGCTGTCACGCCCGCCCGGCGATTTTGGACTGCACGAAGTAGACGCCGGCCAGCACCAGGCCGAGCGCGGCCAACATCCGCAGTTGCAGCAGTTCGCCGAGCAGCATCACGCCCCACAAACTGCCGAACACGGGGATGGCGTAGTTCAGTTGGGAAAAGGTCGTGGCGCCTAAGTTGCGGATGACCCGGAAGTAAATCATCGACGCCAGCGCGGTGGGGAAGAGGCCGAGCAGCACGGCGGCGGCGAGGCCCGCAGCGGCCGGGGTCATCGACAGCGGGGCTTCCAGCACGAACGCCAGCGGCACGCTGGTCGCCATGCCGACTATCGTGACTCCGGCGCCCATCTGCACGCCGGCGAAGGTGGGCTGGGTGCGCACGAACACCGTGGTGACGCCGTAGCACACGGCGGCCGCCAGCACCGCCAGTTGCCCCAGCGCGTGCTCGCCGACCCCGGCCAACGCCGACCAGCCGACCAGAGTCAGCAGGCCGCCGAAGCCGAGGCAAATGCCGAACACCTTGCGCGCCGTCATCGGCTCATCGGGGACGAAATAATGCGCCAGCACGAAGGTTGTGATCGGCATGACGCCCATCATGATAGCCGCCAGCGAGCTGTCGATGCGGGTCTCACCCCAGCCGATGAGGATGAACGGCAACGTGTTGCCCATGAAGCCGACCACCAGATACAGCAGCACGGCGCGCCGGTGCAGCGGAATGCCGGTGCGCCGGATGGCCAGGCACACGGCCAACGCGGCGGCCGCCACGGTCATGCGCGCGGCGGTCAGCGTCACCGGCCCGATGGTGGCCACGCCGACCTTGATCAGCGTGAAGGAGGCGCTCCACATCAGCGCCAGCAATAGCAATAGCAGATAGTCTGTAATATGATTTCTCACTTTGTGTGCCGCGCATGATGAAGTTGTAATGGACGCCAGAGCCAACCCCTTAATCGCCGAACCCGCCACCGACCCCGCGTTGTTCGAGGTGGTCAACCGCTCCGCCAAAACGCCGGTCATGGTCTGCTGCGACCACGCCGGACGGCGCATCCCCGCGCCCCTCGGCGACCTCGGCGTGGAGGCCGGGGCGATGGAGACGCATATTGCCTGCGATATCGGCGCCAGACAAGTGTCGGAAATCCTCGCGCACCGCTTCGATGCGCCGTTGCTGCTGGCCAATTACTCGCGCCTGGTCATCGACCTGAACCGCCACCTCGACGACCCCACGCTCATCCCCGAGGTGAGCGACGGCGTCGCCATTCCCGGCAACGCCGGCCTGCCCGCCGCCTCGCGCCGCCGGCGCATCGAGCAGTGGTTCCGGCCCTATCATCAGCGCTACGGCGAAATGGTGGACGACCTGCAAGCCCGGTTTGCCAGGCCGCTCATCGTGTCGGTGCACAGTTTCGCGCCGCGCATGCAGGGCGCCCGGCGACCGTGGGATTTCGGCGTTCTGTGGGAGCATCAGCGCCAGGTGGCGGAATCCATCATCGCCAATCTGCGCCGCAACCCCGGCCTGTGTATCGGCGGCAACCAGCCCTACCACGCCCGCGACCCGCTCGGCTACGCGATGGTGGTGCACGCCCAGGCGCGCGATGTCAACATGGCGCTGATTGAAATTCGCCAGGACCACATCACCCACCGCGCCGGCCAGCGGTGGGCCGCCGATATTCTATACCGGGCGATTGCGCCGCTGCTGGATCATTCGCAGCGGCCGGCCACCCGGTCGGTCAACCGCGTTGATGCGCCAGCCCGCTGACCCGCTAATATGAGGATGCGGGGCGCCGGCCGGGTTACAATTTGCCCGTCACCGCCCGCCGATGCGCGCAACCCGCCGATAACGCACAGCCCATGTCCGGCAACACCATAGGCCAGCACTTCACCCTCACCACCTTTGGCGAAAGCCACGGCGCGGCGCTCGGCGGCGTGGTGGACGGCTGCCCGCCGGGGCTGGCGCTGTGCGAAGCCGACCTGCAAGCCGACCTCGACCGCCGCAAACCGGGGCAGTCCAAATACACCACCCAGCGCCGCGAATCGGACCGCGTGCAAATCCTCTCCGGGGTGTTTGAAGGCGAGACCACCGGCACCCCCATCGGCCTGCTGGTGCACAACGAAGACGCGCGCCCGCGCGACTACGAGAACATTAAAGACCGCTTCCGCCCCGGCCACGCCGACTACACCTACCAGCGCAAATACGGCCGCCGCGACTACCGGGGCGGCGGCAGGTCGTCGGCGCGCGAAACCACGATGCGCGTGGCGGCCGGCGGCATCGCGCGCAAATACCTGGCGGAACACTACGGCGTCGCCATTCGCGGCTGCGTGCGCCAAATCGGCGGCATGGCGGTGGAGTGCAAGGACTGGAACGCGGTCGCCGGCAACCCGTTTTTCGTCGGCGACCCGGCGGCGGTCGGGCAACTCGGCGCCTTCATCGACCAAATCCGCAGGCAGGGCGACTCGGTCGGCGCCGCCGTCTATGTTGAAGCCGGCGGCGTGCCGCCCGGCTGGGGCGAGCCGGTGTTCGACCGCCTGGACGCCGACATCGCCAAGGCGATGATGAGCATCAACGCCGCCAAGGGCGTCGCAATCGGCGCCGGCTTCGCCGCCGTCGAACAGCGCGGCACCGAACACCGCGACCCCCTCACCCCGCAGGGGTTTGTCAGCAACCACGCCGGCGGCATCCTCGGCGGCATCTCCAGCGGCCAGAACATCGAAGTCAGCATCGCCTTCAAGCCCACCTCCAGCATCGCCGCGCCGGGTCAGACCGTCAACCTCGACAATCAAAGCGTCGAAGCGGTGGTCACCGGCCGCCACGACCCGTGCGTCGGCATCCGCGCGGTGCCCATCGCCGAAGCCATGTTGGCCCTGGTGCTGATGGACCACGCGCTGCGCGACCGGGGGCAAATTCCCAGGCGGGCCGGGAGCGGCTAACGGCGCATAGAGGCGTCACCGGAGGGCGGGGCGCTATGCCGCGGACGGCTGACAGTGCATTGCCCGCCACCTCTCCCGGGCCGAAAAAGATGGGACGATCAACGGGGATGGCCGCCGGACTCCGGTCAACCGCGCTGCAGCCGTCAACAAAAATCCCCACCGCGCGCCCAAGCGGATACAATAACCCGGCTATTCTGACCCGCCACCCACCATGCAGGCCGAGCCATGCCCCAACTGAAATCCTTCCAGATGCTGATCGACGGCTGCTGGGTTGACGCCGCCGACGGCGGCAAATTCCCCACCATCAACCCAACCACCAACACCGCCTGGGCGGAAATCCCCGAAGCCACCGAGGCCGATGTCGATGCCGCGGTCAACGCCGCCCAGCGGGCGTTTACCGAAGGCCCGTGGGCCGGCGCGTCGCCGACCGAGCGCGGCCGCCACCTGCGGCGGCTGGCCGACCTGTTGGTCGAGCGCTCGGCGAAGTTGGGGGAGGTGGAAACCATCGACACCGGCAAAATCATCACCGAAACAAAGTGGCAGGCCAAATACATCGCCGATTTCTTCCACTACTACGCCGGCTGCGCGGACAAAATCCACGGCCACACCCTGCCCATCGACAAGCCCGACTTGTTCGTGTTCACCGACCGCGAGCCGCTCGGCGTGGTGGCCGCGGTGGTGCCGTGGAACTCGCAATTGTTCCTGGTCGCGGTCAAACTCGGCCCGGCATTGGCCGCGGGCAACACCGTGGTGCTCAAGGCCTCCGAGCACGCCTCCGCCGCGCTTTTGGAATTCGGCCGCCTGTTTGAGGAGGCCGGCTTCCCGCCGGGGGTGGTCAACATCGTCACCGGCCACGGCGAGCCGTGCGGCCGCGCGCTGACCTCGCATCCGCTGGTGCAGCGAGTCAGTTTCACCGGCGGCCCGGCCACCGCCCGCCATGTGATCGGCAACTCGGCGAACAACTTCGCCCAGGTGTCGCTGGAACTGGGCGGCAAATCGCCGTTCATCGTATTCGATGACGCCGACTTGGAAAGCGCGGTCAACGGCTCCATCGCCGGCATCTTCGGCGCCGCCGGCCAGAGTTGCGTGGCCGGCTCGCGGCTGTATCTGCAGCACGGCATCGCCGACCAATTCTTGCGCCGCATGGTCGAGCAGGCGCAACGCATCCGCATTGGCGACCCGCTGGACGAGGCCACGCAGATGGGGCCGCTGTGCACGCCCGCGCAATTGGAGCACATCCAGCGCGAAGTCGCGTTCGCGCAAAGCGAGGGCGCGAAACTGCTGTGCGGCGGCCAGCCCCCGCCGCACAGCGGCGGCCTGCACTACCCGCCGACCATCGTCGAATGCCCGCGGCAGAACCTGCGCATCGTCGATACCGAACTGTTCGGCCCGGTGCTGAGCGTGCTGCGATTCAAAGACGAAGGCGAAGCGGTGGCGTTGGCCAACGACACCCGGCACGGCCTGGCGGCCGGCATCTTCACCGGGGGCGGCGCGCGCGCCTTGCGCGTCGCCAAGTCGGTGCGCGCCGGCATCGTGTGGGTCAACACCTACCGCGTGGTCTCCCCCATCGCCGAATTCGGCGGCTTCAAGGACTCCGGCTACGGCCGCGAAAGCGGCTTTCAGGCGATGTATGATTACACCCGCCCGAAGACCGTGTGGCTGAACATAGCCGACCAGCCGATGGCCAACCCGTTTGCCATGCGCTGATATCGCCGTCAATACCGTCACCGCGTTGCGGGAACATGCCATGAACACTTCCAAACCCTCCGCGCCGCCCGCCGCCGCCCGTTCCGGCGGACACCGCCCGCCCGACCTCGATGAGCTGCCGCCGATTTTCCGGTGGCCTCCCCGATTCAAACAATGCCTGATGTGGCTGTGGCACGATGTGGTGTTCCCGTTCGGCATTTTTTTCTTTGCGTTGGCGGTGATGACCTGGCAGTGGCTGACCCCCGACCTGGCGCGCATGGCCACGCTGCAACCCGGCTGGATGCTGACCATCTGGCTGCGCAACGCGGCGCTGCTGTGCGCGGTCGCCGGCGGCCTGCACTGGTGGCTGTATATCAAACGCGCCCAGGGCGGCGACTTGAAATACGACCGCCGCTGGCCGGCCCGGGGCAACCGCGCCTTCCTGTGGGGCGACCAGGTCAAGGACAACATGTTCTGGAGCCTGGCCAGCGGCAGTCTCATCTGGTCGTTGTATGAATCGGTGACGCTGTGGTTATACGCCAGCGGCCGCGTGTCCGTGGTGGCCTGGAGCGAAGCCCCGTTGTATCTGTCGGCGCTGGCGGCGCTGGTGTTTTTCTGGGGCTCGTTGCACTTCTACTTAATCCACCGCCTGCTGCACTGGCCGCCGCTATACCGACTGGCCCACGAACTGCACCACCGCAATGTCAATGTCGGCCCGTGGTCGGGGATTTCCATGCACCCGGTCGAGCACCTGCTTTATTTCAGCCCGGTGGTATTGTGGTGGGTGGTGCCGGCCGACCCGGTCATCATCATCGCCACCGGCTTCTTCACCGGCCTCGGCCCGGCCTTCACCCACGCCGGCTTCGAGCGCATTCGCATCGGCTCATTCTCCCTGCCGGCCGGCGCCTGGCACCACCAACTTCACCACCGTCTCTTTGAAGTCAACTACGGCAACCCGCGCGCGCCGCTCGACCAACTGTTCGGCACCTGGCACGACGGCGGCGCCGAAGCCCACGCCCGCTTGATGGCAAGGCGGCGGGGCGGGTAATCGGGCGGCGGAGGCGGGTCTCGCCCAGTCGTCCGGCGTTACGCGCCGGACTCTTTCAGAAACCTCACCGGGTCAATGTTGTCCCGTCCCTTGGTTTCCAGCACCGTACGCATCCGGCGCACGCTGCGCTGCGCTTCTTCGCTGGCCTGCAAACCCGGCAAGGCCATGATTTTTCAAAAAATGAAAGGTTCATCCGGTGGCCGAGCGTCAGTCGAAGTTGCACCGTAGCCGGCACTTGGCGGTTGGTTTTGTGCAGATGATATTCCAGTTTGGCGGTATGGGTAAGGCGGTTCCTGTAAATGAATCCGACCTGGGAACCGGCCGGGCTGTCACTCAGCGTGGGCGTTTTTTTCGTCTTGCCGCCGAACACGCCCGTCGGCATGGTTTTCTCCAACAACGCATCCACAGCGGAAAAATCCTCGCGCACCGCATCCTTCTCCTGAGCCGGTGACAGGCGCCGGCCGGGGGCTGCGCCGGGGCAAAAATTAAACTCCACGGAAAACAGCCCGCCCTCATCGCCGGTGACGGAGAAGTAATAACTGAAATCCTGCAACCACATGGCGTTGCTCCAAGCGCTTGGCGGCGGGCGCTGTCGGTTGCCGCTCAGGTCAGGCGCGTTTCTTTTTCCACCACTCGATTAAGCGGTCGCCCAGCGGCAGGCATAAGCGCGCCGATTCCACAGACCATGAAAGCGCCGACTATCACGGCCACAAGGCCGAAAGTTTCTTCAGACATTTTTATGTCTCTCCAGTCGTTTGATGAGCGGATGCGCGGCGACGATGAAGCCGCCAAGTCAGAAAAACACCATCAGGGCGGCGAGGAAGCCCATGCAGGCGATTATCAGCGCGCCGAGGCGATTGACGATGCGCTGCTGGATGCTGTCCATCCGCCCATCGAGATTCTCCATCCGCCCATCGAGATTCTCCATCCGCCCATCGAGATTCTCCATCCGCCCCTCGAGATTCTCCATCCGCCCATCGAGATTCTTCAGTCGCCCATCAATGTTGTCCATCCGTCCCTCGATATTGTCCATCCGTCCCTCGATATTGCTCATCCGGCCCTCGATATTTTCCATCCGCCCGGACAGGTTCTGCTCGAGATTTTCCATCCGCCCGGACAGG
>JAPPQJ010000207.1:0-4961 GCA_028817015.1 Gammaproteobacteria bacterium
AGCAGCGGTCTCCAAAACCGCAGGTTGGGGGTTCGATTCCCTCCTGGCCTGCCAACTGTCGTCTCATGATTCGATTATGTGAGGAATTGCAGCGATAGACAAGATCAAACTCATTGTTGCGGCGCTGATCGTCGGCGCTTCGGTGGCCGCCTACTACCAGTTCAGCGACTGGTTGCAGGTCGCCCGGGTGGGCGCGGTGCTCGCCGGCGTGCTGGTTGCCGTGCTCATCGCCCTGACCACCGAAGCGGGCCGGGCGGCGCTGGTGTTCGCCCGGGGGGCCAACATCGAACGCCAGAAAATGGTGTGGCCGGCGCGCCGCGAAGCGTTGCAGGTCACCGGCCTGGTGGTGGTGATGGTGATTTTGTTCGGACTGTATTTGTGGCTGCTGGATTCGCTGTCGTTCTACGGAATTTACGATCTTGTTCTGGGGTTGGAGCGTTGACCATGGCTGATTCAAGCGCAGTTCGGGACCCGCTGGTCGCACCCGCCGCCGAGGGCAAACGCTGGTATGTGGTACAGGCGTTTTCCGGGTATGAAAAGCAGGTGCAGCGCTCTCTGCGCGAGCATATCGCCCGCAGTCCCGAGGAAATGCAGGTGCATTTCGGCGACATCCTGGTGCCGACCGAAGAGGTGGTGGAGATGAAGGGCGGCCAGAAACACACCAGCGAGCGCAAGTTTTTTCCCGGCTATGTGCTGGTTCAGATGCAGATGACCGATCAAACCTGGCACCTGGTGCGCAATGTGCCCAAAGTGTCCGGGTTTGTCGGCGGCAGCGAAAAAACCCGCCCGATGCCGATCAGCGACCGCGAGGCCAATGAAATCATCCAGCAGGTTTCCGACAGCGTCGACAAACCGAAGATGAAAGTCACCTTCACCCCCGGCGAACTGGTGAGAATCATCGACGGGCCGTTCGCCGAGTTCAACGGCACCGTCGAAGAAGTCAATTCCGAGAAAGCGAAGTTGCGCGTTTCAGTGATGATTTTGGGGCGCTCGACGCCCGTGGAACTGGACTTTATCCATGTGGCGAAAGGCTGAGCCGGCCGCCCGCACCAGGCATATAGCCAACACCCGACAGGAACCAAACCATGGCCGCGAAAATTGATGCGTATATCAAACTGCAAATTCCCGCGGGGGAGGCCAAGCCCAGCCCGCCGGTCGGTCCCGCCCTGGGGCAGCACGGCGTCAACATTATGGAGTTCTGCAAGGCTTTCAATGCCGAGACCGAAGACTTGGAAAAGGGGCTGCCGATCCCGGTCGTGATCACCGTTTACGCCGACAAGAGTTTCACCTATGTGCGTAAAACGCCGCCGGCTTCGGTGCTGCTGAAAAAAGCCGCGGGCGTGGACAAAGGCAGCAGCGTGCCCAACCGCGACAAGGTGGGGAAAACCGTGACCCGGGCGCAACTTGAGGAAATCGCCAGGACCAAGGACGCCGACCTGAACGCCTATGAACTGGAGCAGGCGGTGCGCACCATCGCCGGCAGCGCCCGCAGCATGGGCATCAGCATCGAGGGCGTGTAATGGCCGAAGTGGAAAAAAGAGCGGCGGGCAAACGCATGCGCGCCGCCGCCTCAAAAATCGACCGCGAAAAACTCTATCCGGTCGGTCAGGCGCTGTCGCTGGTTGTGGATATGGCCTCGGCGAAGTTCGACGAGTCCGTGGATGTGGCGGTCAATCTCGGCGTCAATGCCAGGAAATCGGACCAGAATGTGCGCGGTGCCACGCTGTTGCCGAAGGGCACCGGCAAGACCGTGCGGGTGGCCGTGTTCGCCGATGGCGAGCAGGCCGAAGCGGCCCGGGCCGCGGGCGCCGATGTGGTCGGCCTGGACGACCTGGCCGATGCCGTGAAGCGGGGCAAGATCGAGTTCGACCTGTGCATCGCCACCCCGGAGGCGATGCCAATGGTCGGCCCGCTGGGGCAGATTCTCGGACCGCGCGGCCTGATGCCGAACCCCAAAGTCGGCACCGTAACCGCCGATGTCGGTGCCGCCGTGCGCGACGCCAAAACCGGCCAGGTTCAATACCGGATCGACAAAGCCGGCCTGATTCACTGCTCAATCGGCAAGGTTTCCTTTGCGCCTCAGGACTTGGAGGAGAATCTGAATGCACTGGTCAGCGCGCTGATCAAGTCGAAGCCGGCCGCGTCCAAGGGCCAGTATATCCGCCGCGTGGCGCTGTCGAGCACCATGGGGCCGGGGGTGCGGGTGGACCGCAGCACTATTTCCGCGATTCGCTAATTCGCCAATTGCCAATTGATTAAGGGCCGGAGCGAGCCGACATGAGTTTAAGCATCGACCAGAAGAAAGCCGTGGTCAGCGAAGTGTCCGAAGCGTTGGCTTCGGCCCGGGCCGGCGTGCTGGCTGAGTATCGCGGCCTGAGTGTGGCCCAACTGACAGATTTGAGAGTGCAGGCGCGCCGCCGCGGGGTGTGGGTGCGCGTGATCAAAAACAGCCTCGCCAGGCGCATCATCACCGGCTCCGACTTCGAATGTTTGAGCGAGCATTTCACCGGCCCGGTGATTTTGTCGGCGTCCGAAGACCCGGTCGCGGTGGCCGGCGTGGCCGCCGACTTCGCCAAAGAGAACGAGCACTTCAAGATCACCGCGGGCGTGATGAACGGTGAATTGATCGATCTGAGGATGATCGGCAATCTGGCAAAACTGCCGGGGCGCGATGAACTCATCGCCCAACTGATCGGCGCCATGCGGGCGCCTTTGCAGAACCTGGTGGCCACGCTCAACGAGGTTCCGGCGAGGCTGGTTCGTACGGTCTCGGCGATTGCGCAGTCGAAGGATGCGGGTTAGCCGTTGTCCATTGTCGGCAGCGGGTGAAACGCCGGCTGCTTCGATGAAGTTTAATTTTCTGTAGTTATCGGGAGTAAAACCATGGCATTGAACAAGCAAGAAATACTCGACGGCATCGCTGAGATGTCGGTTCTCGACCTGTCCGAGTTGATCAAGGATATGGAGGAAAAATTCGGCGTCTCCGCGGCCGTTGCGGTGGCCGCGGCACCCGCGGCGGCCGCGGCGGCCGACGACGCCGGCCAGGCCGAGGAGCAAACCGCGTTTGATGTGATGCTGACCGGATTCGGCGACAAAAAGGTCAGCGTGATCAAGGCGGTTCGCGCCATCACCAATCTCGGCCTCAAAGAGGCCAAAGACCTGGTCGAAGCCGCGCCGTCCGCGGTTAAGGAGGGCGTCACCAAAGAGGAAGCCGAGGGCTTCAAGCAGCAGATCGAAGAGGCTGGCGGCACGGCCGAACTCAAGTGATGGCCGGCGGGGGGCTGAGGCCGGCACCGACAGGGGTTGCGGCGGGCGCGCCGCGGCCACCGGCCGTCTTGCCCTCCGCGGTTACCTTTCACCCACTGGCGTTGCGCCGGGATTGCGGTGCGCGCTGATCCGAAAAGAGGACCACCATGGGCTATTCCTTTACCGAAAAGAAACGCATTCGCAAGAATTTCAGCAAACGCTCCGACGATTTCGAGGTGCCCTCTCTGCTGGCCATGCAGAGGGAGTCGTATCGCGGGTATCTGCAGGCCGATGTGCCGCCTGATCAGCGCATCGACCGGGGGATCCAGGCGGCGTTCAAATCGGTGTTTCCGATCCAGAGTTACAACGGCAGCGTGATGCTGGAGTTTGACAGTTACCGGCTGGGCAAACCCCGGTTTGACATCGCCGAGTGCCAGAAGCACGGGCTGAATTACGCCTGCCCGCTGCACGCGAAGATGCGCCTGGTGATCTTCAACAAGGGCGGCAGCAGCAGGCGGGTCAAGGAAGCCAAGGAATCGCAGGAAGTGTTCCTCGGCGAGATGCCGCTGATGACCGGCAACGGCACCTTCGTCATCAACGGCAGCGAGCGCGTGGTGGTTTCGCAGTTGCACCGCTCCCCCGGGGTCATCTTCGACCACGACAGCGGCAAGACCCATGCGTCGCGCAAACTGCTGTTTTCGGCGCGCGTGATTCCCTACCGGGGCTCGTGGCTGGACTTCGAGTTTGATCCCAAGGATTTATTGTATGTGCGCATCGACCGCCGCCGCAAACTGCCCGCCACCATCGTGCTGAGGGCGCTCGGCTACAGCACCGGGGAGATTCTCGAGATGTTCTTCGAGAACGACCGCATCACCGTCGGCGAGGACGGCCGTTGCTCGATAAAACTGGTGGCCGAGCGGCTGCGCGGGCAGCAACTGGAATTCGACCTGACCGACGCCAAAGGCGGGGTGCTGGTCGAGGCCGAGCGCCGCATCACCGCGCGCCACATCAGGGAACTGAAAAAAGCCGACATCGAGTCCGTCGATGTGCCGCAGGAATTCATCACCGGGCGCACCCTGGCGCGCGACATCATCGACACCGACAGCGGCGAGTTATTGGCGGCCGCCAACGCCGAGGTGAGCGCCGACATGCTGGACGCGCTGCGCGAGGCCGGCATCGCCGACATTGAGACCATCGTCACCAACGACATCGACCGCGGCCCGTTCCTGTCGGAGACCCTGCGCATCGACCCGACGCGCTCCGAGGAGGAGGCGCAGATTGAAATCTACCGCATGATGCGCCCCGGCGAGCCGCCCACCCGGGAGGCCTCGGCGGCGCTGTTCTCCAACCTGTTCTTCAACCTCGAGCGCTACGACCTGTCGGCGGTCGGGCGCATGAAGTTCAACCGCCGCCTGGGCCGCGACAGCGACGAAGGGCCGGGCACCCTGAGCAAGCAGGACATCGTCGATGTGATGAAGAAAATCGTGGCGCTGAAAAACGGCAAGGGCGAAATCGACGACATCGACAACTTGGGCAACCGCCGCGTCAGATCGGTGGGCGAACTGGTGGAAAACCAGTTCCGCATCGGCCTGGTGCGCGTCGAGCGCGCGGTCAAGGAGCGCCTCAACCTGGCGGAGAGCGAAAACTTCACCCCCAAGGACTTAATCAACGCCAAGCCGGTGGCGGCGGTGGTCAAGGAATTCTTCGGCTCCAGC
>JAPPQJ010000207.1:5052-14255 GCA_028817015.1 Gammaproteobacteria bacterium
GGCCCGAACATCGGTTTGATTAACTCGCTGGCGTGTTTTGCGCGCACCAATGAATACGGGTTTTTGGAGACGCCGTATCGAAAGGTGGTGAAGGGCGCGGTCACCGACCAGGTGGATTTTTTGTCGGCCATCGAGGAGCGCGAGTTCGTCATCGCCCAGGCCAACGCCGCGCTCGACTCCGAGGGCCGGTTTGCCGACAATCTGGTGTCGTGCCGGTATAAGAACGAGTTCTCGATGTCGTCGCCGGACCAAATCGATTATGTCGATGTGGCCCCGCAGCAAATCGTCTCGGTGGCGACTTCGCTGGTGCCGTTTCTGGAGCACGACGACGCCAACCGCGCGCTGATGGGTTCCAACATGCAGCGCCAGGCGGTGCCGCTCATCCAGACCGAAAAGCCGCTGGTCGGCACCGGCATGGAGCGCATCGTGGCCGTCGACTCCGGGGTCACGGTGGTGGCGCGGCGCGGCGGCGTGGTCGACTCGGTGGACGCCTCGCGCATCGTGGTGCGGGTCAACGACGACGAGGGCATCGAAAACGAGCCGGGCGTCGATATCTACAACCTCACCAAGTATCAGCGCTCCAACCAGGACACCACCATCAACCAGCGCCCGCTGGCGCGGGTCGGCGATGTCGTGGCGCGCGGCGATGTGCTGGCCGACGGCCCGGCCACCGACCTGGGCGAACTGGCGCTGGGGCGCAATGTGCTCATCGCCTTCATGCCGTGGAACGGGTATAACTTCGAGGACTCGATTCTGATTTCCGAGCGCCTGGTCAAGGATGATGTATATACCTCGATTCACATCGAGGAGTTGTCGTGCATCGCGCGCGACACCAAACTCGGCAGCGAGGAAATCAGCCGCGACATCCCCAATGTCGGCGAAGGCGCGCTGTCCAAACTGGACGAAGCCGGAATCATCTATGTCGGCGCCAAGGTGGAGCCGGGCGATGTGCTGGTCGGCAAAATCACCCCCAAAGGGGAAACCCAACTGACCCCGGAAGAGAAACTGCTGCGCGCCATCTTCGGCGAGAAGGCGTCCGATGTGAAGGACACCTCGCTGCGGCTGCCGTCGGGGATGAAAGGCACCATTATCGATGTGCAGGTGTTCACCCGGGAGGGGCTGGAAAAGGACACGCGCGCCGCCGCCAACGACGCCGCCGAACTGGAGATGGTGCGCAAAGACCTGGACGACCAACTGCGAATCGTCGAGTCGGATTCCTTTGCGCGCATCGAGAAATTGCTGATAGGCCAGGTGGTCGAAGGCGGGCCCGGCGGCCTCAGGGCCGGGCGCAAGGTGACCGCCGCGCACCTCGCCGACTTGCCGCGCAAGCGGTGGTTCGAGATTCGCCTGCGCGACGACAAGGCCAACCGCACCATCGAGCGCATCCGCGACCAGATGGACGCCCAGCACAAGGAATTCGACGCCCGCTTCGAGGAGAAGCGGGGCAAAATCGAGCAGGGCGACGATTTGCCGCCCGGGGTGCTGAAAATCGTCAAGGTTTTTGTCGCCGTCAAGCGGTATCTGCAGCCCGGCGACAAAATGGCCGGGCGCCACGGCAACAAGGGGGTGATTTCCAAAATTGTGCCGGTGGAAGACATGCCCTACATGGAAGACGGCACCACCGTGGACATCTGCCTGAATCCGCTCGGCGTGCCGTCGCGCATGAACGTCGGCCAGGTGCTGGAAACGCACCTGGGCTGGGCCGCCCGCTCAATCGGCGGGCAAATCGACGAACTGCTGCGCAAGAACAAAAAGCCGGAGCAACTGCGCAGATTCCTGAACCGGGTATACAGCACCGGCGGCAAGAGCGAAAACCTGGATTTGCTGTCCGACGACGAGATGCTGGAGTTGTGCGACAAACTGCGCGGCGGCGTGCCGATGGCGACCCCGGTGTTCAACGGCGCCCTGGAAGGCGAGATCAAGGGCATGCTGAAATTGGCCAAACTGCCGGTCAGCGGCCAGGTCACGCTGTATGACGGGCTCACCGGCGAGCCGTTCGACCGCCCGGTCACCTGCGGCTACATGTATATGCTTAAACTCAACCACCTGGTGGACGACAAGATGCACGCGCGCTCCACCGGCCCATACAGCCTCATCACCCAGCAGCCGTTAGGCGGCAAGGCGCAGTTCGGCGGCCAGCGTTTCGGCGAGATGGAGGTGTGGGCGCTGGAAGCCTACGGCGCCGCCTACATCCTGCAGGAGATGCTGACCGTGAAATCCGACGATGTGGTCGGGCGCTCCAAGATCTACGACAACATCATTCGCGGCGATCACGGAATGGACGCCGGCATGCCCGAATCCTTCAATGTGCTGGTCAAGGAAATCCGCGCGCTGGGCCTCAACATCGAACTTAAGCAGGACCCGGCGCAAATCTCAACCGCCATCTCCGGAGGCATCGTGCAATGAGAGATATTTTCAATCTGTTCAAGCAAAGCGACACGGTTGAGGACTTCGACGCCATCCGCGTTTGCATCGCCTCGCCGGAAAAGATTCGCTCGTGGTCGTACGGCGAGGTGAAGAAACCCGAGACCATCAACTACCGCACCTTCCGCCCGGAGCGCGACGGCCTGTTCTGCGCCAAGTTGTTCGGCCCGGTCAACGACTACGAGTGCCTGTGCGGCAAGTATAAGCGCCTCAAGCACCGCGGCGTGGTGTGCGAGAAATGCGGCGTGGAGGTCACCCTGTCGAATGTGCGGCGCGAGCGCATGGGGCATATCGACCTGGCCGCGCCGTGCGCGCACATCTGGTTCTTGAAGTCGCTGCCGTCGCGGCTCGGCCTGCTGCTCGACATGACCGTGCGGGAGATGGAGCGGGTGCTGTATTTCGAGGCCTATGTGATTATCGACCCCGGCCTGACCGACAGGCAGCGCGGCGATTTGCTGACCGAACAGGAGTATCTCGATGCCATCGAAACCTACGGCGATGAATTCGAGGCGCGCATGGGCGCCGAGGCGATTCGCGCGCTGATCAGCGAGATCGACCTGGAGGAGGAGGCGCTGCTGTTGCGCGAGCAGATCGCCGAGACCAAATCCGACACCAAGATCAAGAAACTGACCAACCGCCTGAAGGTGATCGAAGCGTTCATTAAATCCGGCAACAAGCCCGGCTGGATGATCATGGAAGTGCTGCCGGTGCTGCCGCCGGATTTGCGCCCGCTGGTGCCGCTGGAAGGCGGGCGCTTCGCCACTTCGGATCTGAACGATCTATACCGCCGGGTGATTAACCGCAACAATCGCTTGAAGCGCCTGCTTGATTTGAACGCCCCGGACCTGATCGTGCGCAACGAAAAGCGCATGCTGCAGGAATCGGTGGACGCGCTGCTCGACAACGGCCGCCGCGGCAAAGCCATCACCGGCCTCAACAAGCGCGCGCTTAAATCCATTTCCGACATGATCAAGGGCAAGCAGGGGCGCTTCCGGCAAAACCTCCTGGGCAAGCGCGTGGACTATTCCGGGCGCTCGGTGATCGTGGTCGGCCCGACCCTGCGTTTGCAGCAATGCGGCCTGCCCAAGAAAATGGCGCTGGAATTGTTCAAGCCGTTCATCTTCAGCAAACTGGAATTGCGCGGCCTGTCCACCACCATCAAGCAGGCCAAAAAGATGGTCGAGATGGAGAGCCCGGAGGTCTGGGACATCCTTGAGGAGGTGATTCGCGAACACCCGGTGTTGCTGAACCGCGCGCCGACCCTGCACCGCCTGGGCATTCAGGCGTTCGAGCCGGTGCTCATCGAAGGCAAGGCCATTCAACTGCATCCGCTGGTGTGCATGCCCTACAACGCCGACTTCGACGGCGACCAGATGGCGGTGCATGTGCCGCTGTCCATCGAGGCGCAACTGGAAGCGCGCTCGCTGATGATGTCCACCAACAACGTCCTGTCGCCGGCCAACGGCGAGCCGATCATCGTGCCGTCCCAGGATATCGTGCTGGGGTTGTATTACATGACCCGGGAAAACCTCAGCGCCGGGGTCGAGGGCAATATCAGGCACCATGAGCGCATGGGCGACATCGACCCCGACCAGGTGCGAAAATGCTTCGCCGATGTCAACGAGGTGCGCCGCGCCCACGAAACCGGGCAGGCGCACCTGCATGCGCGGATTTGCGTGCGCATGCCGGTGAAGGATGAAAATGGCCGGCCCGCCGGCCACACCCGGGTGGTCAAGACCACCGTCGGGCGCGCCCTGCTGTCGGAGATTCTGCCGCCGCAACTGGACTTCTCCCTGATCAACCGCCCCATGCAGAAGAAAACCATTTCCGATCTGGTCAACACCTCGTACCGCCAGGTCGGCCTCAAGGACACCGTGATCTTCGCCGACCAGTTGATGTATACCGGTTTTCGCATGGCCACGCTGTCCGGCATCTCCATCGGCGTCGACGACATGGTGGTGCCGGGCGACAAGAAGCAAATTCTGGACACGGCGAAAAAGGATGTGGTCGAGATTCAGGATCAGTATAAGGCCGGTTTGCTGACCGACGGCGAAAGATACAACAAGGTCATCGACATCTGGTCGCGCACCAGCGAGCAGGTCGCCGCCTCGATGTTGGGCGAACTCTCCACCGAGAGGGTGGACAACTGCATGAGCAAAAAGGTCGAGCAGGATTCGTTTAACTCGATTTTCATGATGGCCGACTCCGGGGCGCGCGGCTCGCACGCGCAAATCCGCCAACTGGCCGGCATGCGCGGCTTGATGGCCACGCCGGACGGCTCGATCATCGAAACCCCGATCACCGCCAATTTCCGCGAAGGGCTGGATGTGCTGCAGTATTTCATCTCCACCCACGGCGCGCGCAAAGGGCTGGCCGACACCGCGCTGAAAACCGCCAATTCCGGCTATCTGACGCGCCGTCTGGTGGATGTGTGCCAGGATTTGGTGGTGACCGAGGAAGATTGTGGGACCGACGAAGGCCTGAACCGCGAAGCGCAAGTGCAAGGCGGCGAAGTGGTGGTTTCGCTGAAAGACCGGCTGCTTGGCCGCTTCAGCGCCACTGACATCACCGCTCCCGACGGCCGGATATTGGTTTCCCGCGACAGCATGCTCGACGAGGAGCAGGTGGAGCGGGTTGAGCAAGCCAATATCCACGAAGTCAAGGTGCGCTCGGCGGTGACCTGCGCGACCCGGGTCGGGGTGTGCGCCAAGTGCTACGGGCGCGACCTCGGCCGCGGGCACCTCATCAACATCGGCGAGGCGGTGGGCGTAATGGCGGCGCAATCCATCGGCGAGCCGGGCACCCAGCTGACCATGCGCACCTTCCACATCGGCGGCGCCGCCTCGGAAGCGCGGGTCGGGCAGATCGAGATCCAAAACGACGGCAACATCCACTTCACGCGGGTCAAACTGGTGCAAAACAGCGAAGGCAAAAACGTCGTCATCACGCCCGGCAAACTGATGGTCCGCGATCAATACGGCCGCGACCGCGAGCGTCACGACCTTCCGCGTGGCGCGGTGCTGTCGGTGGAAGACGGCTCCCGGGTCGAGGTTGGCCAAATCGTCGCGGTGTGGGACCCGCACACCAAACCGATTCTCACCGAAGCCGCCGGCAAGGTGGTCTTTGTCGGCATGGAGGAAGGCATCACGGTCAACATGCAGACCGACGATCTGACCGGGCGCAGCACCTATGTGGTGATCGACCCGCAACTCCGCCGCGGCAGCGCTCAAAACATTAAACCGGCCATCATGCTCGAGGACGCCGACGGCAACCCGGTGAAATTTCCCGGCACCGACGTCGATGCCAGATACCAGTTGGAGTCGGATTCCATCGTTGTATGCACGCACGGGCAGGAGGTGCACAGCGGCGATGTGCTGGCCCGTGTTCACCAGGAATCGTCGAAAGCCCGCGACATCACCGGCGGCCTGCCGCGGGTCGCGGAATTGTTCGAGGCGCGCAAGCCCAAGGAGTCGGAAATTCTCGCCCCGGCCTCCGGCGTGGTGTCGTTCGGCAAGGAAACCAAGAGCAAACACCGCCTGGTCATCACCAGCAAGGAGGGCGAGAGCGCCGGCATTTTGATTCCCAAGACTCGGCGCATCATCGTCTTCGACGGCCAAACCGTGGAGCGCGGCGAAGTGCTGGTGGACGGCTCGCCGCTGGCCGGCGACATCTTGGAATACCGGGGAGTGGAGGCGCTCGCCGACTACATCGTCAATGAGGTTCAGGAGGTCTATCAACTGCAGGGCGTCAAGATCAACGACAAGCACATCGAGGTCATCGTCCGGCAGATGCTGCGCAAGGTGAAGATCACCGACCAGGGCGACAGCGAGTATCTGCGCGGCGAGCAGGCGGAAAAGGCCTCGGTGCTGGAGAAAAACGAGCAGTTGGTCAAGGAAGGCAAGACGCCCGCCCAATACAAGGCGGTGTTGCTGGGCATTACCAAGGCTTCGCTGACCACTGAATCGTTCATTTCAGCGGCGTCTTTTCAGGAGACCACGCGGGTGCTGACCGATGCTTCGGTGAACGGCAAAATCGACAGCCTGCGCGGCCTCAAGGAAAACGTCATCATCGGCCGCCTCATTCCGGCCGGAACCGGGCTGATGTTCCACCAGGAACGAAAGAAGAACCTGCTGGAGAGTTCGCACAAAGACCAGGACCTGGAAGGGTTGCTGGACGGCGTCAGCGACGAGGCCTGGCCCGGGTCCGGTGACTCCGCCGAAGATGCGCCCGGTGACGGCCTGAGCCAGGCTGACAAGGCGCTGGTGATGAAGTGACGGGGCGCGAACCGGCACAACGGGGCTGACAAGGTGAATTCAAGGCCTTTTTATGCTTGACAAGCCCCTTTGAGCGGCATAAAATTGCGCGCCCTCAATGGGGGCCGGGATGACAGCGATTGACAATCGGCGAGATGGGTCAATTTTTTTCCTTCGGTTTGCAGTTTAGTTTGCAGTTTTTCAGGTGGCAAATATGCCGACATTGAACCAGTTAGTGAGAAATCCGCGCACCAGGCAGGGGAAGAAATCCAATGTCCCCGCGTTGCAGTCCTGCCCGCAGAAGCGGGGGGTGTGCACGCGGGTATATACCACCACCCCGAAAAAACCGAATTCGGCGTTGCGCAAGGTCGCGCGCGTGCGCTTGACCAATGGATATGAAGTGACCACCTATATCGGCGGCGAAGGGCACAACCTCCAGGAGCACTCGGTGGTATTGTTGCGCGGCGGCCGGGTTAAAGATTTGCCCGGGGTGCGCTATCACGCCATTCGCGGCGCGCTGGACACTTCCGGGGTGGCCGACCGCCGCCAGGGCCGCTCCAAATACGGGGCCAAACGCCCCAAATCATAGAACGGCCGGGGGGGTTGTAAAGCCGGCGGGCGGCAAGACGGACAACGGGTGGCGCATCGCCCAAGTGGCGGCGCGGCGGGCCGGCGTTGCATCCGGGCCATCCGCCTGATGGCGGTTTTCGGGGAACTGTGGCAAAAAGCGCATGAACCGAAATGACCGTGAAACTTTTTTCAATGGCCGGGGCGAAGGCGGTTTTCGTTTGCGGCTGTAATGCAGGCAATTGGCTTAATCGATTGACCGGGGACGACCCCATGCCAAGACGAAGAGAAGTACCGAAGCGCGACATCCTGCCGGATCCGAAATACAAGGACCGGACGGTCGCCAAGTTCATCAACATCATGATGCGAAACGGCAAAAAGTCGATCGCCGAAAAAATCCTGTATGACGCCCTGGAAATGATCGAACAGCGCGGCAACAGCGACCCGGTCGGGGTTTTCAACAAGGCGCTGGAAAAGGTCAGCCCCAGCGTCGAGGTGAAGAGCCGGCGGGTGGGCGGGGCGACCTACCAGGTGCCGGTGGAAGTGCGCCCCAACCGCCAACTGGCGCTGGCCATGCGCTGGCTGATTGAAGCCGCGCGCAAGCGCGGCGAGCAATCCATGACCGCCCGGCTGGCTAACGAGTTGTCGGACGCATCGCAGGAGCGCGGCAACGCCGTCAAGCGGCAGCAGGACACGCACAAAATGGCGGAAGCCAACAAAGCGTTTTCGCATTATCGTTTTTGATTTTGCATTGACGATGGCCCGCACCGATTCCGCCGCCGAATTTCACTGAGTTCACCGAGTTTCAAGCATACCCGGACACCGACCATGCCCCGCCAGACCCCGCTCCAACGCTACCGCAACATCGGCATCATGGCGCACATCGACGCCGGCAAAACCACGACCACCGAGCGCGTGCTGTTCTACACCGGCTTGTCGCACAAGATGGGCGAAGTGCACGACGGCAACGCGGTCATGGACTGGATGGAGCAGGAACAGGAGCGCGGCATCACCATCACCTCCGCGGCCACCACCTGCTTCTGGTCCGGCATGGGCCGGCAATACCCGCAACACCGCATCAACATCATCGACACCCCCGGCCATGTTGATTTCACCATCGAGGTGGAGCGCTCGTTGCGCGTGCTGGACGGTGCGGTGGCGGTGTTCTGCGCGGTCGGCGGCGTGGAGCCGCAGTCGGAGACGGTGTGGCGGCAGGCCGACAAATACCGCGTGCCGCGCATGGCGTTCGTCAACAAAATGGACCGCACCGGCGCCGATTTTTCGCGCGTGGTCGGGCAGATTGAAAACCGGCTGGGCGCCAACCCGGTGCCCATGCAACTGCCCATCGGCGCCGAGGAGCATTTCGAGGGCGTCATCGACCTGGTGAAGATGAAGGCGTTGTATTGGGACCAGGACCCGATGGGCGCCAAATTTGAAGAGCGTGACATCCCCGACGCGCATCTGGCGGGGTGCCGGTTGTATCGCGAAAAACTGCTCGAGGTCGCGGCCGAGGCCGATGAGCGGCTGATGGAAACCTATTTTGACCAGGGTGATCTAAGCGCCGGGGACATCCGCAAAGGCATCCGCATCCGCGCTCTGAACAACGAAATCATCCCGGTGTTCTGCGGTTCGGCGTTCAAGAACAAGGGCGTGCAGGCGATGCTCGACGGGGTCATCGACTACCTGCCGAGCCCGGTCGATGTGCCGCCGATAGGCGGCACCGCGCCGGGGGCAGCGGACGATGAGGCCGCCCTGGTGCGCAAGGCCGACGACAGCGAGCCGTTTGCGGCGCTCGGGTTCAAGATCATGACCGATTCGTTTTTCGGCCAGTTGGTGTTCTTCCGGGTTTATTCCGGGGTGCTTAATTCCGGGGATGTGGTTCTCAACTCGGTCAAGGATAAAAAAGAGCGCATCGGCCGCATCCTGCAGATGCACTCCAACAACCGCGAGGACATCAAG
>JAPPQJ010000079.1 GCA_028817015.1 Gammaproteobacteria bacterium
ACGGCGTTGGCGCGGGGGAAGGTGTAGGTGGGCACCGGGGGCGTCGCCGGCGGCATGGGTGTTGGCGATGGCCCGGGTGACGGTGCCGGCGGAGGCGACGGTGGGGGTGATGGCGGCGGCGACGGTGGAGGCATCGGCGCGGGCGCGGGCGTTGTTCCCGTCCCCGGCGTCGACGGCACCGGCGGCGATGGCGTCGGCGGTATCGTGTCAGCGGGGTTCGGCGGCGGCTGACCGGTGTCGGCGGTCGGGTTGCCGCCACCGCCCCCGCCGCCACCGCCCCCGCAGGCGGCAATCAACAAAAACAAGGATGTTGCAAGCAGAATTCTCACAGCACGGCTTGGTTCCGGTTGCAAATACTATGATTTACTCTGACCCCGACGTGCAACAAAAGTCAGGGGGCACCGTCTTTGGCGCTTCGGTTAACGTCGATCGAGGTATGGCATCGGCGGTTCTGAATGTGATTGTATCAGGTTGCCGTTTCTATTTGTCGGCCCGCGCCGCCTTTATGGTTTAGACTTTCCGCCCCTCATGCCCGCGATCTTCAATCCTGCCTGCTGGAGTGGCTCGAGCGAATTTACCGCACCGAGTCGACGCCGCCATTGTTTGCCGACACCATGCAACCGGGCGGATTGCTGCAGCCGGGCGATGTGTTTCGCAATCCCGGCCTCGCCGATGCGTTGCAGTCGCCGGCCGCGGAGGGCGATGCGTCGTTCTATAAAGGCAACCTCGCGGCGCGCGGCATTGGGTCGGTCAAGCCGGCCACCCCAGCGCCTTTGGTATGCTGATGCACCAGGCGTAGAGGGTGGCGCGGCTGACTGCGGCGTGACCCGGGGTTGCTTCCAAACCCTGCTTCTCCCAGAATATCAGGGCGCGGTGTTTGTGCCGGGCGGTAACGCTCATGGGGTATCCTTCATGGCTGTTGAAGCCCCCGTAAAACCCGCGCACCCGCAAGCCGGTGTGCTCTATTTGCATATCAGCCCCCTTTCCGCCGCCCAGCAGTCCAGCATGTTGCCGGCATGATTCACCGTTCATCATGAGTCACCCAAACCGGCGCTTGCGCATCCAGATTGAACCGGCATTGGCCGGCGTCCGCCTCGACAAGGCGCTGTCGCAACTGCTGCCCGATTATTCGCGGGCGCTCATTCAGCGGTGGTTGAAGCAGGACCTGGTGCGGCTTGACGGCCGGGCGGTGGCGCAGAAGTTTCGACTGGCCGGCGGCGAGACGCTGGAAGTCAGCGTGCCGGAGGCGTGGGCGAGTGATGTGGAGGCGCAGCCGGCGCAGCCGGTGGAGATTGAAATCATCGACCAGGATGCCGATCTCCTGGTGATCAACAAACCGGCCGGCATGGTCGTTCATCCGGGCGCCGGCCACGCCGACCGCACGCTGTTGAACGGCCTGCTGCACTTTGATGAATCGCTGCGCGCCCTGCCGCGCGCCGGCATCGTCCACCGCCTCGACAAGGACACTTCCGGGGTGCTGGTGGTGGCGCGCAACGAGGCGGCCCGGCGGCAACTCATCGAGCAACTGCGCGCGCGCGGCATGAAACGGCGTTACCTGGCGGTGGTCAACGGCGTACCGGTGTCCGGCGAGCGCATCGACCAGCCGGTCGGCCGCCACCGCCACGACCGCCTGCGCATGTGGGTGACGCCGTCCGGCAAGCCGGCCGTTACCCATGTGCGGGTGGAGCGCAAGTTTCGCCATCATAGTTTGCTGCGCGCCGACCTGGAAACCGGCCGCACCCATCAAATTCGCGTCCACTTAAGTTGGCGCGGGTTTCCGGTGGTCGGCGACAAACGCTACGGCGAGCGGGTCAGGCTGCCGCCCGGGGCCGGCTTTGACTTGACCGCCGCCCTGCGGCAATTGGACCGCCACGCGCTGCACGCCGCCCGCCTGGAGTTGCGCCATCCGCGCAGCGGCGAACCGCGGCAGTGGCGCCAGCCGATGCCGGCCGATTTGCAACACCTGGTCGAGATACTGGAAAACGACCGGCGCGAACACCGGCGGCGCGGCGGATGACGCTCAGGCCGGCGGCGTATTGGCCGGGCGCGCCTGGTCGGGCGCGTCGAAACGCAGTGAAAAATCCGCCGCGCTGAGGTGCTTGGTCAGCGCGCCGACCGAGATGATGTCGACGCCGGTTTGCGCGATTTCGCGTACGTTGTCCAGCGACACATTGCCGGACGCCTCCAGTTCGGCGCGTCCGCCGGCCATGGCCACGGCCTCGCGCAGTTCGTCCAGGCCGAAGTTGTCGAGCATGATTCGCGTCGCGTCCGCGGCCAACGCTTCGCGCAGTTGCGTCAAATTTTCGACTTCGATTTCGATGCGCGATTCCTCCGCCACCCCGCGCGCGCGGCGCAACGCCTCGGCCACTCCGCCGGCCGCGGCGATGTGGTTTTCCTTGATTAGCACTTGGTCGAACAAGCCGATGCGGTGATTGCGCGCGCCGCCGACCGCCACCGCATATTTTTGCGCCACGCGCATCGCCGGCAGCGTTTTGCGGGTGTCGGTGATGCGTGCGCCGGTGCCGGCCACCGCATCGACATAGCGGCGCGCGGCGGTGGCGGTGGCGGACAGCGTTTGCAGCAGGTTGATCGCGGTGCGCTCGGCGGTGAGCATGGCGCGCGCGCGGCCGTCGATTCGGCAAACTTCATCGCCGGCCGCCAGGCGCGCGCCGTCGCCATGCAGCCAGCGCATTTCGACTGCGTCATCGACCCGGCGAAACGCCTCCTCGAACCAGGCGCAACCGCACAGCACCACCCGCCGGTTATCGCGGCACAACAAGCGCGCCGCAGCGCGGGATTGCGTCTCGATTAACGCCGCGGTCAAATCGCCTCCGCCGATGTCCTCGCGCAACGCGGCGCTGACCAGTTTGCGGATGGCGGCGCGCGGCGGCGCGGAGACCGGCGATGCATCTAATTCGTGCATGGCGCGATTATTTGGCTTCCCCGTATAGCGTGCGTGTGACCTGACTAACCGCATGGAAGCGGCTTTGGTTTGCCGTTCGGTGCGCACCGGGCGGGGCGGAACTTTTCCGGCGGGATGCGGCATTTCGTTTGCCGTCAATTAATGATGCGATTTTCCGAAACCTCCGCGTGAAGACCATTTCGACACACCGGTCAACCGACCGGAATTCATTTTATTCGGCTCCGAAGTCGGTTCGATTGGCCGGCACACGATTCCATACTCCGCGTATTCTAACACCACCCGGGCCGTCATCAATCGCCTGCTCCCGCGCTGATGCATTGGCATTGGCGGGTTGCGCGTAATATAATGAACGGCAAATTCCGCATCACCGCCACGGTCCACACCATGTCCGACAACTTGTGGCAACTCCTGCAACCAGCGCTGCAAAAACATGCCGGCAGCCCGGCGTGGATTTGCCGGGGCCGCAACGGCCGCCGCGTGGTCACCTACCGGCAACTGCATGACGCGGCGCTGACTCTCGCCGGGCGAATGCGCGAGGCCGGCCTGGGCGAGGGCGGCACAGCCGGCATCGTCGCGCCCAACGGCCCCGAGTTCACGGTCGCGGCGCTGGCGGCGTGGAAGGTCGGCGCTCATATCGCGCCGATTCACATCGGCAACTCGGCCCACGAAATCGCGGCACAGATGGAGGCGGTGGCGCCGCAGTTGCTCCTGACCCATGAATCCGCGGTCGACTATCAGCCGGCGCTGGCGATTTCCATGCGCGCCGAGGCTGAACTGGCGGAGCGCGAGGCGGCGCAACCGGGCGGTGACGCAACCGCGCCCGAAGCGCCCCTGGCGGCGCGCATCTACACCTCCGGCAGCACCGGCACGCCCAAGGTGGTGCGGCTAAGCCACGCCAACCTGGCCTCCAACATGCGCGCCGCCTGCCGCATCGGCGCGTTTTGTGATGCCGACCGGTTCATTTCCCTGCTGCCGTTTTCCCACGCCATGGGGCTGCTCGGCAACCTGCTGCTGCCGCTGTATCACGGCGCCGCCATCGTCTCCCCGCGGGTGCTGGCGGCGGACGAAATCCTCGCCACCTTGCAGCAGGAAAACATCTCGGTGCTCATCGCCGTGCCGCGGCTGTTTCGCAACATCATGCACGGGCTGGAGAAAAAATTTCACGACGGCGGCGTGGCGGCGGCCGCCTACCGCCGCCTGCTGAAGAAAGCGCCGCTGGCGTTGCGCCGCCGCCTCAACGCGCCGATTCGCCGCAAACTCGGCGGGCGAATCAACGCCTGGGTCAGCGGCGGCTCGCATCTCGATGCCCGCATCACCCGCTACTTTCACGACCTCGGCCTGCCGCTGCGCCAGGGCTACGGGCTGACCGAAACCGCGCCGCTGGTCAGCATTCAGGACGATTTCGACTCCGCGCCCGACAGTGTCGGCCGCCCGGTGGACGGCGTGCGAGTGAAAATCCACCGTCCCGATGCCCGCGGCTGCGGCGAGGTGTGGGTGGCGGGGCCGAATGTGATGGTCGGTTACGAGGACGCGCGCCAAAACGCCGAGGCGTTGCGCGGCGACTGGTTCAGGACCGGCGATATCGGGCGTCTGGACGCCAACGGCCGGCTGTTCCTGACCGGGCGCTCCAAGCGCCTCATCGTCACCGAGGCCGGCAAGAATGTGTATCCGGAGGAGTTGGAGACTTTGCTGGAGCGCGACCCGGCGGTGGCGGAGGCCGGGGTGCTGGAAGTCGATGCGCGGCCGGTGTGCGTGTTGGCGATGGCGGGGGCCGGCGACGATGGCGGCAATGCGGCGACCGTGGCCGCGGCCCGGGCCGCGTTGGCGGCGTTCAACCGCCTGGTGTCCGCACACAACCGCATCAGTCGTTTCGCGGTGGTCAGCGAACTGCCGCGCACGCCGCTTGGCAAGGTCGCGCTGCAGGAGTTGCCGGCGATTTTCGCGCGCTATGAAGTGAAGTGACGCCGCGCGCTTATCCACGGTCGCCGCCACCACCGCCATCCAGGCGTTAAAATCCGCGCCCCGCCATCGACAAAAAACCCATTGCGCTACCTCAGCACCCGCGGCCGCGCGCCGACCCTGGATTTCGAGCAAGCCACGCTGGCCGGCCTGGCTGCGGACGGCGGATTGTATGTGCCGGAGGCGTGGCCCGCGTTCGACGCCGATGAGATTCGCGCGCTGCGCAGCTTGGACTACGCGCAACTGGCGCATCTTATCATCGCCCGATTCACCGGCGAGTGCATCGACGCCGGCAACCTGGCGCGCTTGACCGCGGACGCCTACCGCAACTTCCCGCATCCGGCCGTCGCGCCGCTCGCGCAACTCGATTCATCAACATACTTGCTGGAGTTGTTCCACGGCCCGACCCTGGCGTTCAAGGATTTCGCATTGCAGTTTCTCGGCCGGTTGTTCGGGCATTTTC
>JAPPQJ010000039.1 GCA_028817015.1 Gammaproteobacteria bacterium
GGTCATGCGCAAGTTGCTGCTGCATCTCAACGCCGTCGCCCACCGCGGCACACCCTGGACGCCCGAACACAACCCGGCCAAATGACGCCAGAAAACACTTGCACATGAACACAGATATTTTCATGGGGCGCGCGAAAGAGAAATTTTTAGCCGAAGGAATACTCGGAGGTCACGCTATACCTGAGGAGTACTTGTTGCTCCGCACCCTCCAACTGACGATTTGCGGTTACTCGGCAAAGCCTCATCGCAATATCAAGAACGGCCACAAAAAATCATGACCGGCACAACCTGCCCGCCACCCCGGGCGTGGGCATGGCGGGGAACGCGCAGCACCAAAGCGCTTTAAGCACCCGTTTTTGCGCCTCCCACTTCCGGTTTTCGTGTAAAATTGGCATCTCCACTTCCAATTTTGGTGTAAATTTTCACCTTTTCCAATTCATTTCCCCGCATGTTTTCCCGAGATTTTAATCCGCCGTCGGCGCAATCCTATTTTCTTTTCGGGCCGCGAGGCAGCGGCAAAAGCGCGTTTGTGGAGAATTTCTACCGCGACGGGTTGCTTTTTGACTTGCTGGATTCGGCCGTTTTCAATGAGCTGTTGGCCAATCCGCGGGCGTTGTCGGCGCGCATACCGGAAGGGTTTAGCAGCTGGGTTGTCATCGACGAGGTGCAGAAAGTCCCCGCCTTGCTGGACGAGGTGCACCGCTTAATCGAAAAACGCCGACTGAAATTCGTTCTCACCGGATCCAGCGCGCGGCGGTTGCGACGGGGCCATGTCAATCTGCTGGCCGGGCGCGCGCTCACCCGCCGCCTGCACCCGCTCACCGCGGCCGAGTTGGGCGGCGACTTTAATCTGGCGCGTGCGCTGGAATACGGCCACCTGCCCGCCGCCTGCACCGCGGATAACCCCGGCGATTTCCTCAAAAGTTATGTCCACACCTATTTGCGCGAGGAAATTCAGCAGGAGGGTTTGACGCGCAACCTGCCCGCCTTCGGCCGCTTCATGGAGGCGGCATCGTTTTCCCAGGGCGCGCCGCTGAACATCTCCGCCATCGCCCGCGACTGCGCGGTCAGCCGCAAGGTCGCGGAAAACTATTTTTCCATCCTGCGCGACACGCTGCTGTCGCATGAGATTCCGGTTTTTGCGCGAAGAGCCAAGCGCGATTTGGTGGCGCGGGTTAAGTTTTACTTTTTCGACGCCGGCGTGTTTCGCCCGGCGGGGCCGTACGATTCCGACTCGGAAACCGGCGGCGTGGCGCTGGAAACGCTGGTGCTACAGGAACTCGCCGCGCGCAATGACTACAGCGACTTCAACTACACAATCCACTACTGGCGAACGCGGCAGGGCGCGGAGGTGGATTTCGTCCTCTACGGCGAGCGCGGGTTGAAGGCGATTGAAGTCAAAAACTCGCCCCGCGCGCGGCGTGAAGCCCTCAAAGGGTTGCGCCTGTTCAAAAAGGAGCATCCGCAGGCGCGGCTGATGTTCGTCTACACCGGCCGCCGCCGGTTCCACGAAGACGGTGTGGACATTGTCCCGGCCGAGATGTTTTTGCCGAGAGTGGACGATTATTTGGCGCACTGACCGCCCGGATGATTTAACATAACGGACTGAACGCGGCATCGTCGATGCTGAAGTTCAGGTGCAACGACAACCGATGATGACCGCAACGACCGACACCGCCGACAGACGCCCCCGCCACCCCGGGCGCGGGCGCGGCAGGGCGCGCGCCACGCCGAAGGGCCGGCAGGTGGACCCGTGCGCACTGACCCGGATGCGGGCGTTGCTCGGCGAGCAGGCGCTGTGCCGCGACCAACTGATCGAGTATCTGCACCGCATTCAAGACCACTACCGCTGCCTGTCCGCCGCGCATTTGGCTGCGCTGGCGCATTTGATGAAACTCTCCATGACCGAGGTCTATGAAGTGGCCTCGTTCTACGCGCACTTCGACATCATCAAGGAGGGCGGGGCCGAGCCGCCGGCGCATACCATCCGCGTGTGCGACAGCATCGCCTGCCAACTGGCGGGCGCGGAAAAACTCCTCGCCGAACTGCGCGCCGCCCGACCCGACGATGTGCGCGTGGTGCGCGCACCGTGCATGGGGCGCTGCGACGCTGCGCCGGTGGCCGAGGTCGGGCATTTTCATGCGTTGAACGCCGGCGTCGATGACTTGCTGGACGCGGTGGCGAACGACCGGGTGCATCCGCAAATGCCGGCCTTCACCGACTTCGACGCCTACCGCACGGCCGGCGGCTACCGGTTGTTGGCGGAGTGCCTGGCCGGCAAGCGAGCGCCCGAGGACATCATCGCCGCGTTGGACGCCTCCGAATTGCGCGGCCTGGGCGGCGCCGGTTTCCCCGCCGGGCGCAAGTGGAAAATCGTGCGCGGATACGATGCGCCGCGCCTCATGGCGGTCAACGCCGACGAAGGCGAGCCGGGCACCTTCAAAGACCGCCATTATCTGGAATCCGACCCGCATCGTTTCATCGAAGGCATGCTGATGGCGGCGTGGGCGGTGGGCATCGAGAAATGCTACCTGTATGTGCGCGACGAATACCCGGCGGTGCGCGAGTTGCTCGGCTTGGAGTTGGAAAAAGTGCGCGCCGCGGGTTTCAGCAAACACACCGAATGGGAAATCCGCCGCGGTGCCGGCGCGTATATCTGCGGCGAAGAATCGGCGATGATTGAATCCATCGAGGGCAAACGCGGCCTGCCGCGCAACCGCCCGCCGTTTGTCGCCGAAGTCGGGCTGTTCGGCCGCCCGACGCTGGAACACAATGTCGAAACCCTGCACTGGGTGCGCGACATCGTGGAGAAGGGCGCGGCTTGGTTCGCCGGGGCCGGGCGGCACGGGCGCAAAGGCTGGCGGAGTTTTTCGGTGTCCGGGCGGGTGCGCGAACCGGGCGTCAAACTCGCGCCGGCCGGCATTACCGCCAACGAGTTAATCGCCGAATACTGCGGCGGTATGGCGGACGGCCATGTGTTCAAGGGCTACCTGCCCGGCGGCGCTTCCGGCGGCATTTTGCCGGCATCGTTAGCCGACGTGCCGCTGGACTTCGACACCCTGCACGAACACGGCTGCTTCATCGGCTCCGCCGCCATCGTGGTGTTCAGCGAAGCCGACAACATGAAGGATGTGGCGTTGAACTTGATGCGGTTTTTCGAGGATGAAAGTTGCGGACAGTGCACGCCGTGCCGCATCGGCACCGAGAAGGCCGCGCGGCTGATGGAAAAACCGCGATGGGATACTGAATTGTTGGCCGAGTTAAGTACAGTCATGGCCGACGCATCCATCTGCGGTCTCGGTCAGGCCGCGGGTAATCCGATTAACTGTGTACTGAAATATTTTCCGGGGGATTTGGTAGTGAGTGAAACCGTGAAATCCCAAAAACAGCGCAACATCGAAGTGGAAACGTTGAATGGTAACCGTCTCGATGGCGTTGCTACCGGCAATAACGCCGCTTGGTTATGTCATTGTAATTATGACAAGATACTTATCGGGCGATCTGATCTTGGCCGACCGGTGGCTTGTCCATGTTGCGGTGCAATGTATGTAGTGCGTCCTGAAGACGGCGAAAGATTGAAGCGCGTTGAATATGTTCAGGAAATCGAAAAATGACGATTAGATTCACCCTCGACGGCGCGACGGTCGAAGCCGCCGCCGGCGAAACTGTCTGGCAGGCGGCGCAACGCCACGGCATAGACATTCCGCATTTGTGCTATGCACCGCAGGTGGATTACCGGCCGGACGGCAACTGCCGGGCGTGCATGGTGGAAATCGAGGGCGAGCGCGTGTTGGCGCCGTCCTGTTTGCGTGTGGCGACGGAAGGCATGGTCGTCACCAGCGACAACTCGCGGGCGAAGAAATCGCGCGATTTGGTGATGGAGTTGCTCCTCACCGACCAGCCGCCGCGCGAAGTCGCGCACGACCGCGATTCCAAACTCTGGCGGTGGGCCGACAAGATGGCGGTCACCGAGAGCCGATTCGAAGCGCGCGATGCATCCGAAATACCGGCCGCCGACGCCAGTCACCCGGCCATGCACATCGCATTGGACGCCTGCATTCAGTGCAATTTATGCGTGCGCGCCTGCCGCGAAGTGCAAGTCAACGATGTCATCGGCATGGCGTTGCGCGGCCACCGCAGTAAAATCGTGTTCGACATGGACGACGCCATGGGCGACAGCACTTGCGTGGCATGCGGCGAATGCGTGCAGGCGTGTCCGACCGGCGCGCTGATGGAAGCGACGATGGTCGACGCAAACGGCGTAGGGCGCTTCGACGCCGGCGATGATTCCATTACTGAAACCGACAGCGTCTGCCCGTATTGCGGCGTCGGCTGCCAGATTACTTATCAAGTCGCGGATAACACCATCGTCGCGGTCAACGGCCGCGACGGGCCGGCCAACCGCAACCGGTTATGCGTCAAAGGGCGTTTCGGTTTCGACTATGTCGCGCATCCGCACCGCCTGCAAACGCCGTTGATTCGACGCGACGATGCGCCAAAGACGGTCGACTTTGCCGCCATCGACCCGGCCGATCCGTTGACGCATTTCCGTGAAGCGACTTGGGATGAAGCATTGGACGCCGCGGCCGCGGGCCTGAACAACATCCGCGAGGAACATGGCGGCGGCGCCCTGGCCGGTTTCGGCTCCGCAAAATGCTCCAACGAGGAAGCCTACCTGTTCCAAAAATTAGTGCGCGTCGGTTTCGCCACCAACAATGTCGACCACTGCACGCGCTTGTGCCACGCATCATCGGTGGCTGCGTTGTTGGAAGGGGTCGGCTCGGGGGCCGTGTCCGCGCCGTTCAACGCGGCCATGGATTCCGATGTCATCGTCGTCATCGGCGCCAACCCGGTCGGCAATCATCCGGTCGCCGCGACTTTCTTCAAGCAGGCGGCGAAGTCGGCGCAGTTAATCCTGCTCGACCCGCGCGCCACCGGCCTGGCTCGCCACGCGACTCATCACCTGCAGTTCAACCCCGGCAGTGATGTCGCGCTGTTGAACGCGCTGCTGCACACCATCATTGACGAAGAATTGTACGACCGCGAGTATGTGCGCGCACAGACGCAAGGATTCGAAGAGTTGAAAAAACATGTTGAGCAATTCTCGCCGGAAAACATGCAATCGCACTGCGGCATCGACGCCGAAACCCTGCGCGCAGTCGCCCGCATTTACGCCGGCGCAAACGCCGCGATTATCTTCTGGGGCATGGGCGTGTCGCAGCACATCCACGGCACCGACAACGCCCGATGCCTCATCGCGTTGTCGCTGATTACCGGGCAAATCGGCCGGCCCGGCACCGGCCTGCATCCGCTGCGCGGTCAGAACAATGTACAAGGCGCATCC
>JAPPQJ010000105.1 GCA_028817015.1 Gammaproteobacteria bacterium
GCGCGCGGCCAAAGCCGAGAGCAAGAAAATCGCGGTCGATATTCACTGACCGCTGACCTGAGGGCATTGCCCGCCTGCACAGAAGGCCGCAACCGCGGCCTTCTTTTTTGCCTGCATCGGTTTGGTTTGCCGCCGAGAGCAAACCCGCGCGCCGCGCAGTCGCCCGGCCGTTAATCCCGCCGCAGGCGCTCGGAAAGCGCGATGGGCGTCGGGTAGCGCAGCACAATCCAGTAGGTGGAGACGATGAAACTCGCTATCGTGGCCAGTTGCACGGCATAAAAAGCCGGATCCGAAATGACGCCGTTGTGCCGGGCCACGAACACAATCAACAGCGAAAATTCGCTTAACTGCCCGAGGCGCACGCCGGTTTCCCACGCGGCGCGCCCAGTTTGCGCGGTGCGGGCCAGCAGCAAGCGGAACACCACCGGCTTAATGAGCAGCAGGCAAATTCCAATCAGAAACGCCGGCACCGCGACCCGCCAGGCGGCGGCCAAATCGAAACCGGCGCCCAACCCGAAGAAAAACAGGATCAGGAAGAAATCCCGCAGCGGTTTCAAGCGCTCGGCGATGTGCACGGCAATGGGGCTGGCGGCCACCGCCACCCCGGCCGTGAATGCGCCGATTTCGTAGGACAGCCCCATGCTCTCCGCCAGTTGCGCGACACCGAGGCACCAGCCGATGGCAAGGAGGAAGAGGTATTCCTGGATGCGGTCGAAGCGGCGCAGCAGTCTCAAGAGGAGATGGCGCTGGCCGAGCCAGGCGGCCGCACCGAGCGCCGGCAGGGCAATGAACAGCACGGCGATGTCGGCCAGCGGCGGCGAGCCGCTTTTGAGTCCGTGCACCGCCAGGAGCGCGATAATGGCGATTAAATCCTGCAGCAACAGCACGCTGATGATGACCTCGCCGGTGTGGCGGTGGTGCAGCACCGTGGTCGGCAGGAGTTTCAGGCCGATAATGGTGCTGGAAAAACACGCGGCCAGGCCGATAAACAGCACATCGCCGCCGCCGAAGCCGCAGCCCCAGGCGATGAGCGCGGCGACGCCGGCAAAAATCAGCGCGCTGAACAGCGTCACCGGCGCGGTGCGCCCCAGCAGGCGAAAGAATTTCTGCGGCGACAGGTCGAGGCCAAGCAGAAACAGCAGAAAGATGATGCCGATGCGGGCGATGTCCTGTATCAGGTCGGCGTCGGTGACCAGGCCCAAGCCCCACGGCCCGAGTATCGCGCCCGAGGCTAAATAGGCGACCAACATCGCCTGGCGCAGGCACAGCGCCACGGTGGCCAGCAGTGCCGCGCCGCAGAAAATCAGAAACAGGGAAAACACCACCGACTCGCCGTGCATCAACTTAACCTGCCGGGGGCGCTGTTTGCCATGGAGGGGCCGCCTTCTGCGGTGAATGCGGCGCTGTCAATGCGGCGTCCGCTACAATACAATAAAGCATTCCCGCCGCCGAATCACCCGTTCATGACCGATAATGACAACCTGACCCACTTCAACGCCCGCGGCGAGGCGCAGATGGTCGATGTCGGCGCCAAGCCGGCCACCGAGCGCAAAGCCATCGCCGAAGGCTGCATCCAGATGGAAGCCGGCACTTTAGCGAAAATCCGGCGCGGCCGGCACGACAAGGGCGATGTGTTAGCCGTGGCCCGCGTGGCCGGCATCATGGCCGCCAAGCGCACCGCCGAACTGGTGCCGCTGTGTCACCCGCTCAGGCTGACGCGAATCGCGCTTGAACTCGACATCGACGCCAAAAACAACCGCGTGAGATGCACCGCCACCGCCGCCACGCGCGAGCGCACCGGCGTCGAAATGGAAGCGCTGACCGCGGTGCAGATCGCGCTTTTGACCATTTACGACATGTGCAAGGCGGTGGACCGGGGGATGGAGATTACCGGGGTGCGCCTGCTGCACAAGTCGGGGGGGAAATCCGGGGAGTGGAATCGGTGAAGATGCAAAACAAAGCGCCGCCGGTCGATAGATGCGACACCGACCCGGATGCGGTCAGCGCTGAGCGCGCGCATCGATTGATTGGCGATGGGGTGTCGCCGCTCACCGAAGTCGAAACGGTGGCGGTGCGCGCGGCGTTAGGGCGGGTGGTCGCCGCCGATGTCATCAGCCCGGCGCCGGTGCCCAATCACACCAATTCGGCGATGGACGGATACGCCCTCGGCGCCCGCGATTTGCCGGCGCGCGGCGTTAAGAAACTGCGCGTGGTCGGGGTGTCGGCGGCCGGCAAACCGTATCGAGGCGAGGTCGGCGAGGGGCAATGCGCGCGCATCATGACCGGCGCGGTGATGCCCGCCGGTACCGACAGTGTGGTCATCCAGGAGCGCGTGCAGCGCGACGGCGACTGCATCACTGTGCACCAGGGCGAAAAATCCGGAGGCAATGTGCGCCAGGCCGGCGAAGACCTCGAAGCCGGCGCGGTTGCCATTGCCGCCGGGCGGCGGTTGTCGCCGTCCCACTTGGGGCTGGCGGCGTCGTTGGGGTTTGCCGAACTGCCGGTGTTGCGCCGGCCGCGGGTCGCTTTTTTCTCCACCGGAGACGAACTGCGCCCGGTCGGCGGCCCGTTGCAAGAAGGCGAACTCTACGATTCAAACCGCTACACGCTATACGGGATGCTGTCCGAACTGGGCGTGGAGATGTTGGATTTGGGCATCGTGCCGGACCGCTCCGGGGCCGTCAGTGCGGCTTTCGCGCAAGCCGCCGAATGCGCCGATGTGGTGGTCACATCGGCCGGCGCATCGGTGGGCGACGCCGATTGGGTGCGCCAGACCATAGGGCGGGTCGGCCGAGCCGCTTTCACCAGGGTGGCGGTCAAGCCGGGCCGGCCGATGGCGTTCGGACAATTCAATGGCCCCGGCAACCGCTTGTTCTTTGCCCTGCCCGGCAATCCGGTGTCGGTCATGGTTACCTTCCGGGTCTTCGTGGCCCCGGCGCTCAGGCAACTGGCCGGGGAAACCGCCGCCGAGCCGTTGCGCCTGCGGGTCAAAACCGCCTCAGCGCTGAAAAAACGCCCGGGGCGCGCGGAATATCAGCGCGGCGTTCTGTTCACCGACGCCGACCGCGCCATGGCGGTTCGCTCGACCGGCGAACAAGGCTCGGGCATCCTGCGCTCGATGGGCGAGGCCAACTGCTTTATCGTCCTGCCAACCCATTCCCGGGGCGTGGCCGCCGGCGAGATGGTCGAGGTGCAGCCGTTTTAGGGAATATCGGGGGCGCATCGGGCGTTGATGCGCAACCGGAAAACCGCCGCGCCACTGCAAGGATGTTCCACAACTTCAGCACGCCCTGAGTGGGCATAAAGGTCAACGCACAAAGACCGCCAGGCTGTCGGCCGTTGCAATCGGGCCGCATCGGCGCTGCCCCTGAATGGCGAACCGGGGTCATCCTGTTCCGTCAGGGTGACCTGAGGCTGAACTAAACGGGGGTGACGTTCTCCGCCTGGAGTCCTTTGGCGCTGTTGACGATTTCAAAGGTGACCCGTTGACCGTCATAAAGCGTTTTTCGACCTTCTCCGTTGACCGCCCGGTAGTGCACGAACACATCCGGCCCTTGTTCTCTTTCGATAAAACCAAAACCCTTGGCGTCGTTAAACCACTTGACGGTTCCGGTAACCAGTTCGCCTGCCATATCCACCTCATACTTGAAAAATCTTTTGCCGCTTCGGCGGCACTACACATACCAACCCTTGCGGGCCGTCGACGATGCCCCTCGCACCGGCGGGCGTCGGCTGCGAGTCTATCACAGGCCGGGAACCAGTAAAAAAAACAAGCGAAAATTGTGCCGGGCAATCAGGCGCCCTTTAGTTCCAGCAAGGTCTCGGTCAGCGACTGGATTGGGATTTCCCGCTGGCTGCCGTCGGCGCGCTTTTGATATTCGACCGCGCCGTTTTTGAGTCCGCGTTCTCCGACCACCAGGCGGTGGGGAATGCCGATGAGTTCCATGTCGGCGAACATCACGCCGGGCCGTTCGTCGCGGTCGTCGAGCAGCACATCGAAGCCGGCGCGGTCCAGTTGATCGTGCAAATCCAGCGCGGCGCGGCGCACGCTTTCCGAGCGCTCAAAGCCGATGGGCACGATGGCGATGTCGTAGGGGGCGATGGCGTCCGGCCAGATGATGCCCTTGTCGTCGTGATGCTGCTCGATGGCGGCGGCGATGACGCGGGTGACGCCGATGCCGTAGCAGCCCATCTGCATCTCCACCGGCTGGCCGGCCTCGTCCAGCACCGTGGCGTTCATGGCCTTGCTGTATTTGTCGCCGAGTTGGAAGATGTGCCCGACCTCGATGCCGCGGGCGATGGTCAGCGCGCCTTTGCCGTCCGGGCTGGGGTCGCCTTCGACGACATTGCGCAGGTCGGCGACTTCCGGCAGCGGCAGGTCGCGCTCCCAGTTAATGCCGAAGTAATGCTTGTCGTCGATGTTGGCGCCGGCGCCGAAGTCGGCCATGGCCGCCACGCTGCGGTCGGCGATGACCGGAATCGGCAGGTTGACCGGGCCCAACGAGCCGAAACCGGCGCCGATGGCGGCGCGGATTTTGGCTTCATCAGCCATGCGCAGCGGGCTGGCCACGGACGGCAGTTTTTCCGCCTTGACCGCATTGAGTTCGTGGTCGCCGCGCACCAGCAGGGCGACCAGGTCGCTGGCCGGGCTGTGCCCCGATTGGCCGCGCGCCTCGACCACCAGCGTTTTCACCGTCCTTTCAACCGGCAGGTCGAACCGCTCGACCAGCGCGGCGATGGTCTTGACCCCGGGCGTGTCAACCAGGCGCATGGCTTCACCGGGCGCCGGGCGCGGCTGGGGTGGCGGCGGCGCCTCGGCCATTTCCAGGTTGGTCGCGTAGTCGCTGCCGGTGCAGAACACGATGGCATCTTCGCCGGAATCGGCTAATACATGAAACTCGTGCGAAGTGTCGCCGCCGATGCTCCCGGAGTCGGCCACCACCGCGCGGTAGTTCAAGCCCATGCGGTCGAAAATGGCGCAGTAGGTTTGCCGCATCACTTCGTAGGCCTCGCGCAACGACGCGCGGTCGATGCCGAAGGAGTAGGCGTCTTTCATGATGAACTCGCGCCCGCGCATGACCCCGAAACGCGGGCGGATTTCGTCGCGAAACTTGGTCTGTATCTGGTAGAAATTGGCCGGCAACCGGCGGTAACTGCGCAACTCGTTTTTCAGCAGCGTGGTGATGACTTCCTCGTGGGTCGGGCCGAGGCAGAACTCGCGCTGGTGGCGGTCGGTGAAGCGCTGCAACTCCGGGCCGTAGGCCTCCCAGCGCCCCGACTCGCGCCACAACTCGGCCGGTTGCACCGCCGGCATCAGCACCTCCTGGGCGCCGGAGCGGTTCATCTCCTCGCGGATGATGCGCTCCACCTTGCGCAATACATTGACACCGGTGGGCAGCCAGTTGTAGATTCCCGCGGCCACCTGGCGGATGAGGCCGGCGCGCAGCATCAACTGGTGGCTGACAATCTCGGCGTCGGCGGGGATTTCTTTCAGGGTGCCAAGCAGGCGTTTGGAGGTGCGCATGGGTCGGCTATTTTTGGGTTCGCAAAGAAAGATGATGGGCAAAACCAGTCTGCGGGCGCGCGGCTTTGACTGTGTAAGCGGGCCTGGTTCGCGCACCCGGATTATAACCGATTCCCCCGCCGCTTGATGACCGAAACCCCTCCGCCGCCTGCTCCATCCCGGCCACCGCGGCCGCAACCTCCGCCGGGAAATCCGGTGTTGGTCGAAGTGCGGCGCGGCGGGCGGGTGGAGTCGCGCCACCGCGGCTGCGTGGTGGCGGTGGACGCCGGCGGGCGGCAGGTGTTTGCGGCAGGCCGGGTGTCGGAATCGATTTACCCGCGCTCGTCGCTGAAGTTTTTCCAGGCCATCCCGCTCATTGCCGGCGGCGGCGCGGACCGGTTCAACCTAAGTCAGTCGGAAATCGCGCTGGCCTGCGCGTCGCACAGCGCTGAAGCGTTTCACCTGCGCACCGTCACCCGGTGGCTGCAACGCCTTGGGCTAAGCGCCGACGACCTGGAATGCGGCGCCGACCCGCCGCTGTCGGAGCGCGCCGCCCGCGACCTCATCCAAGCCGGTGAACCGCCCACCCGCGCGCACCACAACTGCTCCGGCAAACACGCCGGGATGCTGACCGTGGCCAGGCACATCGGCGCAGACGACAGCGGTGCCGCCACTCGCGGTTACAGCGATTACCACCACCCGTGTCAGCGGGCGTGGATGCAGGCGCTGTCGGAATGGCTCGACACCGATGTGTTTTCCCTGCCCTGGGAGCGCGACGGCTGCGGGCTGCCGGCCTTGTGCATGCCCCTCGACCAACTCGCGCGCGCCTTCGCTCGATGCGCCGATGCCGGGCGCCTGGCCGCAACTTTGACCCCGGCATCCGCACTCGGCGCCGCGCTCGCGCGAATCCTCAAAGCGGTGCGCGCCGAACCGCAGATGCTCGCCGGCACCGGGCGCTGCTGCACCGATGTCATCCGCGCCACCGCCGGGCGCGTCCTCATCAAGGCCGGCGCCGAAGGCGTGTGCGGCGGCGTCATCCCCGGCCTCGGCCTGGGCTTCGCGCTGAAAATAGACGATGGCGCCGGCCGCGCCCGCGATGTCGCGGTCGGCGCGCTGCTGCACAAACTGGGCGCGCTGGATGCATCGTCGGAATCTCAACTCGAAGCGCATTTCCGCCCCAAGGTGGTCAACTCGCAGGGGCGGGTGACCGGGGAAATCGCGCCGGCGCAGTGGTTTGCGGAAGGCGCATGAAAGGGTGGTAAAGGGCGGGGCGGGGAGGCCGCCGCTCGACACCATCAAACGCCGGCGCCCAGCCGTCCGGCGCGTTGGGGAAGTCCGCCGCCTGCTATGCTGGTTGGCCTCGAGGCGGGTCGCGCCGGTGTCCCGAAATGCGGCGTGAATGCGGGTTACGATTGCAACGTGGAGTCGGTTGGTTTGGCCGCCGGCAACTCCACCGTCACCCGCACCCCCTCTCCCGGCGCGCTGGTGGCGCTTACCGTTCCGCGGTGGGCTTCGACGATGGCCCGGCACAAGCCCATGCCGAGGCCGTAGCCGCCGGCGTTTGCGGTTCTGGCGCGCGATGGGTCGGCGCGGTAGAAGGGGTCGAAGATGCGCGCCAGGTCGGCCGCGGCGAGGCCGGGGCCGCGGTCTTGCACGGTGATGGTCACGCGGTCGACGGCGCGGGCGATGGTGACGGCGATGCTGCCGGGCGCGAGTTGCGAGTATTTCAAACTATTGTCGAGGATATTGCGCAACGCGCGTTTCAGTCGCCGCGCATCGGCCTGAACCACCGCCACCGCGCCGCCTGAGTCATCCTGCACGCAAAAACAGTGTTGCGCCGTTGCATCCATCTGCGCGACGGTTTCACGCGCCAAATCCACGGCGCGGCACGGCGCGGTTTGCAAGCGGCCGTGCGCTGATGTCAGGCGCGCCGACTCCAGCAGGTCGCCGGTCAAACTGTCCAACTCGTCGATGTCTTCGGACAAGCGTTTTTGGATGCGCGCGTCCGAAACGAACTCCACCGCCACTTTCATGCGCGCCAGCGGTGTGCGCAACTCGTGCGATACGCCGGCCAGCAACCGTTCGCGGGTGGCGAACATTTCGCGCAGTTGAAATTGCATGCGGTTGAAGCCGCGCGCGAGTTTGCCGATTTCGTCACCGCGCGTTGTTTTCATCTCGCGCCATTCGCCGCGCCCGACCGCGGCGATGTTTGCATCCAAGTCGGAAAGCGGCGACAAGGTGCGGCGAATCCAAAAATGCACGCCGACAAACAACGCCACCAATGCGCCGAGCGCGGCGGCGATGATTAAACCGGCGTGCACTTCATGCGAGCCGCGCAATTCCGACACCAACAAGATGCGGTGCGGCGGACGCGCATGCATCAAATACTGCGCGCCGTCTTCAAAATCCATGAAAACCCCGCGGCCGCGCGCGCCTCTGTGCGCATGCCGATGGCGGCGCATTCCATCAAACGCGGGCAGCGAGTCGTCGGTGGCGTAAGAAAGGCCCGGCCCCCGGTAACGGATGCGCATGCCGAGTCGCGCCGCGGCCGCATCGATGGCGGCGGCGCCCGTATCGCCTCGCCGATGGCGAGAACCAAAATGATGATGACCGTCACCGCCGCGACTAACACCGCCAAAGTGAGTTTGGCGAACAGCGATTGGCGCAGGCGGCGCAGCATGATTTTTATTCTCCGCTTACTTTGTCCGCGGCCGGTTGGACCGGCGGCGCGATGAAAGCGTAGCCGGCGCCGCGCACGGTTTTAATGAAGCGCGGCGCCTTGGCTTGATCGCGCAACCGGGCGCGCACGCGGCTCACCGTGGTGTCGATGGAGCGGTCAAATGCATCGCGCTCAAATCCGCGCAACTCTTCGGTCAACACATCGCGGCTGACCACCGCCGGCCGCCGCCTGGCCAGCGCGGCCAGCGCGCGAAACTCGGCCGCGCTTAACTCGACTTCTTCTTCTTCACCGTGGTTAACCAAAAAGACTTTTTGCGCCGCAAGTTGCATGCGCAAGCCGTCAAAAGTTAATTCAGTTTCCGCATCGCCCGGCATGGCGGCGGCGCGGCGAATCAACGCCTGCAGTCTGGCCGCCAACTCGCGCGGCTCAAACGGCTTGGGCAGATAATCATCGGCGCCGATTTCCAAACCGACCACGCGGTCCACTGTGTCGCCGCGCGCGGTCAGCATAATCACCGGTACGCGGCTGAAGGCGCGAATGGCCCGGCAGGTTTCAAAGCCGTTCATCTCCGGCAGCATGATGTCCAAAATCACCGCGTCAAAACCGCGCTGCCGCAACAGCGACAAGCCGCGCGACGGTCGCGGCGCGTGGGTGACGGTGAAGCCGTAGCCGGCCAGAAACTCGCTCAGCAACTCGGCCAACTTGGCATCGTCATCGATGATTAGAATGCGGTGCGCCATGCGCTGAGTGTAACACCCGCCGCCACCGCCACGGCGGACGGTGGCGCAAGCGGCGGGACGGTGACGACGGCCGCAAACGGTGAACCCGGTGGCGAACTCAGCGGTGAACCCGTCGCACTCAGTTCAGCCAGCCGCGGCCGAAATGGCGGTGCTCGCGGAACATGTGGCGCGCCATCTTGTCCTCCAGCAACTCAGCCAACTCGCTGCGCTGCTGCGGAGTCAAAACGGCGTGAACGCGCACCAGCGCCTCGGCAATCAGCGCATCCCGGTCGGCGCGCAGGCCGCCGGCGCGGCGCACCTCCTCGGCCGTCAACTGCGGCTGGTTGAGCAGCGCCGTCACCGAGTCGGCGCGCGCCATTCCCGTGTCGCGAAACCGCCGCACGGTGTCGTTCAGCGCGGATTCAATTTCGCGCTGCTGCGCGTCGCTCAAGTCCAGTTCGTCGTCCATCTTGTCCACCACATGTGCGACGATGTGGTGCGGCATGTGATGCCGCGCAAAACGCGGAAAGCCGCCGAACTTCGCGACCCCATAAACCGCGCCCGCCACCGCCAGCGCCGCCACGGCGCTGATGATGAAAGTTTTGGATTTGAGAAAGTTTTTCATGACCGCTCTCCGGTTTGCCTGGTTGAACACGCGGGCATTATGATGGCCGGAGGCGGTTTTTTCTTTTCCGGGAGGTGACAAATTATGGCGGTGTGTTACGACTGTTGTCATGTTCCAATCGGCCGATGGCGAGGGTCTTTCCCCGCCGGCAAATCTGCGGTTGCTTCTCCCCCTCTCCCTCCGGGAGAGGGCCGGGGAGAGGGCGCGCAGGAAAGAAAATCCGCCGGATTCCGGCTTTCGTGTATCGTCCCGTCCGTTTGTCCATACCCTGTGGCCATCTGGTATGGCATATGTCAAGCGGGGGTTAGGAGACGGACATTAAGTCGCACAAGTTAGCCAGCCCCGCGCCGGCTACGCGGGCCCATATTCCGGTTCCCGGGAAGTCCGATATGGAGGCGGGGGGCGGTTTCTATTCCCTGGTGGACGGTGAGGGTGTGCCGCGTTTTTTGTCCGCTGCGCACAGCCATTCTTTTACTTCCTCCTGGACTTCTTTGCTGGCTCTCTTGACCGGGCGTATGCCGGCGATGGCGCGCGGCCGGCCTTGCTCGTCAAAAACGAAATCTCCGCGCGCTGTTTGATTGCACCAGCCGCATTGTGGAATCACATTGCCGGGTTTCAAGTCCTTGTCCGGGTCCATGTGTCCTTGTTGTAATTTGACCGTTCGGCGGGGGTCAAACAGGCTTGGGCCGCCTTCTTTGGCGCCGCAAGAAGCACATCGGTAATCATACGTTTCTTTGAGTATTTCCCATTCGCCTAATTTGACGGCGGCACGACGTTCCAAATTGCTTTTTGGATAGGGTTTTTTGGTTGTGATAAGGACATGATGCTTGTCGGGCACCTTGACGCCTTTATACTCATCGCCCCGGTTCAGCACATACCAGCCATTTTGCGTCTTAAGATGGCGCACCTGCTGGTCGGTTGCCTGTTTGCCGGTTTCTCTTGCAATCCATTCGGAAATATCCGTCTTACTGATGGCTTTGCCCTGGTAGCGCTTTAGTATGGTTAACTGATACCACCGAGCCGTGCCTTCGCGCGGCAACTTGACCCCGTATTGTTTTAAGTGCAGTTCCCAATCGCGCTTTATCTTTTCCCAGTCTTTTTCCAAATCCGCGCGCGATACATAGATGCTGGTGAGGTCACGAATAACCGGAAAGTGTGAATTACTCACCTGCGATTCTCCCGCGGGCGACTTTGGCGTAGTCGGGGTCAATTTCAAAGCCGATAAAACGCCGTTTGTCCTGCAACGCCGCCACGCCGGTGGTTCCACTGCCGGCGAATGGGTCGCAGACGATTTGATTCTTGACGGTGAACAGGCATATCAGTTGCCGCATGGCCAGCACCGGCTTGACGGTCATGTGCTGGAATTCCTTGCTCTTTTTGGGCTTTGGAACATCCATCAGGGTTCCCGGAAACCCGCCGTTCAGAACGGATTGCTCCGGCGACATCAGCCCGGTTTGGTGTTTCAGCCAGTTGTCGATAAAGGTTCCCTCTTTGGGTTTTTGGGCGAGAATAATGGGTTCAAACTGCGGTTTAAGTTGTGGCGTTTTCTTGCCGGCGATGGTGGCGAGAATGCGCGATTTTTCGCGCTCCGAGATGTTCATTTTCCTGACAAAATGATCCTGGGAAAACGCTTTGGCCTGCCCTTGATACTGCCACGCAAGCATGTCGCGGATTTCAAACCCGGCGGCGTCCAGCGCAAACCCCATCGCGTATGCCAGCCGGGCCTGGCTGAACACCGCGGCAAAACCGCCGGGCTTTAATATGCGCAGCATCTCCGCCGCCGCCCGTTCCATGTAAGCAATTAATTTCATGCCCTGCGTTTTATCGAATTTCATGCCGGCCGGCAGCCCGCCGATGACCCCCGGTTTCACGCGCCGGTTAAGTTTGCTTTTGTTCCAGTCATCGCCCATTCCATCCAGAAAATACGGCGGGTCGGTGGCGATAAAATGCACCGATGCCGGGCGCATCCGTGGCATGCCTTCCATGCAGTCCATGGTGTGGATGGCCCAGGGCCTGGGCGCGCCGATGGATCGGCGGGATGGCCGCCGGGTTTTCGCGGGAAGCGGCGGATGATCCGGGCCTTTAAGAATGACTTGGCGCATTGGGTTGGGCGGTTTCGCTGTCGGTGGGATTTTAAGCGGACGAGACCGGCCATGGCAAGCGCGCCGCAAAACGCGGTTCCTAACTTCCGCAAACAAACTCCCCAATCACCTCCACCGCCCCATCCACATCCCGGTCGCTGATGTGCATGTGAGTGACCAGGCGGAGGGTGTCGGCGCCGGCGCGGTCACCGAGGAGGAGGTTGCGGGCTTTAGCGTGGCGGCGCAACTGGTCGAGTGCATCGGGGCCGCGGCCGGGCAGGGTGATGAACACCATGTTGGTGTGCGCGCCGCCGCCCTGCACTTGCACGCCGTCGATGCGCATCAAGCCTTGCGCCAGGCGTTGCGCGCGCGCGTGGTCGTCTTGCAGGCGCGAGATGTTGTTGTCCAGTGCAACGATGCAGGCCGCGGCCAACACACCGCACTGGCGCATGCCGCCGCCGGTCATTTTGCGCCACCGGCGCGCGCGGTCGATGAGGTCGGCGCTGGCGCACAGCAGCGAACCGACCGGCGCGCCCAGGCCTTTGGACAGGCAAATCGACACCGAGTCGAACGGTTTGGTGACCGCCGACAACTCCACGCCGAGCGCCACCGCGGCGTTGAAGGCGCGCGCGCCGTCGAGGTGGGTGGCGAGGCGGTGTTGGCGCGCCAATTCGCGGGCGCGATGCATGTAATCCAGCGGCAGGACTTTGCCGCCGGTGGTGTTTTCCAGCGCGAGGAGACGGGTTTTGGCGAAGTGGAAATCGTCGGCCTTGACCGCCGCCGCGACTTTATCGAGGCTGATGCTGCCGTCGGCCCCGGCCTCCAATGGCTGCGGTTGAACGCCGCCCAATACCGCTGCGCCACCGCCTTCGTAGCGGTAGGTGTGCGCGTGCTGGGCGACCAGGTATTCGTCGCCGCGCTGGCAGTGGCTGAGCAGCGCGACCAAGTTGCTCTGCGTGCCGGAAGGGAAGAACAGCGCGGCGTCATGGCCGGCCATTTCCGCCAATTTGCGTTCCAGGCGTTTGACCGTGGGGTCTTCGTCATAGACATCGTCGCCGACTTCGGCGGCGGCTATGGCCCGGCGCATGGCGTCGCATGGCATGGTGACGGTGTCGCTTCGCAGGTCAATCATGGCGGTGCGGATTCGATTGCGGTGGCCGTTATAATAGCAGAGTAACCGCAGGGCCGCGCCCGCTTAATCCGCGCCGCCCGCCGCCGCCAGCCACCCGACCGGTATTCGCCGATGACCCAGCCCGACACGCTTCGCTTCGCCAACGGCGACAAAGCGCAACCGACTTTTTCCCGCGCCGAGATGGAAGGCCGCCTTGCCAAACTGCGGGGCGCGATGCAGGCGCAGCGCATCGACGCGGCGCTTTTCACTTCCCACCACAACATCAACTACTACGCCGATTTTTTGTATTGCGCGTTCGGGCGGCCTTATGGTCTGGTGGTGGACTTCGATACGCAAACCTCCATTTCGGCCAAAATCGACGGCGGCCAGCCGGGGCGCCGCACTTTCGGCGAAAACTTGATTTATACCGACTGGCAGCGCGACAACTATCATCAAGCGGTGCGGCAATTAATAAAGGACGGCGGCGCGGTCGGCGTCGAGTTCGACCACCTGAGCGCGCAGGCCATGGACAAACTGAAAGCGGCGTTGCCGAACAGCCGCCTGGTTGACATCGCGCCGGCGGTTATGGCCCTGCGCATGGTTAAGTCGGAAGAGGAAATCGCGCACATCGCGGCCATGGCGCGCATCGCCGACTTGGGCGGCGCCGCCTGCGTCGAGGCGGTGGCGCCGGGAGTCGGCGAGCACGAGGTGGCGCTGCATTCCACCGCCGCCATGGTGCGCGAAATCGCCCGCGTCCGGCCGCACGCCGAACTCATGGACACCTGGACTTGGTTTCAATCCGGCGTCAACACCGACGGCGCGCACAATCCGGTGACCTCGCGGCGCATCGAGCGCGGCGACATCTTAAGCCTCAACTGCTTCCCGATGGTGGCCGGTTATTATGTGGCGCTGGAGCGCACGTTGTTCTGCCAATCCGCGACCGATGAACATCTGAGACTGTGGGAAATCAACTGCCGGGTGTTTGACGCCGGCAAGAAGTTGATTGCGCCCGGCGCGAAGTGCTGCGACATCGCCGAAGCGTTGAATGAAATCTACCTCGAACACGATCTCCTGCAGTATCGAAGTTTCGGCTACGGCCATTCCTTCGGCGTGCTGTGCCACTACCTGCGCGAGGACATCGACACCGTGTTGGCGCCCGGCATGGTGGTGTCGATGGAGCCGATGATTACCATCCCCGAAGGCATGCCCGGCGCCGGCGGCTATCGTGAGCACGACATTTTAGTGGTCACCGACGACGGCAACCGCAACCTCACCGGATTTCCGGCCGGGCCGGGGCATAATATCGTTGGCGGGTAGCCGGCGGATTTTCGCGCAGTCCCCCGTTCGGAGCCGGGGGCATGCTGTTGAGCGGGTCCAGCGCTGCGCCGCCCTCTCCC
>JAPPQJ010000176.1 GCA_028817015.1 Gammaproteobacteria bacterium
CCGCAGAGGGAAAAAACAACATCCGATGTCGTTGCGGATGTTGTTTGAGGATAACTACAAGGAACGGTTTGGGGTGTTGGCTGGAGGGCTGTAGATTAGCCGTGGCGGTCTTTCCTCCCAGCCCGCCCCGTCTATCCGCCGGTTCTCGGCGCACAAATCAGCGTGGATTAAAATCCCGGAAATTAACCCGGCGAAGTTATAACCGTTCGGCGCAGGCAATCTGCCGCGTTTGGAGTTCATCGGCTTTGGTGAAGCGTTTAATCTGCTCTCTCACCCCGCCCATCTCCTCGCATTCCTGAAAATCTGAATCCACGGGCTGTATTCGCCCCAGTCGTCGGCGCCTGACGGCCGCCAGGAGTTGCAGGCGGCGCGAAAGACTCGTTCGGGGTGCGGCATCATGATGGTGAAGCGGCCATCTTCGCTGGTGAAGCCGGTGGCGCCACCGGGTGAGCCGTTGGGGTTGGCGGGGTAGGTCTCGCTGGCGCGGCCTTGGTGGTCAACGAAGCGCAAACAGGTCTGTTGCGCGCGCTCAAGTCGCGCAAAATCATCGCCGGCAACCGCCCGGCCCTCGCCGTGCGCAGTGGACACCGGCAGCATCGAGCCTTTCATGCCGCGCAGCAGCGCCGACTTGTCCGAGCACACTTCGACCATCGCCACGCGCGCCTCAAATTGCGCCGACTTGTTGCGCGCGAACCGCGGCCAGTGCGCCGCGCCCGGCACCAGTTCCTTGATGGCGGCCAACATCTGGCAGCCGTTGCATACGCCGAGGGCGAAGGTGTCGTCGCGGGCGAAGAATTCGGCGAAGGTGTCGCGCAGGCGCGGGTTGTAGAGAATCGACTTGGCCCAGCCCTCGCCGGCGCCCAATACATCGCCGAACGAGAAACCGCCGCACGCCGCCAGCCCGCGGTAGGCATGCAAGGATTCGCCGGACGCCAAATCGCTCATGGTCACATCCACCGCCGCAAAGCCGGCCGCATCGAAGGCCGCGGCCATTTCCAGTTGGCCGTTGACGCCCTGCTCGCGCAGGATGGCGATTTGTGGCCGGGTGCGGGCGATGAACGGCGCGGCGACATCGGTCTTGTGGTCGAAAGTCGTAAGCGAAAACAACCCGCGGTCACCGGCGTCGGCAATGGCGCGGTATGCTTCATCGGCGCAGTCCGGGTTGTCGCGCAACCGCTGCATCCGCCACGAGGTCTCCGACCAGGCGCGCTGCAACGCTATGCGCTTCATGCGCAGCCACGATTCGCCGCCCGACTCGATGACGATTTCATCGCCGCCCGCATCGCCCCCGGCGTCGCCAGTGGCCTCGCCGATACGGTGGGCGGCGGCGTCCAAACCGAAGCGGCGAATCTGCTCGGCGAACCGCGCACGCGCCGCGCGCCGGGTTTGAATCACCGCGCCCAATTCCTCGTTGAACAACACCGCCAACGCCCCGCCCTTCAGTTCGCCGAAATCCAACTTCAGCCCGCAACGCGCCGCGAACGCCATCTCGCACAAGGCCGCCAGCGCGCCGCCGTCCGAGCGGTCGTGGTAGGCGGTGATGTGCCGGCGCGCGGCCGGCGCCTGCGTGAAGTCGAACAACCGCCGCAGCAAATCGGCATCCATCACATCCGGCGCAGTCTCGCCAAGTTGCCCGGTCGCCTGCGCCAGTATCGAGCCGCCGAGTCGGTTGCGGCCGCACCCTAAATCGAACAGCCAGAGGTCGTTGCCGCCGGCACCGGCACCGCCGGCGTCCAACTGCGGGGTCAGCGTGTCGCGGATGTCGGCGACCGGCGCGAACGCGGTGACGATGAGCGACAGCGGCGCCACCGACCGGCATTCGCGCCCGGTGGAGTCGCGCCACGCCGATTTCATCGACAGCGAATCCTTGCCGACCGGAATCGACAGGCCGAGTTTCGGGCACAAGTCGAGCGCCACCGAGTGCACCGTGTCGAACAACGCCGCGTCCATGCCGGGCTCACCGGCCGCGGCCATCCAGTTGGCCGACAGTTTAATGCGGCCGGTGCCGCCGATGCGGGCGGCCGCGATGTTGGTGAGCGCCTCGCCGAGCGCCATGCGCCCGCTGGCCGGGGCGTCGATGAGCGCTAACGGCGCGCGTTCGCCAAGCGCCATCGCCTGCCCGCTGTGGCTTTGGTAGTCGTCGGCGACCACGCCGACATCGGCGACCGGCACCTGCCACGGGCCGACCAACTGGTCGCGCGCCACCCGCCCGCCGACGCTGCGGTCGCCAATGGTCACCAGGAAGGTTTTGTCGGCGACCGTGGGAAAACCCAGCACCAGTTCGGCGGCGCGCTGCACGGTCAGGCCGCCGAATCGCAGCGCGCGCGACTCGCCCGCCCTGGTCATGGCTGCGCGGCTGACTTCCCGGCGCATGCGCGGCGTCTCGGCGAACAACACCTCCATCGGCAAATCCACCGGCATCGCGCGCCGCGAGATGTCGCCGCCGGCAAAGTGGCGGTCGGACACGCGCAGATGCGGCGCTTCGGTGGCCGTGCCGACGCGCGCAAACGGGCATCGCTCGCGCCGGCAAATGGCCTCGAATTCCTCCAGCCGGCCGGGCGCCAAAGCCAGCACATAGCGCTCCTGCGACTCGTTGCACCAGATTTGCAGCGGCGTCATCCCCGGCTCATCGCTCGGCACCTCGCGCAACTCAAACGCGCCGCCGCCGCCCTGCACCAACTCCGGCAGCGCGTTGGAGAGGCCGCCCGCGCCGACATCGTGAATCGACGCAATCGGGTTTTTCTCGCCGAGCGCGCAGCAGTGGTCGATGACCTCCTGGCAGCGGCGCTGCATTTCGGCGTTGCCGCGCTGCACCGAGGCGAAGTCCAACGCCTCCGATGAGTCGCCGGAGGCGACGCTGGAGGCCGCACCGCCCCCTAAGCCGATGAGCATGGCCGGCCCGCCTAACACCACAATCGGCGCGCCGGCGGCAATGGGTTTCTTGTTTACATGCGCCGGGCGGATGGCGCCGATGCCGCCGGCCAACATAATCGGCTTGTGGTAGGCGTGGCGGAACGCACCGCCGCTGCCGGGCCGGGGGTGCTCGAAGGTGCGGAAGTAGCCGGCGATGGCGGGGCGGCCGAATTCGTTGTTGAACGCGGCGGCGCCGAGCGGGCCGTCCAACATGATTTGCAGCGGCGAGGCGATTCGCGCCGGCTTGTTTTCCGCGCCCTCCCACGGCCGCACCCAGCCCGGCAGCCGCAGGTGCGAGACCGAGTAGCCGACCAGCCCGGCCCTGGGTTTGCCGCCCAGGCCGGTGGCGCCTTCGTCGCGGATTTCGCCGCCCGCGCCGGTGGCCGCGCCGGCGAACGGAGAAATCGCGGTGGGGTGGTTGTGGGTTTCCGCCTTGGCGGTGAAATGCGCCGCCTCGGCCTGCGCGGTGAACACCCGGCTGCGCGGGTCGGCGCAAAAGCGCATCGCTTCGGCGCCGGCCAACACCGCCGCGTTGTCGCGGTAGGCGACTATCGTGCCGTCGCCGTGGGCGCGGTGGGTTTGGCGAATCATGCCGAACAGCGACTGCGGCATGGCGCGGCCGTCGATGCGCCACTTCGCGTTGAATATCTTGTGGCGACAGTGCTCGGAGTTGACCTGCGCGAACATCATCAGTTCGACATCGGTGGGGCTCCGCCCAAGGCGCTTGAACTGCGCGGCCAGATAGCGGCGCTCGGCGTCGCTGAGGGCCAGGCCGAGCGCGGTGTCGGCCGCTTCCAGGGCCGCCAGCGCATCAGCGCCGCGCAAGTCCACGACCGCCGGCGGCGGCGGGTTGGCGCGCTGAAACAACGCTTCGGCGGCGCGGCGTTCGGGCAGCACCGACTCGGTCATCGGGTCGTGGATGAGCGGCAACGCTGCGGTGGCTGCATCGGCGGCCGGGGGCGCGCCGGCGCGAAAATACAGATGCCATTCCGCGCCGCGCTCAACCCGCAGGGCCGCGCGCAGGCCGCATTTGTGCAGGATGTCGGTGGCCTTGGTGGACCACGGCGAAATGGTGCCGAGGCGCGGCGTCACCACCCGCGTGAAAACATGTGAATCGCCGCCGGCGGACCGGCCGCGCGGCGCGGCATACGGCTCGCCGTAATGCAGCAGGCGGTCGAGGAGCGCCCGGCTGTCGCGGTCGAGGCCGCCGACGGACTGGTCCAGATGCACGAAATGCAGGAAGCGGGCGCTCACCGCGCGGCAGTCCGGCAGGGCGGACTGCAGTTGCTCCAGCACTTTGGCCGCCTGGTGGGTGGACAGCGCGCTGCCGCCGGGGATGACTAACATTGCAATCTGGGGCCGGACTGGCGGAGGCGGATGGGGGGCGGGGTCGATGGGACAGGCGGTAATTATACCCGTTGCCGAATCGCCGGTGGCCGCGATGCCGCTTTTCCCGGGGGTGACGGGAGCGGCGGCGATTTCGGCTATACTGCGCCGGTGCCCATCGGATGATTGACATGGCCACCGGCAAAACCGCGAAAGCCGCGGACATTCGACAAAGCGCGGCCACGCCGCCGGCAGCGCGCGCCGCTTCCCAGGCATTGGCAAATCCACAAGCATATCGTGAAGCGGATATGCCGGCAGTCGGGTGTTCGGGAGACCGCTCGATGATGAATCTCGCGCCCACGCACGCCATGCCCGGCAATGACGATTCAATGACCGGGAGGACTGCACAATGAACATCTCATCATCTGAACAAGGCCGCTGCCTGTGCGGTGCGGTGCGTTTCTCAGTGCCGCGGCCGCCTCATGAAATCGGCATGTGCCACTGCGGCATGTGCCGGCGTTGGGCGGGCGGCGGGCCGTTAGTCGGCGGCGTGGTCGATGCGGTTACCGTGACCGCGGGCGAAGCGCTGCAGTGGTACGCCTCGTCGGGGTGGGGCGAGCGCGGTTTTTGCGGCGAGTGCGGCAGTTCGCTGTTCTGGCGGCAGAAAGGCGCGGCCGGCGGCTGGCTGGTGTGCGCCGCCGCGCTCCCGGACAACGGCGCGGCGCGGCTCGGCCAGCACATTTTCATCGATGACAAACCGGCCTATTACGACATGGCGGACGCCGCGCCGCGCCTGACCGGCGCCGAGTTCACCGCCGCGGTGGTGGCCAAAATGCCGGCCGCAAAGCGCGTGTTCGTCAAAACTTTCATCGCATTGCAGGCCGCGAAGAATCGCTTCCGCCCGCCCTCACCGCCGCCGGCGGATGGCGACCGGCGCGGCGCCTGCCTGTGCGGCGAGGTCAGATTTAGTTTGCCGCAAGCGGCCGCCGACGCCAGCATTTGCCACTGCGGCCAGTGCCGGCGGTGGGGCGGCGGCGCCGGCGTGGTCT
>JAPPQJ010000190.1 GCA_028817015.1 Gammaproteobacteria bacterium
CGGCGCGGCTGGCGGGGCCGGCCCCGGGGCCGGGGTTCAGGAGCGCACCCAGGGTCAGGGTGAGGGTCTCGCGCGCCTCGCTGATGCTGTCCTCCACGATGGCCACCTCAAACCCATGGCTCATCGCCCCGGCCGGCAAGGTGACCACGGCAGGGGCGGTGTAATCGCGCCCATAGCCGGCCGCGGACGCGCTGCCGCTGAACAACAACGGCACGCCGATGGCACCGGCCGACCGAGCCGACAGGGTCACTGTAAACCGCGCCGCACCCGCACCTTCCACCACCACGCCGCCGCCGGACAGGGTGGCGGTCACCGGGTCGGAAGGCGCGATGGTGGCGGCGGCGGTGTGGTCGGCGTCGATGCCGGCGGCCGTGGGCGACTCCAGCACCAGGGTCAGGGTTTCCGCGCCTTCGTTCAGCGCATCGTCGGCGATGCCCACGCTGAGAGTCTGCGGTGCGGCGGTGGTGAACACCACGCGACCGGCGGCGGTGGTGACATCGGCGGCCGTGGCCGACCCCGCGGCACCGGCCATCACCCGCCAGTTCACCGCGGCCGGCGCATCCGCTGTCGGCGACACACCGGCCACGGTGACCGTGAACTTGGCCACCCCGCCCTCGTCCACGGCCTCGGTGGCGGCGGCCAGGCGAAACAGGCGCGGCGCGGCGTCCGGCAGATAGCGCACGCGGATGCGCGCGGGGGTGGCGTCGTGGGTGGCGACCGGCATCGGCAGACCGGTGCGGCGCGCCGGCGGCGTGGTCAGCACCGGCGCCCCTAAGGTGACGCGGATGAAACCGTCGCCCGAATCGGCCGGGCCGGACGGCAGCGTCAAGCGGATGACCCCGCCGGTGGCGCCGGGACTCACCCGCAACACGCCGCCGCCGGCGTCGCGCCACAGCGGTATCACGCCCCCGCCCCCGGCCGCAGCGGTGACGGTATACGGCAGGTTGACCTGCGCCACGCTGCCGGCCGCGGCGCCGGTCAAGCGCACCGGCAACAGCGCCTCGCCGCCCTCCACCGCCTGCACCACGGCCGTGGAGGCCCATTCGGCGCGCAGCGGGTCGTTGTCCACAATCCGGTAATCGATGTTGTAGCCGCCGGCACCGGGGATGTTAGGCGCCCATCCAAGTTGCGCCGCGTGGCGCTCGGCCGGGTCGGCGAAGCGAAAACTCAAACGCAACTGGCGAACCGGCTCGTTCAGCAAGTTCTCCACGATGCGCAGGGTGACGACGGCGCGGTTGCCGCCGGCCGGGATCATCACCCGGCCGTTGGCCGGGTGGTCGTCATACACATCGGCGATGGGGTCGCCATCGCCGGCGAGGCCGTAAGTGGTTCGGCCGGTGTAGGCGATGCGCAGCGGAATCTCGGTGGTCAGCGTGCGCCCGGCGTAGGCGTCGCCGTTGCGCTGCAGTTGCACGGTCAGGGGGATTGAGTCGCCCTCGTCGAATTCAGCGGCGCCGGGCCCCTGCACCCCCAACGCCATGTGTTTGTGGGACTCGTCGCGAACCAGCACCCCCACCGGCGCGCCTAAGGTGACGCCGCCGGCGTTGCTCAGCGTGGACGGCGATGCCGACAGCGCAACGGTGAACGCCTCGTCGCCCTCCAACACCGCCTCCACGCCCTGGATGGCGACGCTAAACGAGCGGGTGGCCGGGTGGTCGGCGTTGAACACCACTGAGCCGCTGGTGGCGCCGGTGAAGTCCAGGGAGTCGGTGGCGCGCACCCCGGGCCTGCCGCCGTGGGCCACCGCCCAGTTGATGGTGATGGCGTCGTCCCCGCCAAGCGCCGGGCCGCTGCGGGTGACGGTGAAAAGCGCCGATTGACCCTCGCGCACTGATGCGGCCGCGCTGCTCAACGAGACCCCATGGCTGCTTTGGCCCGAGGCGGCGATGGTGACCGTGGCGCTGAGGTCTTCGGCTTCGCCGAGGTCCACCGCGCCGCCGCCGGCGGCTTCGACGGAGGTCAGGACAACGGTTAAGTTCTCGGCGCCCTCGGCGACCCGGTCGGCCAGGATATTCAGGGTGATGCGGGAGGTGGCGGCGAAAGCGTTGGCGGTGGTGGTGTGGACACCGGTGGCCCCGGCGTAATCCGCGAAGTCGACGCCGCCGATGATGGAATAGGTGAACGCATAGTTGAACGGGCCCGGCCGGCCGCCGGCGGCCTGGATGGTGAACACCGCGTTCTGGCCTTCGCGCACGGTGGCCGGGTCGGGGCCTTGCAGGGTGAAGGTCAGCGGGTCGTTGTCGGCCACCCGCACCGGCACCTGGTAGGTCGTGCTATGGCCGATATTGGCGAAGTTGATGCCTATTTGCCAGCCTTCCGCCGCCTCGTTGAGATCGTCGTCCGGGAACTGCAGCGCGATGACAAACGGGTTGGAGGTGATGGCCACGGTGCCGCCGCCGGCGTCGAACGGCGGCGGCAAGTTGAACGGCGCCGGGCGCTCGCCCGCTTCATTGGCCGCCACCCCGGGCAGGGCGCTCGGCCGGTGGGTCAAAAAGGCGTTCGGGCCGGGCTCGCCGCCGGTGAAGGTGATGGTGAAATCAACGCTGCCGCCTTCGGTGACATCCAGCCGCTCCGGCAACCGCACGCCGGGCGCCTCGGCGCTTTCCAGGCGCAGATTCAGCGTCTGGCGACCGCCGTCGGGGCCGGTGATGCGCACTAAGTTAACCGGCGCCGGCTCGCTGAGGGTCAGGTGAAACCCCTCCACCGGCTCCAGCAAACCGTCGGCGCAGAACCTCAAGGTGACGGTGCGCCGCTGCGTGCCGCCGGCAAAGCGCAGCCGTCCGGACGGCATGGCCTCGGCGGGAGCACCGGATGCATCGCAAAAGTCCGCCGCCGATACGCCGATCAGTTGCGCTGTGGCGGAGCCCGGCATCTCAGGGGCCTGCACCGCCCACCGGACGCTTAAGGTCCGGCCCGGCGGCGGCTGGCTCAGGATCACCGGGAATTGATAGGTGCGGCCCTCGATGAAGTTATAGTTTCTCGGCGCGCCGGGGTAGGTGATGGAGAACTCCGGCTGGGTGGCGTAGTTGACCGTGGTGGCGGCGTCGGCGGTGCCGATGCGGATGAAGCCGGAGGAACCGCCGCTGAAGCGCGGATTGCTGAGAGTGACGCGGAGGCTGCCGCTGCCGCTGGCGGCGGCCGCCAGGGCCGTGGCCACCGAAATGGTGGCGCTGCGCCGGCCGGCCGGGATGGTGACCGTGCCGCCGCCCAAGTCGGTGAACTCAGGTGCCGGGCTGCCGGTGGCGGTGATGGCGTAGTCGGCGATGGCGTCCAGCGTGGAGTCATGATCCGAGGTGACGGTAAAAGCGGCGATGCCGCCCTCGTCCACCTGAGCCTGGTCAGAGGCGATGCTGAGGCGCACCGCGTCGTTGTCCGCGAACAGCCACGCACCGACATTGAGGGGCGCGCGGCCGCCGCCCACCTGCACGCGCACCGCCCCGGCCGACTGCGCGCCGGCCACCAAGGTGATGAGCCCGCGCCCGGTGACCAGATCGTCTTCCGGGAAGGTGACCGGCACGCTGGCCGAGGTGCTGCCGACCGCAATGGTGACGGTGCCGGATTTGGGGCTGACCACGCCGGGGTGGGGCGCATCCAAAGACCAGGTGAACACCACCGGCGCGCTGGCGGCGACCCCGGCGGTGACGCCGAAATCAATGTCAAGCGCCGCGCCGCCCTCCTGGGTCAGCGTCGACCCTTCCAGATAGGCGGTCACCTGCAGCACATCGTCATCCACCACCGCCACTTCCACCGCCGGGCCCACCCCCGCGCCGGCGGCGATGGCCTCGGGCGTGACGCTTAAGGTCAGGTTGAATCTCTCCTCCGCCTCGTTCAACAGGTCGTCGGCGGTGGCGATGATGAACGAGGCGCGCCTCTGGCCGCCGCTGAAAGTGAGGCGACCGCCGCCCGGCGCGCCGCCGCTGAAATCCGCGCCCACGGTGCCGCCGGCACCGGCCGAATACTCCCACTGCACCGACAACGCCCCGGCCACGGGCGGCCCGCTGCGCGAGACCACAAAAACCGCCGATGCGCCCTCGGCCATGCGGCGCGGCGGGTTGGCGAAAGTGAACCGGTGCGTGGCCGCGTTTGAAGCCGCGATGGTGACCTGGGCCTGCGTGCCGATGTCGGCAAGCGCCACCGCCCCGCCGCCGCCGGTGTCGCCGCCGGTCATCGTGACCGACAGGTTTTCCGCGTCCTCCTGCACACCGTCGGCGACGATGTTCACGGTGACCGTGGCGGTGGCCGGGTCGGCCGCAGCCGCCGCCAGATCGAAGGACAACACCCCGGCACCGGGGTCAAAATAGTCGGCGGCGGTGATGCCGGCCCCGCCGAGGCGGTAGAACACCCGCACCGGCGTGGTCGGCTCGCCGCCGCCAAGCGTGACGGTGAACGCCGAGGGGCCGCCTTCAACAGCCTCGGCCGGGTCGGGCGCGGCGATGGTAGCGGTCACCGGATCGTCGTCCAGGATGACAGCGGTGGCCCGGGCGCCGTTTTGCGCCGGCGAAACCGGGCCGGCGGCCGGGCCCACAGTGAGGGTTTCGCCAAGCACGGCCATGATGGTCTCGTCGGCCTCGTTCAGGTTGTCGTCCCTCAACTGCACGCTGTAAAACGCGCGCAAGGCGCCGGCGGGGACGGTGACCTGGGAGACTTTGGAGGTGAAATCGTCGCCCACGGTGGCGGTGTCGCCGACATCAAAGACGCCGGCGGCCACGGAGACGGAAACGGCGTCGGCGCTGCGACCGCTTAAGTGCACGGTGAACACGGCCTCAGTGGCGGATTCCAGCACCCGGTCGGCGCTGAGCGAAACGCTCAGCGGGTCGGAGGCCAGGATGGTGACGGTGGCGGCGGCGTTTCCCAGGTGCGAGTTGCTGTCGCCGGCCAGCAGCGACAGCGCGACGCGCACCGCCTCGGCGGCCTCGTTCAGGGCGTCATCGACGATGGGGATGGCGATGTGCTGCGGCGTGTAGTCGGTGAACCTCAGCGTGCCGCCGGTGGCGCCGCTGAGGTCGGTGGCCGGGTCGGCGCTGCCGGCCAACGCCCAGTTGACTTCCCCCGGCAGTGCACCGGTCATGCGCACCGTGAACCCGGCCGCGCCGCCCTCTTCCACCGTGGTCTCGGCCGCGGTGATGGAAAAGGTGCGCTGGTGCGGGCTGTATCGAACCTCGATGACCGCCTCGCCGCTGCCGCTGACCCGGCCGCCGCGGGAGTCCGCGCTCAGCGTGCCGAAGGCCACGGTGAGGTCTCCGGCGCCGGCGGTGCGGGCGCTGAAGTCGGAGCGCAGGCGGATGACGCCGCGGGTCTGGCCGGCCGGCACCACGATGCTGCCGCCGCTCAGGTCGGTATAGTCCGGCGGCAGATCGTCGGAGGCGGTGACGGTATACGGCACCGTGATATCGCCGGCGCTGGCGCGGTCGAAGTTCACGGTCAACGCCACCTCCGTGCCTTCGGCCACCTCCAGCCGCCTGTCCGACGGGGCGAAGGTGGCGACCAGGGGGTCGTCGTCGGTGATGGTGAGGGTGAGGGGGCGTTTCTCTTCGTAAGTTCGACGAGAAAGTGTGCTTTCAATGACGGCATTCCTTAAGGTCGGCGGCCGAAACGGAAAACCAAGCAACACCCGCGGCCCGAAACCGGCGGCGGCCTGGAAGCGGATGACCATGGTTCTGTCGGCCTCGTTCAGGTCGTTTGGCACGGTGCTGAAATAAACACGCCTGTTTGCGGCATAGGAGAGCGACAAGGTGCCATCGCCGACGGGGCGTGAGTCGGCGGTCTGCGGGTCCACAACGCCGTGGTCGCGCCACTGGCCGGCGCCGATGCCGGTGACCGTGTAGCGCAACGGCACATGGGCCAGGAGGCCTTGGGGGTCTGCAAAAAATGCACTAGTCGGATGCTGGGTCTGCTGCAAGGCCACGGAAAACACCGTGCCCTCGCTCCGGGTGGTGCCGCCAGGGGAATTCACCTCCCCCACTATCACAGAGCCGATCACAGTGACGCCTGTTTGGATGACCCTCCTGCCGCCATCCACCTCCACCGGGACCACATCGTTGTCGATGATTCGCACCCGCAGCGGCGGGCCGAGGGCGACACCGCCGTGGCTTTGCAGCGCGCCGGCGGCGGCGGACAGATCCACCGAGAATTCCTCGGCGGCCTCCGGCAAGCGGTCTTCCGCGGCCGCGAGGGTGATGCTTTTGCCGGTCTCCGCGCCGTTGAAAGTCACCGAGCCGCCGGCCCGCGTGGCCGCGCTCAGGTCGGCGGCGGCGGCGGTGCCGGCATGCGCGATGCTCCAGGACACGGTGAGCGGCGCGGTCAACGCCGGGCCGGTGCGGGTGACGGTGAAGGCCCTGGAGCCCCCCTCGTTGATCCTTGCTCCGCCGGCCACCGGCGCGAAAAACACCGCATGCGCGACGCGGTCGCTGGCGGGAATCTGCACCGCCGCCGAGCGCGCCGCCGCCGCGCCCAACGCCACTTGCCCGCCGCCTGTGCCGGCGGTCGGCCGGCTTAATGTCACGGTCAGGGTCTCGGCCTGCTCGGCCGCGCCGTCGAAGCGGATGCCGATGGCGATGGTCGCGCCGGTGGCGCCGGCGGCCAGGGTGACGCTGCCGCCGCCGGGGTCGGTGTAGTCGTCGGCGGTGATGCCGGCGCCGCTGAGGGTATACGGCACTGTCACCTCCCCGGCGCTGGCCGGGCTCAAGGTCACGGTGAACAGCGCCCTGCCGCCCTCCGGCACCTGATTGCCGGCGGTGGTGGCGTCGGCGTCGCCGCCGGCGTAGGCGAGGGTGACCGTGGCCGGGTCGTTGTCGGTGAAGGTGACCGTGGCGCGCTGGCCGGCGACGGTGGCGGTGCGGCTGATGGCGCCGGCCGCCGCGCCCTTGCTGAAGGCGGCGGCGGTGGCCTCGCCGACCGCGACGGTGAGGGCTTCCGGCCCTTCGTTCAAATCGTCGTCGGCGGTGGCGATGCGCACGGTGGCGGTGGTCTGGCCGGCCGCGATGGTGACGGTGGCCGGCGGATTCACGGCATCAGCGGCGGCGCTGCCGCTGATCGCCAGCGGAATGGTGACATCGCCTTCGCTGGCGGCGCTCAAGGTGACCGTGAACGCGGCCTCGCCGCCCTCGGCCACCGCGCCGGCGGCGGCGGCGATGCTGTAGGTGGCGGGATCGGAGGCGGCGATGCGCGCCTCGGCTGCGCGGCTGAGCAAGACGACCGGGGCGCCGCTGACGGTGAGGGTGAAGCGCAGACTCTCCGCGGCTTCGTTGAGGCCGTCGGCGGCAGCGGTGACGGTGACGGTCTGCGTGCCGGCGGCGGTGAAAGTGAGGCTGCCGCCGGCACCATTGCGGCTTGCGGTGGTGGACCAGTCGGCCGACTCCACGCCGCCGACCGCCCAGGTGACTTCCAGCCCGCCGACCGGCGGGGCGCCGGTGACGGTCACCGCAAACTCCACCGCATCGCCCTCGTTGACATCCAGCACATCGGCGGTGGCCGGCACGCGGTCGCCGGCCGGCAGCGTCGCCGCCAGGCCGACCTCGGTGGGGAAGAGGGTGAGGGTCAGCGGCGCCGGGTTGAACGCCAGCGGCCCGTCGGCGCCTCCGGGTTGGTCGTGGCCGGTCAAGGTAATGATGAGGGTCTCGCCCGCATCGTCATCGGCGTCGCTGAGAATACGCAGGTCGATGCGCCCGCGCTCCATCGCCCCGGGCGGAATCTGCACGGTGCCGGTGGCGGTGGTGGCGTCAAAGGCGAGCACCGGCGAGCCGCTGCGGGTGACCACTTCATAGTCGCCGGCGGTGGCGGTGCCGGTGATGGCGAAGGCGGCGGTGGTGGCGGCGGTGCGCGCCGGGCCTTGCAAACCGACGAACACGCTGGCCATGCTGCCCTCCACCACGCTGCGGTCGGCGCCCTCCAAAAAGGCGGTGGCGGCGGCGTCGGTGACAGCGGTGGTGAAAGTGGCCGGGTTGGCTACCACGGCGTAGCCGGACGGAAACTGCGTGGATGCGGCGGGGGCGATGACCACCGTCTCCGTGCCCTCGTTGGCCAGGATTAAGTCGGCCTCCACCAGGCGCACGATGAGGTCGGCGCTCAAGGTCTCGCCGGCCCCACCCGCGGAGAAGATGAGCGGCGAGGCGGTGCCGCCACCGCCGACGGTGGCCGTGCCGGTCACCGTGAACGGCACGGTGAGCGCCGGCACGCTGCGCTCGGGGGTGTAACTGACCGTGTAGCGCAAGTCGCGGTTCGCCTCGGTGACGGTGGCCGGGCCGGTGACGCTGAGCGCCGCGCTGTCGCTGATGGTGTAGGTGAAAACCGCGCGGTTGAAAGTCACATAGTTCGGCGCGCCGCCGGTGATTTGGAAGGTGACGGTCTCGCCGGGGTCGGCGGTTCCGTCCAGCAGGATGCGGATGGGCAGGGTCACGGTGTCGATATGGGAATCGATTCGCACGAGGCCGGCGCCGGTGCCGCGGTTGAAGGAGTCGACCTCGGACGACGGCACCGCCGCATCCACTTCGTAATCGGCGCCGAGGGTGGCGGTGCCGCCAACGGCGTAATTGAGGCTGGTGGAAAAAACATTGCGGATGCCGCGAAATCCAATCACGATGTTGAGCGTCTCGTTCTCGAACACCGTGCCGGACGGCGGCGAGTCGATGTAGAACTCGACGCCGTCGCTGGCGAGGATGGTGACGGTAGTCGGTGCCGGACCTGGATCGCCAGGACGATTACGGGAGGTGTAAGTGGCGGCGATGGTCTCGGCGTCTTCAATATCGGAGTCATCGGTGATGGTCTGGGTGAGGGTGAGGGCGTTGTCGAACGGGCCGGGGTTGATCCGAAAACCGATACGACGAGAGCCGGGGTTGCGGTCGCTGTCGGCCGCGTCGTAGGTGCCGCTGAAATGGACGTCGAATTCAACCTGTCCTCTGGTTCTGGCATCTACGAAGTAGATGAAAGTCCAAGTAATGGTGTCGCCCTCAAAGACCTGCAGGCCGGGCGTGTCGGGGTCGCGGTCGCCGCCACTGCCGGTGGCACGGACGGCACCTCCGAAATCAGGGTCGTTATCGACGACCTCCATGATTAACCGGCCGCGCGCCGCTCTCTGCGTGTTGCCGCACTGGCTGGCCGAGTTGCACAAATACGCCACCATGGTGGCCGTCTCGATGTCTCTATTGAAGCGCCCCGCCTCGCCGCGATAGTCGTCCAGGGTATGCAGGGTCGCGCACTGCTGCGGCCGGTTCCAGTTGGCGGCGGTGAAGGTTAACTGCGCGCCGGGCCCCGGCAACGCCGCCAACGGCCCGGTGGCCGTCGCGCTGGCGCGAAAATCCTCCGCCGCCAGGGGCCACCTCCCGGAACCGGAAACCTGGCAGACAACGGTCTCAGTGTCCGCCCCCGTCAACGCCGAACGCCGCTTAATCGTGAAAGTAAACGAACTGCCCTCCTCCTTGCGGTAATCATCCCGGTTGGCGGCCTCCGAGAAGATGTAGGTGTCGCCGGGTTGGGGGGACTGCTGGGCGGGGCTGGGGGCGGCGACCAGCATAAACAGCGCCGCCGTCAACGCAATAGCGCGAAAAAGGGCGGGCAGACAGGGGTTTCCACCGCGCTCAGCCACCGCCCCCCCTGCAACGGCGAGGGGCGGCCAACAGCGGTATGGACGGGAGGCGCAGAGGTGGCACGGGGGGAGTTAGGTGCACGGATTTAAGGGAAGGTGAAGGAAGGCGCTTGACATGTCCTTAAAAAGAATATGATACCTCAAATCGGCGCGTATTTTAACCGGTCCAGCGTTTAGAGCCAATGTTTCTTAAGAGCCCGCAACATATCGCGCTTCATGTTTGTGGAGGGCGGGGCGTGGGGGATTACAGGGTGAAAAAGCGGCGCGCGCGGCTGGGGGCGGGTGGCGCCGTATCACGCCGACATCACCGCGCAGGCGCTGCACCGACAAATCGTGCAAATGGCCGAAGCGCATGACATGCCGTGCACGCCGCGCTGCGCCAACTTGTCCATGGTGACGCTTTTTACCATGCATTCTTTGCGCGCGACCGCCAATGCCGGGAAATATCCCAAGTTTTGCATCGAGGGCGCGGATTATTATCCGCGGCAGGGGCCTGTTCCGCGAATCGCCTTATGCGGTGGCCGGCGGCTGTGTTACAGTGACTGGTGCACCGGGCTCGGGCTGGGGGTGGAAATCAACCGCGAACGGCCGGCGGCGGTGCGCTGTCAAAAAAGCGAGAAGAGTCATGAGAGAAGATATTTTCACGCCCGATTTCAAGCAGACGCCGTATTGGTGGGAGCGCACGCCGCGGCCGGACATCGATGGCGGTGGCGGTAACGGTGACGCTAAAAGGGCCGCCCCGCGCACCGCCGATGTCCTGATCATCGGCTCCGGCTACACCGGCCTGTCGGCGGCCATTCAAACCGCGCGGCACGGCCGCCGCACGGTGGTGGTGGACGCCGAACAAGCCGGCTTCGGATGCAGTTCCCGAAACGGCGGCCAGGTCAGCACCAGCCTTAAACCCACCTTTCCGTTGCTGGCGAAGAAATACGGTCATGACGCCGCGTTGGCGATTCTCCGCGAAGGCAACAACGCGCTCCGGTGGGTTGAATCGTTCATCCTGGACAACAACATCGACTGCGACTTCCGCAAAGTCGGGCGGTTCCACGGCGCGCACACGCCGCGCGCGTTTGCCGGGTTGAAACAAAAAATCGCCGACCTCCCGCATGCATTAAACATCGGCGCATATGCGGTTGCGCCGGGCGATGAAGGCGCCGAGGTCGGCACTTCGTTCTACCACGGCGGTGTGGTCTATCCGCATCACGCCTCCATCGACCCGGGGCGATACCATCAGGGACTGCTGGACTGCGCGCGGTCGAACGGAGTCGAAATCGTCACCCGCTGCCGGGTTCGCAAAATCGCCGGCGGCAAACCGTTCACGGTCGAAACCTCGCGGGGCGCGGTCACCGCCGGCGATGTCGTGGTCGCCACCAGCGGCTACACCGGGCGCGCCACACCGTGGCAGCATCGCCGCATCATTCCCATCGGCTCGTATATGATCGCCACCGAGCCGCTGCCGGAAGCGGCCCTCGCGCGCCTCATTCCCAACGACCGCGTGGTCACCGACACGCGCAAGCTGGTGGTGTTCTACCGCACCTGCCCCGAGCGCCGGCGGATTTTGTTCGGCGGCCGGGTGTCGCTGCGCGAGACCGACCTGCGCCGCAGTGCGCGCCTCCTGCACCGCCAGATGACCGACCTGTTCCCCGAACTGGCGGCGGCGCGCGTCAGCCACTCGTGGATGGGTTTCGTTGGCTATAGTTTTGACGAGACGCCGCATATCGGGCAACACGGCGGCGTTTATTACAGCATGGGCTACTGCGGCTCGGGGATTTCGCTGGCCAGTTATTTCGGCATGCGCACCGGGCTGAAGGTCGTCGGCGACGCGCGCGGCGCCACCGCCCTCGACAACTTGACTTTCCCGGCGCGCGCGTATTACCGCGGCCACCCGTGGTTTCTGGCGCCGTCCATCGGCTACTACCGCTGGTGCGACCGCCGCGATGTAAAACACCGGCGCAAAACGGTTTGATTCGCGGCTTGATTGGATTGGACTCCATCTAACACGCAAAGCGCGCCGGAGCCGGGCGGCACAACCCGCCCTGATTGTCATCTCCATGGCGTTCTCCGACTCCCGACACCTGCCCGGGACTTCCGCCGCGCCAATGAAAGTTAACGCGCCTCCAATCAAATCGTGGTGGAAGCGGTTGTAACAAACTACGACGCATCGGGCCGCGAGCGCCGGGAGCGGAAAACGCGGGAACAATCGGCGTTGCTTGACGAACAATCGTTGTATGGCGCGTAGCGAGGCGGCGTGTCAAGCATCAGCGGCGCGCCGCTTGCTTTCATCGCGCCGTTCAATAAAATAACCGCCGCATCAACAACCGCGAGACATTCCATCAAATGAGCACCGCCGCCGCCCGCACCACCGCCGCCCTGCGCGACCTCGACCGCCGCCATCACCTGCATCCGTTCACCAATCACCTCCGCCTGGCCGCCCGCGGCGCGCGCATTATCAGCGGCGCCGACGGCGCGCACATCCGCGATTCGGACGGCAACCGCTATCTCGACTTCATGGCCGGGTTGTGGTGCGTCAACATCGGCTACGGGCGCACCGAGTTGGCCGAAGCGGCGCATCAGCAGATGCTGCAACTGCCGTATTACAACAGTTTTTTCCAGACCGCCCAGGTGCCGGCGGTGGAATTGGCCGAGGCGCTGGCCGAAGTCACGCCGGCGCAGTATAAGCGGGCGTTTTTCGGCTGCACCGGCTCCGACGCCAACGACACCATCGTGCGCCTGGCGCGTTACTACTGGCAGGTGCGCGGCCAGGCGCAGCGCCGCATCATCATCAGCCGGCGCAACGCCTACCACGGCAGCACCATGGCCGGCGCCAGCCTCGGCGGCATGCAAACCATGCACGCGCAGGGCGGCCTGCCCATCCCCGGCATCGAGCACATCGAGCAGCCCTACTATTTTGGCCGCGACGACCAATACGCCGACTTATCCGAAGACGATTTCGGGCGCGCCGCGGCGCAGGCGCTGCAGGACAAAATTGAGGAACTCGGCGCCGAGCGCGTGGCGGCGTTTATCGGCGAGCCGATTCAGGGCGCCGGCGGCGTCATCATTCCGCCGTCCACCTACTGGCCGGCGATTCAACGCATCTGCAAAAAATACGACATTCTCTTAATTGTCGATGAAGTGATTTGCGGATTCGGCCGCACCGGCCGCTGGTTCGGCTCCGACACCTTCGCCATCGAGGGCGATTTAATGACCCTGGCCAAAGGGCTGTCGTCCGGGTATCAGCCGGTCAGCGCGGTGATGGTCTCCGACCGGGTGGCCGAGGCGCTCGATGCCCACGACGGTGAATTCAGCCACGGCTACACCTATTCCGGGCATCCGGTGGCGTGCGCGGTGGCGTTGAAAAACATTCAAATTCTGCGCGACGAGCGCATCATCGACAACGCCTGCGAGCGAGCCATGGATTATCTGCGCGATGCGCTGCAGTCGCTGGCCGACCACCCGCTGGTCGGCGAGGTCAGATGCCGCGGCTTCATCGGCGCCATCGAACTGGTGGCGGACAAGGCGGGCGGCCGGCGCTTCGACCCGCCCGGCAAGGCCGGCACGCTGTGCCGCGACGCCTGCTTCGACAACGGCCTGGTGATGCGCGCGGTCGGCGATACCATGGTGTTGTCGCCGCCGCTAATCATCAGCCGCGCCGACATAGACGAGTTCGCCGACAAAGCGCGCGCCGGCCTGGACCACACCCGCCGTCAACTGGCCGGTTGACGGCGACGGCGCCCATCCGCCATGCCGGGCTTGACCCGGAATGCAGCGATTTTTCCCGCCTGCGCTGCCCTCTCCCCGGCCCTCCCGGAGGAACAGGGAAAATCAACCCGACAGGCGGGGATTTGAACCGCAACCCCCGCCACCGGCGGATTTGATATGACCACAGCGGCTTATGGTTGGCGGCGGCGCGGTAAAAACCAATCGACGGAGGTTGCAACGGCCGTCGCCGGAGTCGTAGAATACCGGCCAGTCATTTCACAACCCGTTTTGCAAGGAGGCAAACATGTTCAAGACAGGGAAAATCTCGGACAAAAATCGCGGCAACCGCAGCCCAAACCACGCGGGGGCGGCGCGAAACACCAGGGCGTTGAGCGGCGCACGCCGCGCCCGGCACCGGGCAATTTGCCGCCTTTGCCTGATGGCGCTGTTGCTCCCCGGCCCGGCGGCGGCCATTACCGAAGCCCAGTTCATCGACAAGGTGCTGGCGCACGACAAACTCCTCGAAGAGGCGCAGATCGGCCTCGACATCAAGCGCATCGAGCGCGACGCCAGCCGCGACAACTACGCCGACTGGAAGGCGAATTTGTCGCTGGATTTGGGCTACCGCTACCGCGATTTGGACCGCGACAACGGCACCACGTCCGATTACACCAGCCAGACGCGAAAGTTTGAGCGGCAGGCCGGGCTGGC
>JAPPQJ010000179.1:0-13312 GCA_028817015.1 Gammaproteobacteria bacterium
GCCGCAAAACCACACCTCGCCCTGCTGCGGATGATAAAAGCCGTTGATGACATTGAGCATGGACGACTTGCCCGCGCCGTTCGGCCCGATGATGGCGCGAATTTCGCCGCTTCGAATGTCGCCGCTGATGCCGCTCAACGCCTGCACGCCGCCGAATGACAGCGAGACGTTTTTGACCGAGAGGAGGATGTCGGCGTCGGTGTTCATGCGGCGTTTCCTTGCGACGGTTTTTCCGCGCCGGTCGCCGCCTTTGCCGCCGCATCCGCCGGCGCGTCGGTCGATGAATCAATCTCCACATCGCGGATTTCCAAATCCGCTTCGATTTCCCCGCTGCGGCCGTCCTCGAAGGTGACTTCGGTGCGGATGTGGCACCTTGCTGCACCGGAATACAGCGCGTCGATTAACTTCGCGTATTTGTCGACAATCGTCGACCGCCGCACTTTGCGCGTGCGCGTCAGTTCGCCGTCGTCGGGGTCGAGTTCCTTGTGCAGGATGAGGAATCGTTTGATCTGCGAGTTGCGCAACTGTTCATCGGCCGCCAGGTCGCGGTTGACCTGTTCGATGTGGCGCGCAATCATTTCATACACGCGCGCGTGCGCGGCCAACTCCTGATAACTGGCGAACGCGATGTTGTTGCGCTCGGCCCAGTTGCCGACCGCGTCCAAGTCGATGTTGATGAACGCCGCGACAAAATCCCGCTGGTTGCCGAAGGTCACCGCCTCCTTGATGTGCGGGAAGAATTTCAGTTTGTTTTCCAGGTATTTGGGCGCGAACATGCCGCCGCCCTGCAGCCGCCCGACATCGCGCGCGCGGTCGATGATTTTCAAGTGGCCGCGCGCGTCGAAGTAGCCGGCGTCGCCGGTCTTCACCCAGCCGTCCGCGGTTTTGGTCTCGCGCGTCTTCTCATCGTTTTTGTAGTAGCCCTGGAACACGCCGGGGCCGCGATACATCACTTCGCCGTCGTCAGCGACTTTCACTTCCACCTCCGGCGCCGGCACGCCCACGCTGTCGGCATAAACCCCGCCGTCCGGCTGCATGGTGATGAACACCGCGGCTTCGGTCTGCCCGTATAACTGCTTGATGTTGATGCCGAGCGCGCGGTAGAAGTCGAATATCTCCGGGCCGATGGCTTCGCCGGCGGTATACGCCAGGCGAATGCGGCTGAAGCCCATGATGTTCTTAAGCGGCGCGTAAATCAACAAATCGCCCAGCCAGTATTTGAACCGCTCCCACGCCGGGACCGGCTCGCCGCTTAGAATCTTGACGCCGGTTTTGCGCGCCACACCGAGGAAATAGTGGAACAGTTTGCGCTTCAAGCGCCCGGCGTCTTCCATGCGAATCATCACGCTGGTGAGAAGGTTCTCGAAAATCCGCGGCGGCGCGAAGTAATAAGTCGGCCCGATTTCGCGCAGGTCGATGGCCACGGTGTGCTCGCTCTCCGGGCAGTTGATGCAAAACCCGGTCACATACGCCTGCCCATAAGAAAAAATGTTGTCGCCGACCCACGCCAGCGGCAGATACGACAGCGTCTCCTCATCCGCGCTCAAGCCGTCGCGCCGGGCGCTGTTGCGCGAGGTGATGATGACATTGTCGTGGGTGAGCACCACGCCCTTGGGGTCGCCGGTGGTCCCGGAGGTATACAGAAAAATCGCCCCATCGCCGCCGGACGCGCCGGCAATCGGCGCATCCAGCAAGCGCGGGTCATGCGCCAGCGCCTCGCGCCCGCGGCGTTGCACCTCGGCGAAGTCATACAGTTGTTTGCCGCGCGGCATGATGCGGTGATAGTCGCGCAGCCCGCGCCCGTCGTCGTAAATCACCCCCTCCACCCGCGGCAGTTGCGCCGCGACTTCCAGCACCTTGTCGACCTGCTCCTGGTCTTCGGCCAATACGAACCGCGCTTCCGCGTGCGCCAGCACAAACGCCATCTCCGCGGCCACCGAGTCCTGATACACCGGCACCGGAATCCCGCGCAAACACTGCGTCGCGGTCATCCCCCAATACATGCGCGGGCGGTTGCCGCCGACGATGGCCAGTTTGTCGCCGGGCGCGAATCCGACGCCCTGCAGGCCGGCCGCGAACGCGAAGATTTCCTCCTTCATCTGCGCCCAGGTCCACACCTGCCAAATGCCGAATTCCTTCTCCCGCAAAGCCGCTTTGCGGGCCAACCGGGCGGCATTTTCGACCAGCAGTTTGGGGAAAGTGTCCGCCTGGGAGCGGTTTGCCGGCGGCGGATTGCTGTTCAGATTCATACGAGTAGCCGAAAAATTCGCTTGGGGTGCAACGCTGATGAGCCTCGCCGGATTGCAAACCGAGGCAAGGGAAGCGGTGTTGCGGATGAAATTATAATCCGTTCCGGGTATTGGGTTGAGGCATTGTCTGGCGGCGGCCCGGCGGGGATTCGGGCAGTCCAAACCCCGGTTCGGGCGTTCGCCGTCGTAGCGCTCCAAACAGCCCGGAAACCGCCCGCTGAAGCCGGGCAAGTTGCCGGCCAACCGCTCCCGCCGGCGGGCAAAGCCGCCAAAGGGAGCGGCGAACTCACCGCCATTATAAAAGCAAATCACCCCAAAATGTGGTGTAATACCCTGGCCCACCTTTGGAGACCCCGATGAAAAGCAAGCAAATCGTCCACACCGACAGCGCCCCCGGCGCCATCGGCGTTTACTCCCAGGCGGTTAAGACCGGCAACACGGTTTATATCTCGGGGCAGATTCCGCTCAACCCGGACACCATGGAGGTCGTGGACCAATCCTTCGAGGCCGCCGCCCATCGGTCGTTCAAGAATCTCGCGGCAGTGGCGGCGGCGGCCGGGGGCAGTCTGGACGATGCGGTTAAGGTGAACATTTCCCTGACCGACTTGAGCAATTTCGCCGTTGTCAACGAGGTGATGGCACAGTATTTCCAGGAGCCTTACCCGGCCAGGGCTGCGGTCGGCGTGGCGGCCCTGCCCAAGGGGGCGCCGATTGAAATCGAGGCCATTTTAGTCATCGGCGGCTAAATCGCGGCTGACTGAAGCCTTCGCCGGATTGGCTCTGAACCCCATACACCCGCTGCGGCAACTCGACGGCGCCGGCGGCCAGGTGGCCGCCAAACTGGAGCGCATCGGCATCGCCCATCCGCGCGACCTGCTGTTCCACCTGCCATACCGCTACCAGGACCGCACCCGGCTGACCCTGATAGGCGAACTGCAGTTGGGCCAGGACGCGGTGGTGCTGGGTCAGGTGGAGTTAGCCGACACCCAATCCCGCGGGCGGCGGCGCAGCCTGTCAGTCGTGGTCAGCGACCGGACCGCGTCGATGACCCTGCGCTTCTTTCATTTCAGCGCCGCCCAGCAGCGCGGCTTCCTGCGCGGCGGGTGGATTCGCTGCTACGGCGAGGTGCGCCGGGGCCGCCATTCGCTGGAAATGGTTCACCCCGAATACCGCCTGTATGCCGAGCGCCCGCAAACCGTAACCGAGGCGTCGCTGACCCCGGTCTACCCGAGCACCGAGGGCATCAGCGCGGCGCTCATGCGCCGGCTGGTCGCGCAGGCGATGGACCGCGAACTCGGCGGCCTGAACGAGTGCCTGCCGCAGGCGGTGCGCGAGCGCTTTGCGCTGATGCCGATTCACGAGGCGCTCCAGACCGTCCACCACCCGCCGCCCGATGCCGACACCGAGGCGCTGGTGGCCGGCACGCACCGCGCCCAGCAGCGATTGGCGGTCGAGGAACTGCTCGCCCACCATCTGGCGCTTGGCCGTTTCCGGCAAAAGCACAAAGCGCGCCACGCGCCGGCGTTCGCCGCCGACTCCGGCAACTGGCGCAAATTGCGGGCGCAACTGGGCTTCAAGTTGACCGCCGCCCAGCGGCGCGTCATCGGCGAAGTCCTCCAAGACCTGCAAACCCCGGCGCCGGCCATGCGGCTGATTCAAGGGGATGTCGGCTCCGGCAAAACCGTGGTGGCGGCCGCCGCCGTGTTGCGCGCCGTCGATTCCGGCTATCAGGCGGCGCTGATGGCGCCCACCGAGTTGCTGTCCGAGCAACACCGCAAGACCTTCGGCGAGTGGTTCGAGCCGCTCGGCATCGGCGTCGAATGGCTGGCCGGGCGCATGCCGGCGGCGGCGCGAACGCAAGCGCTGCGCCGCATCGCGGCCGGCGAGGCGAAGTTGGTCATCGGCACGCACGCGCTGTTTCAGGAACAGGTGGAATTTCACCGCCTCGGCCTGATGGTCATCGACGAGCAGCACCGCTTCGGCGTTGACCAGCGGCTGGCGTTGCGCAACAAGGCGGCGGACGGCGGCGAGAGCGCGCCGCACCAGTTGATTATGAGCGCGACGCCGATTCCGAGGTCACTGGCGATGATTTTCTACGCCGACCTCGACATCTCCAACATCGACGAGTTGCCGCCGGGCCGCAAACCGGTGCAGACCGTGGCCCTGCCGAACAGCCGCCGCCCGGATGTCGCCGAGCGCATTCGCCGGGTGTGCCGCGACCGCCAGCAGGCCTACTGGGTCTGCCCGCTCATCGAGGAGTCGGACAAACTGCAGGCGCAGGCGGCCACCGAAACTTTTGATGCGCTGGCCGGGCAACTGCCCGAGTTGCGCATCGAACTCATTCACGGGCGCATGAAACCGGCCGACAAGGAGGCGATCATGCGGCGCTTTCACGGCGGCGCCATCGACCTGCTGGTGGCCACCACGGTCATCGAGGTGGGCGTCGATGTGCCGTCGGCCAGTTTAATGGTGATCGAGAACGCCGAGCGCCTCGGCCTGGCGCAGTTGCACCAGTTGCGCGGGCGGGTCGGGCGCGGCGCGCAGCAGGCCGCGTGCGTGCTGATGTATCAGCCGCCGCTCAGCGAATCCGCCAAACAGCGCCTCGGCATCCTGCGCGGCACCGGCGACGGCTTCGTCATCGCCGGCAAGGATTTGCAACTGCGCGGGCCCGGCGAGTTGCTCGGCACCCGGCAGACCGGGCTGCAGCAGATGAAAGTGGCCGACCTGGCCCGCGACCGCGCACTGCTGCCGAAAATCGAGCATATCGCCAGGACATTGCACGCGCATGAGGACGGCTCGGCCACCGCCGATGCGATTATCCGAAGATGGGTGAGTTCCCGCGAAACCTACGCCGAAGTGTAAGCGCCTCACCCGCAAACCCGGCGGCCAAAACCATGCCAAACCCCGCGACCGACACCGTGGCCAAAACCGCGCGCGCGTATCTGAAACTCATGCGCATCGACCGCCCGATTGGCGCCTTCCTGCTGCTGTGGCCGACCCTGTGGGGGTTGTGGCTGGCGGGCGACGGGGCGCCGCCGCCGGCGGTGGTGGGGATTTTCATCGCCGGCACTTTCGTGATGCGCGCGGCCGGCTGCGTCATCAACGACTGCGCCGACCGCCACATCGACGGCCATGTCAAGCGCACCCGCGACCGCCCGCTGGCCGGCGGCGAACTGACCGTGCGCGGCGCATTAGCGTTGTTCGCGCTGTTGCTGGCGTTAGCCGCCCTGCTGGCGCTGCAACTGAACCGCCCGGCGCAGTTGTTGGCCGTGGCCGGGGCGCTCATCGCCTGCGCCTATCCGTTCGCCAAGCGTTTCACCCACCTGCCGCAACTGGTGTTGGGCGTGGCGTTTTCGTGGGGCATCCCCATGGCCTACGCGGAGTTGACCGGGACACTGCCGCCGGAAACGGTTTTGCTGCTCGCCGCCAACTTCGCCTGGGTGGTCGCCTACGACACCCAATACGCGATGGTGGACCGCGACGACGACCTGCGCATCGGCGTGGGGTCCACCGCCATTTTGTTCGGCCCATACGACAACCGCATCACCGGTGCGCTGCACCTCGCCTGTGTGGCGCTGCTGGCGGTCATCGGCTGGCAGCGCGCGCTGGCGTGGCCGTTTTATCTCGGCCTCGGCGCGGCGTTAGTCCTGGCCGGCTACCAGCAATGGCTGTGCAAAGACCGCGCCCGCGACCGATGCTGGCGCGCCTTCCTCAACAACAACTACCTCGGCGCCGCGGTGTTCGCCGGGCTGGTGGCGGCCCTGCCCGGCGGCTGACTGCGCACCGCCGCTATTTACACCTCGGCGGCAATGTGCGATAAATGCACCCGCGTTTTGAGGAAACTCGCATCAGCCGGGACGCCCGCTCAACACCGCAGCCACGGACCCGGCGGACTCACCCCCGCCAACAGGCAAGGCTTTCTTTGTTTTCCGTGACTGCGCCGACGGCCCGCGCCGTTGCGCCGGCCAACATCGCCCATTCAACCGGAGGAAACATGTCCGCAACCACATCCATCCCGACCAGCGCCGCCGTTTTGCTCATCGCGCTCGCCCTGACCGCATGCGGCGGAGGCGGCGGAGGAGGAGGCGGCGGCGCGGCCGCACCACCGTCCGCCGCGCCCAATGTCGCGCGCGCGCCGGACTATACGCCGGGCAGTACGCATGCGTCCTACCGTATCGGCGCCACCGATTCCTTTTACATGGCCGGCTGCACCGGCTCCTGCTACCGCGACGCCGACGGCAACCTGTTCGATATTCGGGATTCGGGCGGGTCGGTGTATCCCAACGGCGTCGTTTTCCTGCACCGCCGCCTCCAGGGGTCGCCCGGTCCGGGCGAGGCAAGAATCTCGGTGCCGGAGCCGCCGCGGGATGTGCGCCAGGCGTGGCGCGACGGCTGGACCGGGCAGGGCGTGAATATGCTCATCGTCGATGAGTTCGGCTCGGCCGCCACGCCCCCCGCCAGAGTGCAAGACGACCGGCACGGCTACACGGTGCTGATGTCCGCACTGGAAACCGCCCGCGGCGCCACTTTCTACGCGCTCGAAGCCGGCATCGGCACCTTGCGGTACGGCGCCGGCGGCGTGCGCAATCAGGACGGGACAACCGCATCCGCCTCCACCAAATTCCATGTCGTCAACCATAGTTTCGGACTTCTCAACCCGTCGCCGACCGGCGACGCGCCCACCCGGGCGGAAGTGGACGCCGAAGTCGCCGACGCCGAGTTCCGCGATTTGCTCGGCGGCCGCTACCGCACCGAAGATGCGGTTATCACCTTCGCCGCCGGCAACAACGGCATGGACACCGGGCGTTTCGCCGACGCCGTGGCCCTGGCCACGCACCGCGGCACCTCCCCGCGCGTGCTGATTGTCGGCGCGCTGGACGGATACGCGCGAACCAGCAATCCGCAGTCGCAATCCAATATACGAACCGATGCCCGCCTCGCGAGTTACAGCAACCGTGCCGGTAGTAATGCGGAAATTCAGCGCCGCTTCCTGGTTGAATACGGCGGCAGGCCGTACGGCCGGCAAGCGGGGCTGTGCGACGCCGCGGTGCCGGTGAGCCAACCATGCAGCAACCCGCAAACCATCAGCCTGACCGACTTTGACACCCGCGGCACCTCCTTCTCCGCCCCGCGCGTGGCCGGTTTTGCCGCGCTGGTGCGCGACAAGTTCCCCAACTTGTCCGGCGCGCACACCGCCAACATCCTGCTGGAGACCGCCACCACCTTAGGCCTGGCATGCCACACCGGCAGTGCGCGCAAGTCCGCATCATGCGCGCGCAACATCTACGGACAGGGCCGGGTCGACATCGGCGCGGCGCTGGCGCCGATTGGATCATTGCGATGAGGGCCGCGCGCTGTGTCCTGGCAGCCGCGCTCTGCGCCATCGCCCTCCCCGCCGCCGCCGATGACTGGCAGCAGGTCGCCGGCTACGCGCTGGCCGCCAAGCGGCTGAACCTGAAAGTGGCGTGGCCGTGGCTGGCGGAGATGGAGGTGGCCACCGACCCGCACACCATCCACGCCGCCGATGGCCGCCAGTTGATGCGCCGCCCGCAAATGGTGGCGTCCGGCTACGACTCATCGGCGCGTTATGACCTGTCGCGTTTTTACCGCCCCAATGCGCCGCGCCTGCGTTTCAAGATGCGCTATGCCGGGCGGCGAAGCGGTGAAGTGATTTCGTTCGGCCTGGACACCGGCTATGCGGCCCGGAAAATCACCGTGCGCCCGGCGTTGTTCCTCGGCTATGCGCGGGCGTTTGAAGTGCGCAAAAACTTCTACCTGACCGCCGGCCTGAGCGGCACCATCGGCGGCCGGGTGTCCGAAAAAGCGTGTTACGACTCCTACGACCGCGCCTATTACTGCCCCACGCTGACCGCCTGGAGAGACCGCCGCCGCCCGCCGCACCGCGCCGACCTGCACAGCAGTTTGGTGTTCACATGGATACTCGACGGCGCAAACCCGAGATGATGCGGGCGCTGCCGGCCGCCGTGCTGTTGGCGGTACTCGGCGGCTGCGGCGCGGCCCGGACGCCGCCACCGGCCGCCGCCGGGTTCACCGAGTTCTACGCCGACTCAAGCGTGGTCGGCGAAGTGTCGGCACCGGCGGCGCTGGCGAGCGGCGAGACCGGCATGCTGGCGTTGCGGCTTCGCCTGCACAACCGCAGCGGCCGGGCGCTGGAGTTGTCGGAGTCGACCCGCTGCACGGTGCTGCGCTGGTCGGTCGCCGATACGCGGGGACAGACGCTGGAGGCGCCGCCGAACAAACCCTGCGCCCGGCAGGTGGCGGCGCGCACGCTGCCACCGGCGCACACCATCGAGCGCATTTACGAGGTGCCGCTCACCGCCCCCCTCTACCGCACCGGCAACCGCTACATCCTGCGCTTTAGTTTCTGGGGCTACCCCGGCCGGCATGCGTTCGAGATGCGCTGACCCCGCCGCCGCGCTCCCGCCGTCATTCCCGGCGATTGGAAAACAAGGAGCGCCGGCGACTATTTTTCCATCGACCCGGGTCCATAAAACGCCCGGGTAAAAAGAAGGGGTTTGGGCTTAAAAAGCACGGCCCCGGGGAGAGGGAGCGCCGCAGTCTCCCTCTTCCTCCGGGACAAGGATAAAGGGAGAGGGGGTTGCCATCCGTGGCGTCCGGGCCAAAATGGCGGCGAGACTTAGAACCTCAATGTCCCTTTCAGCACAACAGCATCCTCCGGCGCTTTGTCGTCGGCGTTGGTGCGTTTGGCGGAAAGGTTGAGGCCGAAATCGACGCCGCCGCGGCGACTGCCGGGGCCAGCGCCATTGCCGAGGCTGGTTTGCCATTCCACGCCGAGGCTTACGGTGCGGGCGCCGGTGTCGGTGAAGGTCATGTTGCTGTATGGCGTCAGCAGGCCGGTGTCGGTGAAGGCTTTGACGCCCCAGCCGGCCTCGACTTCCATTCTGGCGCGCAGATCGACGCCATCGCCGGAGTCATCGGAGGCGAACAGGCCGTTGTTCCACACGCCCTGCGCGCCGCCCGCGGTGCGTCCGTAGGCCGGCGATACCGCCAGCGACAGGCCCTGGCCGTCGCCGCCGGGCTGCAGTTTCAGGCTGCCGCTGGCGCCCCAGTCGGCGCTGTGGCCGAACAGTCCGCGCACGCGGCCTTGCAGCGACACGCCGCCGGCGCCATGGTAGTGGAAGCCCAAGCCCAACTCGGAGCCGCCGCCGGTGCGGCCGTCGCCGCCGTCGTAGCGCATGCCGAACTCCGCGCTGGTGCCGAAGTCGGCGCCGCCGCGCAACTGCCGGGTGCCGCTGAATTCCAGCATCAGCCGCACGCGGTTGGCGTCCACTTCCAGGTCGGAAATCGGCGCTTCGCGGTGGCCGGTCACATCGTCGCCGTCATCCACCTCGGCGCGGGTGGCGAAGGCCTCGGCCTTGATGCGCACTTCGCGGCCGCGGCGGCGCTCGACCGATCTGCTGACCCCCAGGCCGAAGGTGTGCATGCTGACATCGGTCTCCAGCGAGCGCCCGTCGCGGCTGGCGTGGCCGCGCTCGTCGATTTCCAGTTCGCCTTCGCCGTAGCCGGCCATGGCCCAGCCTTCCAGCGCGCCGCGCCGCCAGCCGAGATACGGGCTCACCGAGGTCATGTCCAGGAGCCAGTCGCCGGTGATTTCCGGGCTGCCGGTCAGCGAGGTGTCGTTGTAGGTGTAATCCTCGATTTCGACATCGTTGTAGGAAACCAGCAGGCCGGCCAGCGCCGAGCCGCCGACGCGGGCGTCGAAGCCCAAGTGGCCGCCGACGATGTTCCCCTCCCAATCGACGCCGTCGCTGTCGCCGCCGATGCTGTGGTAGGCGCCGCCGCCCCAGAAGGCGCCGCCACCGACACCATCGCCGCCCCCGCCGCTGAACGGCATGTGGAATGACGAGTCGGCCAGCATGCGCTTCCAGTCGATGCCGTCTTTTGCCATGGATTGGATGTTGGCCGCCGCCATGCCGGCCAGCGTGGATTGACCGCCCAGGTTCAACTGCGCGCCGCCGCCGCCGGAACGGAAACGATGCAGGCGGTTGCCAACCGCACTCATCTGCAAGTCGGCCATGGCGCGCGCCACCTCGGGCAGAATCACGCGGTTGACGGTGTCGACGGCGCGGTTGACCGGCGGCACGACGCGGATATGCAGGGTGCGGGTGCCGACCGAGGCGTAGTTGGCGTCGGTGCTGGTCACCGCCGCGCGCAGTTCATACGCGCCGCGCACTTGCTCGGAAATCGCCACCACGACATTTTGCGCAGTGTTCCAGTTGGTGCTGGTGAAAGTCAGCGACGCGCCGGACACGATGCGCGGCATCTCGTCCGCGTCTTGGGTCACGGACGGGGCTTCGGCGGCATTCACGCCGGCGGCGGTGGTTGCCGGGGACGTGGGTACCCCAATGGTGAACGCAATCATCACATTCGCGGTCGGCGCTTGCCCCAGCACGATGGGATAGGTCGCGGTCTGGCCGGCCACTTCAATCGCCGGGTTGCCCATGCTGATGCCGGCGTTGACGCCGCCGGTGCGCGGCTCGGACAGCAGGTTGACCGCGGCTTTGATGCGCACCGCCACGCCGCCCGGCACGGTGGTTTTGCTGTATGCGGGGGCCTCGGCGTTGGCGGTGACCGCGTAGTTGATGCGGAAGTCGGTGTCGGCGATAACGCCCAAGTCATCGGTTTGCACTTCCACGGTTTGCGCGGTGTGCCAGTTGGCGGTGGTGAAAGTCAGCGCCTCCATGTCGAGCGTCACCGTCGACGGGTCGGCGGTCGAGGTGACGGCGGTGACGGTCGGCGTGATAACCACGCTGCCGGCGGCCGGCTGGCTGGTCAGGGCCACGGTGTAAGTGTTGGTGTTGCCGTCGAGGACTTCCACCATCGCGTCATCGGCGACGCTGAAGTTCAAGCCGGCCTCATCGTTGTCGGCAATCGTCACCGTGTCGCCGCCGGCCGCGGATGCGGTGCCGGGGAACATGCTCTCGGCGGTGCCGTCGGATGCGCCGTTCGTGCCGTCCAGCGCCTCCAAGGTGATAGTGACGGTCTCGGCATCGTCATCGATGCGGTCTTCGTGGAAGTTGACCGTCACGCTCTGGTCGGAGTCGTCGCCGTCGGGGAAAGTCACCGTCCCGGTGCAAGTGTTCTCCTGGCCCTCGCCGGTGTTCGCCGTGCAGCCGCTCGGCCAGGTGAAGTCGCGGTCGTCGTTGGACGACGCGCCGCCGGTGGCGGTGCCGCCGATGGTGTAGGCGACGATTAAGTCGGCCGTGCGCGCGTTCGGGCCGGTGGTTTCTCTCGATGTCAGGCTGATATTGAAAGTCGCCGAGCCGGGGGTCGATGCCGTGCCGGTGGTGGATTCGGCGTCCTCGGCCACGCTATCGGTCGCGGCCGCGACATTCACCACATGCAACGCCGCCCGATTTTCGTTGATGCCCACGGTCACCGAAGTCGGCGAGCCGTTGGACACGCGGCCGCCGGCGGCGGTGTTGGTCGGGCTGCCGAGGCTGAAAGTAAACCGCTCGTCGGCCTCGCCGATGCCGTCCACGGTCGGGGTGATGACCACGGTACCCGTGCGCCCACTGGCGATTTCCAGGGTGCCGGTCACTTCCACGCCGCCGCTGGAAGTCGAGCCGGCCGGGCCGGTCAGGTCGGGCGTATTCATGTCGTTGGATGCCGGGTCGCCGTTCGGGTCGGTGCCCGCCGCCTGCCCCACCATGCGCGCGGTCCAGGGAATCGACACCGTCCCGGCGCTGCCGCCGGCCGCGCCGGCCATGGTGACGGTGAAGGTCACGGCGGTGCCTTCCTCGACTTCGTCGTTGCCGCTGGGCGAGGTGCGGGCGACGCTGATGGTGATGGCGTCGTTGTCGCGGATGGTCGCGGTTTGCGTCTGGTCAGTGGCGGTGGCGGAGCGGGTTACCGCGCCGGCTGCGGCGGCCTTGGTGAAACCGGTCTCGCCCTCGGCCGAGAGGTCGATGATGATGGTCTCATCGGCTTCGTTCAGGTTGTCGTCTGCGGTGCCGATTTCGAGGGTGGCGGAGGTGGAGCCGGCCGGCACGGTGACGGTCAGGGTCGGGTCATCGTAGTCGGTGCCGCCGCCGGTGGCGGTGCCGGCGGAATCGATGGTGAAGCCGACGGTGATGTCGCCTTCGCTGCGGGCGTTGCGCCCATCGGCGTCGCGCAAATTCACCGTGAAAGTCGCGCTCGAGCCTTCCGCCAAACTGGAGGGCGAGGCGAGGGCGTAGGTGATGTCGTCGCTCTCGGCGATGGTCACCGTCGCCGTATCCGCGCTTGCCACGGTCGGCGGCGTGCAGTTGGCATCGGCGGTGATGTCGCAACTGCCGCCTTGCACATTGGACAGCGTGACGATGAGCGTCTCAGACGCTTCGTTCAGGGAGTCGATGGCGATGGTGGTGCTGAAAGTTTCGGTCAGCGCGCCGGCGACATGGTTGTCGGAGGCCGAGGTGCCGGTGAAGGCGGCGGGGAATGTGACGGTGCCGCTCGCGCCGCCGCTGTAATCGGCGTCTTCGACGGTGCCGGTGATTGCCCAGTCCGCGGTCACCGCAGCCGCGCCGGTATCGTAGGCGTCGCCGGTCATGGTGACGGTGAAAGTGACGACATTGCCCTCATCGGCGCCGAGGGTGGCGGCCGGGGTGGCGCTGCCCACGGCGGCGCCGATGTTGAGGAATCGCGTCGCGGCCGGGTTTTCTTCGATGGTGAAGGTTTGCTCGTCGTTGGCGGCGTCGAGGTTCACATCCACGGCATCAGTGGTGATGGCGCCGAGGGTGACGGTGACGGTCTCCTGCATTTCCAGCCGCGCGTCCTGGCGGATGTTGACGGTGAAGTTCATTCCGGTTTGGCCGGCCGGAATGATGACCGATGCGCCGCTGATGCTGCCGCCGTTGGCGGCGGCGGTGGCGCCGGTGGACGCGAGGTCGGCGTTGCCCATGTCGTTGGGGCGGTCGTCATCCGCGCCGGGGCCGGCGGAGGCGTCGTTGTTGGTCTGCGTCACGCTCGCGCTCCAGGCCACGGTAATTTCCTCTTGCGATGCGGCGAGCGCGGGCGTGCCTCCCGTGGTAACCAACTCG
>JAPPQJ010000179.1:13481-13978 GCA_028817015.1 Gammaproteobacteria bacterium
TCCAACTGCGGGACCGCCCAGATGGTGGCGATGGGCTCGCCGCTGGCGTTGGAGTTGTCGGAGCCGCGGCCGGCGCGCAGGTCGATGGTGACGGTTTGCGCGCCGCCGCTGGGGGTGAAGGTGTAGAAGTCGCCGCCGGTGGGGAAGTCCATGGTCGGGTCGGTGATGCCGGCATAACTGGCTTGCATGGCGGTGCCGGCGTCGCTGAGGGTGAACGGGATTTGCACGTTGTTCCAATCCGAGGAGGTGGCGCCGGCGGCGGTGACGGTGAGGCGGATTTGGCGGCTGATGCGGTCGGCGAGGGCGTTGTTGTCGCCGGTGTCGCCTTCGTTGCCGCTGGCATCTACGCCGAAGGAGACGGTGATTGGGTCCGAGGCCATGATGACGACTCGCTCATCAACGTCGCTGCTGAGGCCGGTGCCGGCGCCGTGGGCGCCGACCGGCATGGACAGGGTGAAGACCACGGTCTGGGCGGCTTCGTTGATGGTGTCGTGGGC
>JAPPQJ010000148.1 GCA_028817015.1 Gammaproteobacteria bacterium
CGGCGCGCGCGTGGTTTTGATGGTGAACAAGGTGTCCGACCAGTGGTGGACTTCGATGACGGTTTCGGTGTGCGCGTCTGCCATTTCAGCGTACGGTGCGGGGATTCGCGGATTGTCGGGTCAGGTCGAGCGCATTCGGCGAATTTCAACACGGAGCGCGAGTCTGCACTGCCGGAGCGCGTTTGACCACCCTCGGCGGCAAAATGATTTTCCAAACATGCGGCATCGCCGGTAAAATTTTTGTATGCTTTGCGGGTTGTGTAAAATCCTTTTCCGGGAACGGCGATGGCGCCCTTGAAATTGCATTCCGAGCCCCTGAAGCGCGACTGGCTGGATGCCTACGGCCACCTGAATGAAGCGTATTATTTGGTGCCGTTCAGCAACGCCAGTTGGCGCATGCAGGATTATTTCGGCATCGGCATTGAGTATTTTGAACGGACCGGTTGCGCATTATACACGGTTGAGACCCATCTTCGCTACTTGAAGGAGGTGCGCGCGCCGGCCGAACTGGCGGTCGAGACGCGCATCTTCGGCGCCGACGCCAGGCGCATCCGCTTCGCGCATTCGTTGGTGGCGGGTGGCGCGCTGCGAGCCACCGGCGAGTTCATGGCGTTGCACTACGACACCCGCGCCGGTCGCGCCGCGCCGATGCCGGAAGCGGTGTTGGCGGCGCTGAAGGAGGCGCAAATCGCCGAACTGCCGGAATGGGCCGGGCGGCGAATTGGTTTTGGTGGGTGAGGTGTTGGTGTTTTTTGCCGTCGTTATTTGGAACTTCCATGCTCCAACCCCTTCGACCTGGCGCCAAAATCCGCTCCCGGCGGATTGGACATGACAACACCTTTTATTCTTCCGCCGCCTCGCCACTCTTCATGAGATTCAAATACCCGTCGCGCGTCTGCGGCGTCTTAATGCCGAGAATCGCGCCCGCGACCTGGGTTCGGAGAATCTGCGCGGTGCCGCCGCCGATGCTGAACATGCGCGCATCGCGCGCCATGCGCTCCAGCGGCAAATCGCGCGAGTAGCCGGCGGCGCCGTGAATTTGCAGCGCGTCATGCGTCACCTTGACAGCCGTATCCGCGGCCAAAATTTTAGCCTGCGCCGCCGCCAACTTGTCCGGGAAGCCGCCCCCGCCCCCCGCGCTGAGCGCGGCATTGCCAACCAGCGCCCGCGCCGCCGCCAGGCCGATGGACATGTCCGCCAACATCCACTGCAATCCCTGAAACTCGGCGATTGGCCGGCCGAACTGCTCGCGCCGCCCGGCGAAGGCGAGGGCGTGCTCGTAGGCGCCCTGGGCGATGCCGAGCGCCACCGCAGCCGCGCCCACGCGCTGCGCGTTATACGCATTCATCAACGCCGCGAATCCGCGCCGCAAGCCGTCCGGCGGAATCACCGCCATGTCCTCGGCCACCTCCAAGTCATCGCAGATCACCTCGGTCTCCGGCAAGCCGCGCAAGCCCATGGTCGGTTCGCGCTTGCCGATTTTCAGCCCCACGGGCGCGTCGCCATCGCGCACGACGATGAACCCGGCGATGCCTTGCCCGCTTTTATCCGATTGGCCGCCATCGACCACGCGCGCAAAGATGAGATGCAACCTGGACACGCCGCCGCCGGTAATCCAGTGCTTCTTGCCGTTGATAACGAAGCGGTCGCCTTTTTTCACCGCCGTCGTGGTCATTTCGGTGGCGGCGCTGCCGGCGCCCGGCTCGGTGATGCAGATGGCCGGCTTGTCACCGCCGAGCACCAGGCCGGCCGCCAACGCTTTCTGCGCGCGCGAGCCGTAGCGCAGTATCGCGCCGATGGCGCCCATGTTGCCTTCCACGACGATGCGCCCGGTGACCCCGCACACCCGCGCCATCTCCTCAATGACCAGCGTGGCGTCGAAATAACCAAGCCCGCGCCCGCCGTATTCGCGCGGGATGGTCATGCCCATGAAGCCGTTTTCAGCCAGTTGCGCGACCGTGTCCCACGGATACCGCTCGCTGCGGTCAACCTCCGCCGCCCGCGCCCGGACATGCGCCTCGGCCAATTGCCGGGCCGCGGATTGAAGAGCGCGTTGGTCAGCGGTGAGTTCGTTCATGGTTTTCGGCGCGCTTGCGGCATCGGTGAAAGTATAATCGCAATCCACCGAAACCATCGGCGCAAATCATTGTGGCGGACACGGCGATTGACCAACGCGGGTTGAAATTAAGCGGTGCGACGGCGGCGCAGGCGGCGGCGTTTGACGCCGTGGTGCGGGATTATTTCGAGCACCGCCTGAGCGCGTATCCGGAGTTGAAAGCGTTGTGCGCGGAGGCGCCGGATTTCGCTTTTGCGCATTTGTTCAAGGGCTTTCTCCTTCTATCGATGGGAACGCGCGACACCGTCCCCGCGGCGCGCGCCTGCCACGCGCATGTCCGTGAGCGCGCCGACCATCTCACCGCCCGCGAACTCTGCCACCTGCGCGCATTGGACGCCTGGGCGCGCGGCGACAGCCTCGAGGCGTGCCGATGCTGGGATGAAGCGCTGCGCGCCGAGCCCCTCGATTTGCCGGCCCTCCGGCTGCAGCACTTCGCGCTGTTCTGGTTGGGCGATGCGGCGCGCATGCGCGCCGTGTTGGCGCGGGTTCTGCCGGCGTGGGGCAAAGACCTTCCCGGCTACGCCAATGTGCTCGGCATGCACGCCTTCGCGCTGAATGAAACCGGCGACTTCGCGGCCGCCGAGCAGGCCGGGCGCGCGGCGGTCGAGCGCGACCCGGAAGATCTATGGGCGTTGCACGCGCTCGCGCATGTTTTCGAGATGCAGGGGCGTTTGACCGAAGGAAGCGCGTGGCTGGATGCGCCGCTCGACCGGTGGGCTGACCGCAACCCGTTTGCCGGCCATCTGTGGTGGCACGCGGCCATGTTCGCATGGGAGAAGGGCGAATTCGAGCGCGTGTTAGCGTTGTATGACGATGCGGTGCGCCCGGCCGAGTCGACTTTCTACTTGGACATTCAGAATTCGGCCTCGCTGCTGGCGCGCCTGGAATTCGCCGGCATCGAGGTCGGCGGCCGGTGGGAGGAACTGGCCGATGCGGCCCAGGAGCGCCTCGGCGACCATGTTCTCCTGTTCACCGAGCCGCACTGCGCAATGGCGTTCGGCCGCAGCGGCCGCGCCGAACAGGCCGCGCGGCATCTGGCATCGTTGCGCGAATTTGCGCGCGAGTCGGAGGTTTCCGGCGCGCGTTGGATTGCGCCGTTAGTCGCGCCGTTGTGCGAGGCGATTGGCGATTTTTATGACGGCGATTTCGCCGCCGCCACCGCGCGCTTCAACGCTCTGCGCGGGAGATACCCGGCCCTCGGCGGCAGCCATGCGCAGCGCGATGTGTTCGAGTGTTACCGCATCGACGCGGCGGCGCGCAGCGGCGATTTGGCGCAGGCGCGGGCGTGGCTTTCCGAGCGCGTGGCGGCGCGCGCCAACAGTTATGTCAGTTGGCAAAAATACGCCGAAGTGTGCGCGGCCCTCGGCGATGACCGGGCGGCGCAAGAAGCGCGCCGGCAATGCGCGCGAATCGCCGCCGCGCACCGCGAATTGGAGGCCGCGGCCGGTTGGTTGCCTGAGGGCGGGTGACGGTCCCGCCACGCCCGCAGCCCCACCGCCTCCCGGCGATTTCTCGATGCGGCTGATTGGCCATCCTTCCTTAGCGTCTGCTGCCATGTCAAATTCGCTAACGGCGGGGGCGGTTGATTCTCCCTCTCCCTTGATCCCTCTCCCAAAGGGAGAGGGAGACGCTCCGGCCACCTCTTTGCCAGGGGAACAGGGAAATGCCCGGTCGCCTCCTCCCCCTCTCCCTCTGGGTGAGGGCCGGGGAGAGGGCGGCGTAAGAAAGGAAAAGACACTGTTGTCATGTCAAATCCGCTGACGGAGGGGCGGTTGATTTTCCCTCTCCCTTTATCCCTCTCCCAAAGGGAGAGGGAGACGCTCCGGCCACCTCTTTGCCGAGGGGGCAGGGAAATGCCCCGGTCGCCTCCTCCCCCTCTCCCTCCGGGAGAGGGCCGGGGAGAGGGCGGCGCAGGCAAGAAAAATCGCTGTATTCCGGCTTCCCTGGCCGAAATAGCGGCAGGGTCGCGGCGCTGAATGACGGCAATTGACTGTCCACCGACCGCGATTTTGTGCTGTCTTGCGGGCATAAAATTCTTCAACCTCAAAAACCTGATGGCCAGCGGGCGGCAGTGCGGTGTGGCGTTTATCATCGCCGCCGTCGTGCATGGCTTTCTGGCCACCGGCCCCGCCGGCGAGGCGCTTATCACCGGCGTCGTCGGCATCGCCTTGCTCCTCGCCGGCAGCATTCAACTACCTGGATGTAATTTACAGTGAGCACCCCAACCCTGGTCATCATCATGGTTTCGACTATTCTCATCGTCGCCATCCTCGCCGGCGTCATCGCCGACCGTCGAAACGCCAAACGCCAGCCGCCGAAATGAGCACTCCAACCCTGGTCATCCTGGTCGTTTCGGCCATGTTCTTCGTTTTAATGGGCGCCGGCGTCATCGCCGAACACCGCCGCCACCGTCCGCCCGCCGGTCGTGTTATGCTTCCCCATCATCACCACCATCAAGGAGCCCGGAAATGACCGCCAAATTTGACACCCTCACCGCCGCCAAAGGGTTTGCGCACGCCGGCTTCACCACCGGGCAGGCCGAGGCGCTGGTGGGCCACTTTGCCGGCTTGCATGACCGCATGGCGACCAAGGAAGATATTCGCGCCATTAAAGGCGACATGGCGACAAAGAAAGATGTTCGCGTATTGTGGGGCGTCCTCTTCGGTGCGGTGTTGCCGTTGCAACTGGTCATCTTAGGCGCGGTTTTGGTGAAATGACGCCGGAGTTGCCATCATGGACATCACCCCTATTCGCTACATCGACACCCTCGCCGCTTTCAAGGATTTCACGAAAATCTTCGGCGAGGCCAAGGCCGACGCCCTGGCCACCGCTATCGGCGCAGTCCAATCCGAGCCTGAAACCGCCCCCCGGGCCATCGCCGACCTGCAGCGCGCCGGTTTCACCCGCCCGCAGGCCGAGGAAGTGGCGCGCCAGACCATCGTCGCCGCCACCGGCCAAAAGCCCTCCGCCGAACTGTTCGCCCGTTGTGGCATAGCGCCGCAACCTGCGGCCTGACCCAACCCAAACCCCCGGAGCCATCCCATGAAAAACCTCATCCGTATTTCTCTCG
>JAPPQJ010000124.1 GCA_028817015.1 Gammaproteobacteria bacterium
CACCGACTTCCCGACGCTGCACCAAATCTCATCCTGTCTGCGCATGGTTTCAAATGCGCCGCGCACCAGACCGTTCGGACACTGCCGCAACGCTTTGGAATTAAAAATCAATGTGTTGCCGCCGCGGTGCAACCATGCGCTCGGCCGCCTCACGGCATCATCGATAAGCGGCCGGGTTACGGCATCGCCGGCCAGTATTCGATTTAGTAGGCGCGGCAACTCGCGAACAAAACGACGATACGAACAATTTGCCGGCAACGGCAATAAGCCGACCGGCTGCTCCAAGTGCGGGTGGTCGCCGCAGTCGTGATAGTAGTCGGCGGCGATGCGGTGGCGCGCGGAATTTGCGATGGTCTGCGCCGGAAAATGCCGCTCGTTGGGCGACTTGCCGAGCAGCGCGCAGAAATGGAGCAAGTCCACCAACTGCGTGCGCACGCTCAACGCGCGCGGCAGCGGCGCCGCGCCGTTGATGCTGCCGACCGCGACATCGTACCGCGTTCGCAAGCGCAACATTTCGCCGACATAATCCGGGTTGAACGCGCGCAATTTGCCGCGCTTCATGGTCAAACCATGCAGCCGCACATCGCCGTCCAAAATCCAATAAACCGGGGCGCGATACACATGACGAATTTCGGACGCCGCATACTGCAACACCATTCGGTTGACCGCGATGGAGCGTTTTTTCGCCGTGCACGGGATGCGCAGCGCGCGCAAAATGGAATCAATCACCGCTTTGTCCAGGCAATGGATGCGCAATCCCGCGCTTCGCCAGGACGCCGCCGTTTTTTGCAATGTACGCGCATGCGAGTCCGCGCACGGAATCACCACCACATCCAAAGACGACAGTCGTTTGTCTTTCGACAACAGCAAAAGGTCGTCAAACAACGGGTTATGCGTTCGCTTCGGGTCAACGATAACACCGGCAACCAAGGCAATTTGCCCGCCCGCGGTTTTTGCCGCGCGCGCCGGAACGCGCCTGATGGTGTCCGCATTGCGCCACCCAAACAAACGCGTTGCGCGCGCGGCGCAGGCCTGCTGTTCCGATTTACTCATCCAGCCGCGGTATTTGTCACAGAAACGCGCAAGCCCGGCAATTTTCGTCTTGCCGCCGGGATTGCTGATGCGGCGACGGGAATTGTCGGCGTGATGGCGCACCGATACCGACTACAATCCGGCATAGTTGATGCCCGGCAGCGATGACAAACGAATGTTTATATCCCGGTCGATGCATGCCGGCAATGATTCATCAAACATTCCGGCGCGCATAAACTTCGATAGTCTAAAAATCATGGCACTGCCGATGATTTGCGAATGACCGGCCATGAATTCGCCGCTGACCAGCCGCTGCAGCGCGGTTATTGTCATGGGTCAAGACAACTTAATTGGTTTTTTTCGGCATGATTCCAGCAGGGTTTCATACACCTCATCATGCCGGTGATTGAACCGAAACTCGCACTCCTTCAAATGCAGATAAAAGGTGTGTTTGCTCATACCGCGGAACTTCGCCAGGCGGCTCTTGGCGAAGCCCCAAAAGCCCTCGATGCCGTTGATGTGCGCCGCCCCGCGGGCCCATTCACCGTGCCCGTGCACAACCTTCAAGTGCCGACGATAGCCCATATCCACCAAGCCATCATAGCCGCCCCAGCCGTCCGAGTCAATCGTGCTGCCGGTATCCGCCGGCCCGCGCTTGCCCTTGATGCGGCGCGCGCCGAAGCAGGATTCGTCCACTTCAATCTCGCCGCTCATCGGCGCGGCCTGCTCGCAACAGGCGGCCATGCGCCGGCGCAGCGCGGCCAGATGGCGGTTGATGGAAACGCGGCTGAGATCAGTCAATGCGGCGATTTGTACGGCGTTCAAATCCAGCGCAAACAGGCGCAAAATGGGGCGGAATTTCGCCTCTGAGATTCGAGAATGGAAGATATACCGATTTGCCATTGATAATCAATGAATTACATATGTTTTGCCTCATTTAAGTTATCATGATTCTGTATGCATTCATCGCTTAGTCCAATCACCTGGCGGAAGGCCCGGCAATTGAAACTCCGGAAGAGAGAAGCAACCGAATGGCCGGAAAGTTGTTCGGGTGAACTTTGTGGAATGATAACTTAAGAGGTTAAAAAACGGGCGACTATTCGGCTTTCGACGGAAAAACGCCGCGTTCCGCCCCCAAATCGCGGGCCAGCCGTTGCGCCGTATCGTGCACCCGCTTTTCCCCGACTTGACCGCGCAAGCGCCCGGTTTGGCGCTGCGGCCGGGTCGAACCGGTGAGCGGCGGGATGGAAGCGGATCAATCCGACTTCAGCGCGCGTCGCGTCAACGGCCGGCGCCGGCGCAGCGCGGATTGGCATTTTCCGCCGGAACGGGTACAATGCGCCGCGTGGCGGGGGCTCACTTTCTCACTGGCCCACCGGCGCGGATATTCCATATTTCAATATTTCAATCGGCGAATTGCCGACGATAACTCATTACGGGAGGAACAACAGATGAACAAATTGAATGTATTGACGCTGGCGGCGTGCGTTTCAGCGGCGCTGACCATGGCCGCGCCGCTGTCGGCGCCGGCGGCGGACAAGATCGTCATCTCCAACTGGGACGGCTATATGCCCGAAGACCTTCTGTCCAATTTTGAGAAAGCCACCGGCATTCAGGCGGAGCATGCGGTGCACGCCACCAACGAGGAAATTATGGGCAAGGTGGTGGCCAGCGGCGGCAGGGGCTACGATGTGCTGTTCGTTTCGTCTCCGTTCGCCGAAGCCTTGAAGCAACTGCAACTGGCGGCGCCGATTGACCATTCCCTGATTCCCAACCTGCGCAATTTATACGCCGAGGCCGGCCAACTGGGATACGACCCCGGCAACACCTTCTCGGTGCCTTACGCCTGGGGCACCACCGGGCTTTGTTACCGCGCCGACCTGGTGTCGGGTGCGCCCGGCAGTTGGGAGGATTTGCTAAGTCCGCAGGCCGACTTGCGCGGAAAGGTCACCATGCTGTCAACCGACCGCTGGCTGATGGCGGCCGGCCTGTTGTCCCTGGGCTATTCGGTCAATGAAAAAGACGCCGCCCGCATCAATGAGGCCGGCGACCTCTTAATTGAAGCCAAGCGCCATTTGCTGTCTTACGACGACACCACCTTCTACTCCAAACTGGTGTCCGGGGAAGCGGCGCTGACGCATGCATGGGACGGCTGGTGCAACTACGGCATCGCCGAAAACGCCGACATCGAGTATGTGATTCCGCGCGAGGGAACCGACCTTTGGGTGGACACCATGGTCATCGTCGCGGGCTCCGAAAACCGGGAGGCGGCGCACCGTTTCATCGACTATGTGCTGAACGCCGAGGTGGGCGCCTGGGTGGCCTCCAACATCCTCTACAAGGTGCCGAACAAGGCGGCCATGGATGCGCTTGACCCGGCGCTGTTCACGCAGTTTCCCAATCTGGCGATGAAACCCGCCGACCTGCTGCGGCAGGAACAGTTGCGCGACCTCGGCGAAACCCAGAAAGCCTACACCCGGATGGTGACGAAAATTCTGTCTTCCCGGTAAACCGGGCCGGCGATGGCGGGGCGGGGGTCGGTGAATGGGCGGGCGGCTGAAAAACGGCCTTCTGCTGGCCCCCGGCCTGGGATGGCTGGGGCTTTTCATGGTCGTCCCCTGCGCCATCGTTTTCTTTTTCAGTTTTTTCGAGCGCGGCACATATGGCGGAATCGAGTATCACTTCACGCTGGAGAATTTCCGCCGCACCCTGGACCCGTTATACCTGTCCATCCTGCTGGATTCCGGGCGCATCGCGGCGCTGGCCACGCTGCTGGCGCTGCTAATCGCCTACCCGGCCGCGTACGCCATTTCACTGGCGCCGCGGCGCCGGCAAAGCGTCTATCTTTTCCTCGCCATCCTGCCGTTCTGGAGCAACTATCTAATTCGCACCTACGCCTGGATGGTGCTGCTTAACCGCGAAGGCATCGTCAACCGCGCCCTGGCCTCCCTCGGCGTCATCGATGCGCCGCTGCCGTTGCTCTACAACGAGTTCGCGGTGGTCACCGGGCTGGTCTATAACTATGTGCCGTTCGTCATTTTGGCCGTTTATGCCTCGGTCAGCCGCATTGACCCGGCGCTGCGGGAAGCGTCCGAAGACCTCGGCGCCGGCGCGGCGCGGACTTTCCTGCGCGTCATCCTGCCGCTGACCGTGCCCGGCGTGGTCGCGGGATGCGTTTTTGTTTTTGTCCTCAGCATCGGCAACTTCATCACCCCGGATTTGTTGGGCGGCGGCCGCTTTCTGATGGTCGGCAACCTGATTTACGACCAGTTTCTGACCGCGCGCGACTGGCCTTTCGGCGCCGGTCTGTCCATGATGCTCATCGGCATCATGATGGCGCTGTTGTTCATTCAGGCGGTCATGGTCAACCGCAACGCGGCGGTGCGCGAATGAAGCGGCGCGACGGCAAGGGCGGGGGCGGTCTGCTGCGCATGGCGCCGGGCGTGCATTTGGGCGCGGTCTATGCGTTCCTTTATTTGCCGATTCTGGTGTTGATGGCGCTTAGTTTCAACCGCGCCGGCCTGCCGACCGCCTGGGGCGGGTTCTCGCTGGAATGGTACGGCAAACTGGCGCACAGCGACGCGATCCTCTCGGCCGCCGCCAACACCCTGATTGTCGCCGTGGTCTCAACCTTGCTGGCGGTGGCCATCGGCACCCTGCTGGCGCTGGGAGTGGAGGCGCGCAAGGCCGGCGGCGCGCTGGATGCGCTGTTGTTTGCGCCGATGATTATTCCCGACATCGTGTTGGCCATCGCGCTGCTTTCCTTCTTCACCGCGCTGCAGTTCACCTTAGGCTTGCACTCCATCATCCTGAGCCATGTGGTTTTCAACATCGCCTTCGTCTGCGCGGTGGTGCGCACCCGGCTCAAGGCGTTCGACTACTCCATCATCGAAGCCTCGGCCGACCTCGGCGCCGGCCCCTTCACCACCTTTCGCCGCGTCACGCTGCCGGTCATCCTGCCCGGCGTGGTGGCCGCGGCGCTGCTGGCCTTCACGCTGTCGGTGGACGAGTTCATCATCGCCTTCTTCACCGCCGGCGCCGGCGCCGGTTCAACCACATTGCCGATGCGGATTTACGCCATGATACGTTTCGGCGTGACCCCGGAAATCAACGCCATGGCGACCCTCATCGTGCTGGCCAGTTTCACCCTGGTGTTCGCCGCGCAGCGCGTCAACCGGGGAATCATCGGCGGATGAACGAGCCGCTCATTCGCCTGCACCGCCTGACCCGGCGCTTCGGCGCGGTCTCCGCGGTTGACCGGGTGTCCCTGGACATCCGCGAAAAGCAGTTGTTCGCGCTGCTTGGGCCGAGCGGCTGCGGCAAGACTACGCTGCTTCGCATCATCGCCGGGTTTGAGTCGCCCGACGACGGGGCGGTTTTTCTCGGCGGCCGCGACCTCACCGGCGTGCGCCCCAGCCGCCGCCCGGTCAACATGATGTTCCAGTCATATGCGCTGTTCCCGCACATGAGCGTCCATCAAAACATCGCCTACGGCCTCGAGGCGGAGGGCCTGGCAAAAGGTGAAATCCGGCGCCGCACCGGCGAGGTGATGGAGATGACGCAGCTGGCGGCGCTGGCGCACCGCAAACCGCGGCAATTGTCGGGCGGCCAGCAGCAGCGCGTCGCGCTGGCCAGGGCGCTGGTCAAGCGCCCGCGCGTGTTGCTGCTGGACGAGCCGCTCGGCGCCCTCGACAAAAAACTGCGCGGGCAAATGCAGGCGGAGTTGAAGCGCATTCAACACCAGTCCGGCATCACCTTCATCGTGGTCACCCATGACCAGGAAGAGGCGCTCAGCATGGCCGACCGCATCGCGCTGCTCAATCAGGGGAAACTGGTGCAGGTGGGCGCGCCGCGCGATTTGTATGAGCGCCCCAACTGCCGCTTCGCCGCGGACTTCATCGGGGCGATGAACTTCTTTGCCGGGCGGCTCGACGGGGATGGCGTGCGCATCGGCGCCGGCGTCGTGCTGCGCGGCATGGGGCCCGAGGGCCTGGAAGACGGCGCGCGCGTCGACCTGGCGGTGCGCCCGGAACGGGTTAAGTTATTCGCCGAACCGCCGGCCGAAGGCGGCGGCCGCATGAATCATCTCAAAGGGCGCATCAGCGACATCACCTATTACGGCCAGGATTTAATCCTGCGCGTGCAAGTCGAAGACCTGCCGGGCGGTTTATGCGCGCGGCTGTCGTGCGCCGCCGAGCCGGCCGGCCGCCTGCGCAAGGGGCAGGCGGTGTGGTGCGGCTGGGCGGCGGCGCATGCCCGCATTCTTGCTCAATAGCGCAAACCGGTTTTAGTTCCTCACTTCCGCAATTCCGCAAACATCCACCGCAACAGGAGGCATCCGCATGAGCCAGCAGAAAACCATCGCATTTTTCCCCGAGGCGGCGTTCGGGCCGGCGCTTAATTCCGTGGGCATCGCGCAGGCTTGCGAAGCGCTCGGGCACCGGGCGGTGTTCATCACCGACCCCGGCATGGGCGGCGTGTATTCGGGCTACGGGTTTGACGAATACCCGGTCAACATGTCCGAGCCGATGCCGGCCGAGCAGATGGCCAAATACTGGTCGGATTTCATCAACGGCCACATCCCCAATTTTCGCAAACCGCCGCTTGAACAACTCGACAACTATGTCAAGGAATGCTGGGAGGCGATTGTCGACACTTCCGTCTGGGCGCAGAAGGAACTTCCCGGCGTGCTCGATGAAATCAAGCCCGACCTCATCTGCATCGACAACGTGATTTTGTTCCCGGCGGCCAAGCGGCACGGGGTGCCGTGGGTGCGGATTATTTCGTGCAGCGAGAACGAGATTCCCGACCCCGCGATTCCGCCGCACTTGTCCGGCTGCGGCGAACAGGACAAGGAGGGATTCGCGAGATTCGAGAAACGTTTCCTGGAGGTCACTGCGCCGACCCACGACCGCTTCAACGCCTTTCTCCGTGAATGCGGCGAACAACCCTATCCCGCCGGGCAGTTTTTTGAGGCTTCCCCGTGGCTGAATCTGCTTCTATACCCCGAGGCGGTGCGCTTCAAGCGCAGCCGGCCGCTGAACCCGCAGTTGTTTCAATACCTGGAAGGCTGCGTGCGCACCGAGGCGCCGTGGCAAGTTCCGCGCTTCGGCGTGCACAACGATGCGCCGTTGTTGTATGTCAGTTTCGGCAGCCTCGGCGCCGGCGACACCGAGCTCCTTGCGCGCATCATCGGCGTGCTCGGTGCATTGCCATACCGCGTTCTGGTCAATGTCGGCGATTATGCGCACGCCCACCGGGACCCGCCGGCCAATGTGCAAATCGACTCCTGGTATCCGCAGCCGTCGGTCATCCCCCGGGTTGATTTGGTGATTCACCACGGCGGCAACAACAGTTTCACCGAGTGCCTGTATTTCGGCAAGCCGGCGATCATCATGCCGTATGTGTGGGACGGTCACGACAACGCCACCCGGGTGCATGAAACCGGCCACGGCATGAAGATGGACCGCTACCGGTGGGAAGACGCCGAACTGGCCGCCAACATAGAGCGGTTACTGGGCGACTCGCAAATGAAAGCCCGGTTGGCCGAAACATCATCCGCCATGCAGCGCGGCCGCGGCCCGCAGCAGGCCGCGCAGGCCCTGGACAAATTGCTGGGATAACCGATGAACGCCATGAACGATATGAACGCGCGCAGCCGAATGCCGGCCAACCTGAAATCATCCGCCCCCCACATCGCCGGCGCCTCCCGCTGGGACCAAGACTTGAAAGACTGGGGGGCGGTGGAAGGGATGCTGGAAGGTCAATCACGGGCCTCGGGCGCGCTTCTGCACAAAGGCGGCGACGGCACCGAGGCGGGAATCTGGGTGTGCACCCCCGGTTTCTGGGAATGCGTTGTTACCCGCAGCGAGATGTGCCACTTTGTCGGTGGGCGTTGCACTTATACGCATGAATCCGGCGAGGTGGTGGAAGTCGAACCCGACACCGCGGTTTTCTTCCCGAAGGGCTGGAAGGGGACCTGCCGCGTCCACGAGACCGTGCGCAAGGTCTATATGATTTGCTGAAGGCGCCGCCGCCCGCCGCGCAACGGGCGCCATTCGCTCACCCCATCCGCCCCCGTTCCAGCGCATCCTCGACCGCGCCCGCGATTTCATACAGGGCTTCATCATCGCCATGGCCGGCCGCCAACATCAGACCGACCGGCGCTTGTCCCGGCGTGTGGCATGGCAGGCTGACGGCGCAGCCGTCGAAGTAGTTGACCGTGGAGGCGTTGCGCAGGATGCGCAGGTTGATTTCGGGCATGCGCGCGCTGTTCTCGACCTCGGCGATCGGCGGCGGGATGCACGGCGTGGTTGGATAGACCAAAACTTCGGCGCGCGCGTCGCGCATCTGCTGTGCGCAAGACGCCGCCAGTTCGGCTTTTTCCTGATACCGCCTGCGCCGCTGTTCCGCGCTCACCGACCGGCCGTTGCTCATTCGTTGGCGCACGAACGGGTCGTATTCATCGCCGCACCGGCGAATGCGCTCGGCGTGGTCCTGCCACGCCTCGAACACCGCCACCGCGCGGTGTTTGAACATGTCGACGCAGCCGTCCAGGGCCGGCAGCGGCGCGCGGTCGATGCAAACGCCGGCGTCTTCCAGCCAGCCTAACGCGCGCTCGAACGCCGCCGCCACTTCGGCGTCCAGCGCCTCCATGACCGCCGACTCCGCGGGCAGCGTCAGGCGCAACTTCGACGGCGCGCGCGGCGCCAGCTTCGGCAGCGCCTCGCCGTGCTTCAAGGCGCCGCGCATCACATGGTCCAAGATGAAACAGCCGTCCACATCATGGGCTAACGGGCCGGGCGCGTCGGAAGTCTTCGACAGCGGATAGGCGCCGCGCAAAGACAGCCGGCCGTAAGTCGGCTTGACGCCGACGATGCCGTTGAAGGCGGCCGGCACGCGGCACGAGCCGGCCGTGTCCGAGCCGATGGTGGCCGGCACGATGCCCTCGGCGACGCTGACCGCGCCCCCGGAAGACGAGCCGCCGGGCAGCCGCCCGGTGGCCCGGTCCCAGATGCATTTCGGATTGCCGTAGTGCGGGTTCAGGCCCATGCCGCTGAACGCGAACTCGCTCATATTGGCGCGCCCGATGAACAGCGCCCCGGCGCCCCGCAAATGCCCGACCACCACGGCGTCGGCCGGCTCGACTGGCGCCTCCTCCTTCAGCGCCTTCGAGCCGGCCAGGGTCTGCTGCCCCTGCACGTTGAACAAATCCTTGAGCGTAACCGGCACTCCCGCAAGCGCCGGCAACGCCTCCCCGGCGGCGCGCGCGCGGTCGATGCGCGCCGCCTGGTCCAGCGCGTCGAAGTCGATGCGAATGAACACGCCGTCGCTGCGCTCCGCCGCCGCCAGCGCCTCGGCCACCACCGCCTCGCAACGCGCCTCGCCGGCAGCGAAGGCGTCGAGCAGTTGGCGGATGGTGGGAGGGGTGCGCATCAGGGTAATATATCACATGTTGCCGGCCGCCGGGCCGGGGGGAGGCGCAGCCGGCGAGCAATGTCCCCCTGTCCGGGGTGTTTGGCATAAAATCCCGGTTTCATTTCCCGTCAACCCGCCCGAGGTGGCTGGTATATTGACAAAGCGCGCCGTATCCCCTGCGGTCATCACCGCCCTGCTCCTGTTTGGCGCAGGGGCCCTCGATACCCCGGCCCTGGCCGGGGCCGCCTGCACGGCCGGTGAACGCCCCCTCAACTTCGGCTTCTACGCCTTCTTCGCGCCACTGAGTTACAGCGCTGATGAAGACCCGGATTCCCCCGGTTTCAACACCCATCTCGGTTTTGAGGCCGACCTGGTCAGCGCGCTCGAAGCCATGCCGGGCGCCGGGTTGACCTTCACCCGCCGCCCGATTGCCGAATGGGACGACATCTGGCTGCGGCCGGCCGGCCCCCGCTACGATCTGGTCGGCGGCGGCATCACCATTCTCGAATCGCGCACCCGCGACCCCGCCGGCTGGCGGAAAATCGCCTTCACCGCCGGGCACATCGCCTTTCGCCAATCGCTGCTGGTGCGCGCCGAAGACGCGCAGCGCCTGGCTCGCTACGACGCCCTGGGCGGTGAAGTGCGGGTCGGCGCGCTGGCCGCCACCACCGGGGAAGCGCGCCTGCTGCAACTGACCGGGCTGGCCGACCGCGCCGGAATTCTCGCCGCCGGGGTGCGCGTGGACACCCCGCGAGGCCGGGTAACCGCCGACGGCAGCCCCGATTACTTCATCACCGCCGCCGCCGAATCCCCCGGCCTGGCCGGGCGCCGCCACCTGCACCCCCCGTCCGGGCGGATGCCGCAAGTGATCTACCTCGGCGACTCGGGCGGTGAGGCCGAACTCCTCGAGGCCCTCGCCAGACGCCGCATCGACGCCATCGCCCGCGGCGAAATCGGCAACCGCGCCGCCGCCCGCGCTTCCGACGGCGCCTTCGCGGTCACCGCCATAGACGCCGAACACGAACTCGGCGGCTTTGCGCTGGCGGTCGAAGACGCGGCGCTTCGCGCCTGCCTCGATGAGAAAATCGATTACCTGACCGACCACCGGCGCATCGGCTATGCGGCGTGGCTGGAAGACCCTGAGGTGTTCATGCGCCGGGCTGTGCAGTGGAGGGCCGAATAAACCCGGCCAGCCATCGGGTTTTGGGCGCTTGCCTCCGGCGGCAAAGCGGTCCGCGTCGGCTGTTTTGAGTCGATGATCATCCGGGGCTCACTCGGGCGGGCATCTTATGCACAAATGCTACACTCGGCGTTCAGTAAAACAACAATCCGCACCCCGCCCCATGCCCACCATCTACGACAACATCGACACCGACCTCCTGCGCGGGTTGAAAGACGCGCTGACTGCGGTCGGTGCGCGGCGCGCCGATATTTGCGTCGGTTATTTCAACTTGCGCGGCTGGCGGTGCATCGCCGATGAAATCGATGCGTTGCCGGGGGGCGCGGATGCGCCGGGCATTTCAAACACAAGCACCCGACCGCGCTCATCACCTCGCTGGCCGCCTTCGGTCGCAGCGAAAAGGTCGACGACTGGCGCGAAGAACGCGCAGCCACATCGAAAATAGCCACGCTGAATACGACGCCGAGCACCGGCAGCCACACATGCGGATGGGGTGGGCCCAGCCGTCCGAGAACTGGCGCATCATCAGCATCCTTTCTTAGATCGCGGCTATACAATCATCAATTGCGCGTTTGTTGTCAGTCGTGGCCGAAATAGACGTTTGCTGAGATCTGGGCGTTGAATAGTGGGTATGGGGTGTCGGGCGATTGGCGGAATTTGTCGGGTTGTTGTAATATCAACGCCGAAATGCCCACAACACCTGCACAAATCGATGTTTGGCGGACGGCCCCTCATGAAAGTGAGGGGCTTGAATTCAAAGAATCCAAGAAAGGGCCGCATAGTGCGGTTCTGTTTAAGTACTGTATCGCCATCGCGAACACGGGTGGCGGACGTTTGTTGCTGGGAATTGCCGACAAGCCGCCACGCCCTGTGGTCGGAACATGCGCCTGCAACAATCCAAGGGGTATGGCTGAGAAAATTTATCATACCATTGGCTTTCGGGTGGATGTTGAAGAAGTCATGCATCCGGATGGCCGGGTGGTGGTTTTTCATGTACCCTCCAGGCCGCGCGGGACGGCTTACCATCACGAGGGATCATACTGGATGAGACTGGGCGGTAGCCTGACTCCGATGAGCGAGGACCAACTGCGGGCAATCTTTGACGAAGGCAAGCCCGATTGGTTGGAACAGCCGGCTTTGGAAAAAGTCATGGGCGCCGAAGTTGTCGAACTTCTCGATACACAAAGTTTATTCGAACTGATTAACTTGCCGTATCCGGATAACCGCGAGGGCGTCTTAGGTCGATTGACTCAGGAGAAGTTGATTGAAAAAACCAACAACAGTTACACCATCCCGCGCACAGGCGCCGTTCTTTTGGGCAAGCGTTTGACGAACTTCCCGCCGGAACTCGCCAGAAAAGCGCCCCGGGTCGTGGTTTATTCGGGCGCTTCCAAAATAGAAACAAAACTGGACCGGTCATTGGACAGAGGGTATGCAGTCGGATTTCAAGGATTGGTGGAATTTGTCATGAGCCAACTTCCACAAAACGAGGTTATCGAAAGCGCTTTGCGGAAAGAGATAAAACTGGTTCCTGAAATCGCAATCCGGGAACTCATCGCCAACGCGCTGGTTCACCAAGACTTCACGATTCCCGGCACCGGGGTAATGATAGAGATTTACGCCGACCGCGTGGAAATATCCAACCCCGGAGAGCCGGCGGTCCCTGTGGACCGATTTATCGATGGGTATCAGTCGCGCAACGAGCGTCTTACGGATTTGATGCGCCGCTTTGCCATCTGCGAGGAGAAAGGCAGCGGCATTGACAAGATTATCGATGCCGCAGAGGCGTATCAACTGCCCGCTCCGGATTTTCGCTCGACTTACCGGCGCACAGAGGTGGTGCTGTTTGGTTACAGCCCATTCAACCAAATGGATAGCGATGCGCGTGTTCGCGCCTGTTACCAGCATTGTGCGTTGCAATATGTGCTGCGCAAGAGAATGACCAATCGCTCCTTGCGCCTGAGGTTTAAATTGCCCGAGAGCAAATCCGAGGCCATTTCCCGCACCATTCGCGATGCCAGCAAAGCGGGAAAAATCAGGATTCAGCACCCGGAACAGAAGTCTCTTCGGTATCGGAGTTACGTGCCGTTCTGGGCCTGATGGGTTTATTTAGACGCAAACCCTCTCAATGCCCACGAATTTCAAAAAAACCTTTTTTTATCAATAACTTGCTTATTTAGACGCAAACCTGCGCAAGCGGGATTTCCGTCCAGCGGCGGACGATGCGCCCATCTCCGGCGCATGAGTGCCCCCATTTGATAAGCACGGCTTATACTATCGGCATCCATCGCGCCAGTCGCCATCGCCCGCCGTCATGCCCACCATCTACGACAACATCGACACCGACCTTTTGCGCGGGCTGAGGGACGCGCTGACCGCGACCGGCGCGCGGCGCGCGCGACATGGATTTCTGCCTGGTCGTCCACGCAAGCAATGTGGTAATTCAAGTGAATGTTGGGCGATGTCCATCGTCTCATCATGAGTGGATGGACATCAGCATATTCACCAACCGCTAATGCTATGAAAAACCTGTTGCTTGTTCTCAACAACAGTCCGGTTAGCCGAAAATTTGCACGCCGATACGCGAGTAAGAGCAGTCATGCATGAACTACTGCTGTTTGTATCGCTGTGCCGGTAAGAGAGTTAAATGTCGCCAAATTTCGGCAATAACGCCTGTCCGGCATCATGCTCCTTGTAATCGGATTGGAAGCGCGTGCTTTTTACCATCTCTCGCACTTCGTTTTCATGGCTGGATGGACCCAATTCTTGCGTCTGCCCGCACTTCTCACAAACCGTTTTGTCAAGCGCATGGATGTAGTCGCGCTCGCACTCACAATCCCAGTACTCGAGGTTAATTACAAGGTCGGGATAAACTTCGAGCTGTTCGCCATCTGAGTTGAAGGCGAGGCACGGCCAGACCGGCGCACTTTTACTCATGTTAATTTAACTGAGAAGTTGGCGTGATAAGAATGTCGTTGCGAGACCGACACCTTTTCGCTGAAATCAAAACGGCCCGTTGGATGCATAAACGGATGCATC
>JAPPQJ010000091.1:0-12675 GCA_028817015.1 Gammaproteobacteria bacterium
GGCTTTCTGCAATCCCCCGCCATCCGGCTTGGCGATGTCGCGCAGAAACCGAAAGACATCCAGCAAGTTGGACTTGCCCGAGGCGTTCGGCCCGACGATGAACTGCCGTTCCCGGAGCGGCACATCCGCCTCGCGGAAATTGCGCCAGTTTTTTAATGTCAACCGGCTGACTATCATGACATCGTTTCCCCGTCCGCAGATACGCCGCTGTGTGAACGCGCTATATCACCGCGCATCCCGCCGCCGCACGATCACCGTGACTGCCAACTAACTGTTTGTCAGCCAATTTTCCGGAACCTCAAGGTAGCGGCCGTTTTGTATTGTGGATGCCGGGAGCATGACGCTTATCAGACCGCTACCCTCGCTTTTCTGCCATGTGGTGCGAACACGCACCCGACCCGGAACAGAATCATCCATTCCAAGGTCTTTTTCCTGGTCAAGTTTTACCAGGAATTTGTCAACGAACATTTCGCCGTATTCGTTGTCGTTTCTGTCGTTGACCACGACCAGATACTCGGTCGAAAACATGCCCTTGAGCACTTTGCATTTCATCCAGGCAGTTTCGGTTGGAAGAGTTTGCATGATGTTTCCTCTCACAGTTTGGGAAGATATTGGCGGGAAGTTAGCCGGCAGGCGTTCGCTGGTTTTGAAACTGCGACACCCGGGCTTGTGTGGGTGTGCCCACAACGGTTTCCACAATCAACTGGCAAATTCCCATTCCGGGAGTCAGTATGATGGGTATTTTTCCCAAGTTAATCATTTCAAGGGTGATTTGTCCACTGAAGTCGGTGTGAATCGTTGGCGCGGTGAAGTGGACAATAAGCCCCTGGCGGGCCAGGGAACTGCGCCCTTCGATTCTTGCAGCCAGGCAGTTTTCCACAACGGGAAGTTTTATTGTTTCCATGGTGCGGCCCAGGATAAATTCACACGGCTCCAGTGCTTTTGTCTGGCCATGAGGAATAGTATCGGTTTTGTAGACCGTCCGCAGGGTTTTGCCAACGCCAATCTTTTTGCCGGCGTCAAAGGCGATGTTCATGCCGTCAATGGGGACATAGATTTCAGGGGCAAGCCGCAAATCCACCGAAATCGAATCAAATGGCGTGCCGTCATGCCCCGGCCCCGGCTCAGGACGCGGTTCTATCACAAGTCGCCCCTCGTCAAGCGCTCGGATAATTTCGGTGTTACTCAGAACAGCCATCGGACTTCCCGCCCCGGTTGCGAGGCAGACACGCCCGGCAAAACTTCACAGTCAATCCGCCTGAACATAACAGCCTCCATCGATTTGTGGTGAAATGGTGCGCGCAGCATATCACAAATTGGCGGTGCGCCCCCCAATCGCAGTCCCGAAAAACCACCTTCATCACCGCGGCCTCAAATCAATACAAGTAATTTCATTCAACGACCCCAGCCGCATCAGCGGGCCCCAGGTGCCGGTGCCGGGGGAGACATACAGGTGCGAGTCGCCTTCGCTGTATAAGCCGCGGATGCGGCGGAATTGATGTTTGACCACCCAGTTGAACGGAAATATCTGGCCGTTGTGGGTGTGGCCGCACAGCATCAGATCGACGCCGTGTTCGAGCGCGGTTTCCCAGCCTTGCGGGCGGTGGTAGAGGAGGACGGTGTAGCGGCCTTGATAGCGGTCGATGCCCGGCAAATGGTCGGCCACTTGGTGGTGCGCGTCGGCGTCGTCGATGCCGATGACTTGAATCTCGCCGGCTCCCACCATCACCCGGCGTTGGCGCAATGCTTCGACGCCCAACCTGTCCAACATGTCGAGCGCTTTGTCGAGGTCGGCGTATCGTTCGTGGTTGCCGATGGTGAACAAGGTGCGTGCGCGCAGTTCGCGCAAGTGTTTGAGGTCATCGTGGCCGACGGAGGAGGAGTCGATTAAGTCGCCGGTGATCACCACCGTGTCCGGCTGCAGTCGGTTGATGCGGCCGACGATTCTTTCCAGGTAACCGCCGCGCCGCGAGCCGATGTGGACATCGCTGATTTGCACGATGCGGTGCGGGCGGGTGATTTTGTCGGAGTCGAACGCCAGGTGTTTGACTATCAGAAAATGCGATGCGACGACCGACAGCGCCACCAGCAGCGCGGCGACGCCGAGAATCCATGGTACCGCAACCGAGTCGCGCACCGGCGCCACCAGCCTCACCGCCTCGTAGACCACGGTCAGCGTGAACAGCACGAAACTGACGCCCATCCAGTGCACCATGACATACCGGATGAGCATTTTCGGGCTGCTGAACGAATACCACAGCATGGCGGTGGCGAGCAGCCAGAGGAGCAGCGTCTGGCCGTAGTTGACGGCGCCCGGCGCATACCAGTTGGCCAGACGGCCCACCGGATAGGCGAACACCAGAAAACACCCCAGCGGAAACAGGGTGTAGAACCACAGTCTGGCCCGGGTGATTTGGCGCGCCATTGAGGAATCGTATTCGGGGTTGCCGGGAGTGGCCGGTAATCAGCCGCGCGCGGGGCGCTATGCGGGCGCTGGTGTGTTCTCGGCGCTTGCGTAGTGTGGTGCCGCGCGCCCGGTTTTCGGTCGGCGGCCGATTTTAGTGGGCATGCCCGGCGCATCATACTATAATCCCCCTTCCTCCGCACCGCCGGGCCAATCCGCTGAATACGCTCAAGAAATTCAGAAAAACCAAGGTCATCGCCACCATCGGCCCGGCCTGCGATTCCGCCGACACCTTGCGCGAGATGATTGCCGCCGGCATGAATGTGGCGCGCCTGAACATGTCGCATGGCAGCGTTGATTCGCACGCCGAGACGCTGCGCCGCATTCGCCGCGCCACCGAGTCGTCAGGGGCCACGGTGGCCGTCATGGTGGATACCAGCGGCCGCGAGATTCGCACCGGCCAACTGAAGGGCGGCAAGGTCGTGCTGGAGCGCAACCAGCCCTATTCTTTGTTCGACCACGGGCGAGACGACGACCAGGGCGGCCCCGCCGGAGTCTCCACCACCCATCCGGAGTTGTCCGCGCATGTCAAAGTCGGCGACCGCATCCTCATCGACGACGGGCAAATCGAACTCATCGTCACCGCCACCGCCGCCGGCGAGACCCGATGCCGGGTGGAATGCGGCGGCTTGTTGCACTCCAGCAAGAGCGTCAACCTGCCCGGCAACCGCGGGGTTTACGACCACCTGGCGGGCGGCGACGATTCGCGCGAAATTGAATTCGCGGCCCGGAACGAAGTGGAGTATATCGCCGCGTCTTTCGTGCGCGACGCCGGCGACATCGCGGCGTTGCGCGAGCAGTTGCGCGGCCTCGGCGCCGACATTCCGGTCATCGCCAAAATCGAAAACCGCGACGGCGTGCGTAACATCGACCGCATCATCTCGACGGCCAACGGCATCATGGTGGCGCGCGGCGACCTGGGCGTCGAGATGGACATGGGCGAGGGGCCGACCATCCAGAAGCGCATCATCCGCGCCACCGTGTCGGGCGGCAAACCGGTCATCACCGCCACCCAGATGCTGGATTCGATGGAGCGCAACCCGCGCCCGACGCGCGCCGAGGTCAGCGATGTCGCCAATGCCATTTTTGACGGCACTTCGGCGGTCATGCTGTCCGGCGAAACCGCGGTCGGCAGCCGCCCGGTCGAGGCGGTGCGCACCATGGTGACCCTCGCCCTGGAAGCCGAAGCCGGCCTGAAGCAATACGGCTATCTGCAGCAAATCAACCCCAGCCCCTCGGACGAAGTCACCGAGGCGGTCGCCCAGGCCGCCATCACCGTGGCCCACCACCTGAACGCCGCGGCCATCGTGGCCCTGACCGAAACCGGCCTGACCTCGCGGCTGATTGCCAAATACCGCCCGGAGAGCCCGATTTTGGCGATCACCTCGTCACCGCAGGTGGTGCGCCGCTTGGCCATGAACTGGGGCGTGTTCGCGGTTCACTACCCGCAACGCGGCGGCTCCGACGAAGACAAGGTTCGGTTCGCGATGCGGCGGGCCGGAGAATTGGGCTATGTGCGCTCCGGCGACCTGGTGATTCTAACCGCCGGCAGTTCGCACCAAGCCGGCAGCACCAATTTGATTCGCGTCTTGACCGTGGATTAATTCACCGCGAACCGGCGTTCCCGACCAACTGCTTGCAGTGGGTTTCGCGCAACAGCAACACGCACACTAACGCCAGCAGGTTGGAGGCGAACAACACGCTGAACGCGCCCGTATACACCCCGCCTTCATAGACCCGCGCGCCGCCGACCATGCGGCCGTCCCAGCCCAAGTCCAGCAGCCAGCCGATGACCGGCTGCATCACCGCGCCCGAGCCGACCACGCACATATTGACCAGGCCCATCGCGGTCGAGCCGTATTTCGGTGCGTTCACCTCGCGCATGCTGCCGAAGGCGACGGTCATCATCGAGCCGCTGACGCCGAGCATGAAAAACAACGCCGACATCACGCCCGGCGAGCGAAACCCGGCGAACAGAACCACCGCGAACAGGACGCTGTTGCAGAGGATGCCGGCCAGCAGCACCGGCTTGCGCCGCCCGCTGTAATCCGACAGCCAGCCCATCACCGGCGCGCCGATGGCCCAGCCGAGAAACAGCATCGACACCACCGCCCCGGACTGCACTTCGGCGTACTGATAGACATCGCGCAGCCACTTCGGCGCCCACAGCCCGGCGAAGGCGAGCATAATCGCGGTCATGCCGAAGCCGATGCCGGCGCACGCCCAACTCTGCGGATTGCGCAGCACCGCGGCCATGCCTCCGAAAGTCTGATGGGTCTCACCCGCCCCGCCATGCGCGCTTTGCGGGCGGCGCGGCACGATATAAAACAACAACACCGCCAGGCCGACCGCGGCCACGCCGATGACATGCGTCACCGTGCGCCAGCCGAATTGTTCGATCACATAGCGAAGCGGCGCCTGCCCGGCCACCGCGCCCAACATGCCGATGCTCTGCACCGCGCCGGCCAACATCGCAAAACGCGCCGGCGCAAACCAGTAGCCGGCGATGGTCAGCGTGCCGACAAAGGCGAAGGCCACCGAGGCGCCGATCAGGGCGCGGAAAAAGGACGCCGCCAACAGCGATTCGCTGAGCGCAAACCCGAATGAGGCCAGCGCGCACACCGCCACCGCCGTGCTCATCAGCCGCCGCGGGCCGAAGCGGTCGTTCAGCATGCCGACCGGGATTTGGATGCCGGCGTAGGTGTAAAAATACCAGCCCGACAGCGTGCCCAACGCCGCCCCGCCCACCGCAAAGTCGCGCATCAGTTCGGTGGTCATCACGCTCGGCGAGACGCGGTGCACAAAAGCCAGGCCAAAGAACACCGTGCCGGCCACAAACGCGGCCAGTGCGCGCCATTCGGGGACGGCGCCGCCGGCATGGGGCGCCGGGTCGCGCTCAGCCGGCGCGTGGGGGGCGGTTGATTTTTCGGTCAAGTTCTGGCTGCCGTTGCAGGGGTCAGCCTGCGGCGACAAGCCGGCCGGCCGATGGGATGTCAATGGGGTATTAAGGGTATTATAGGGCAATGCGCGGCGGCACCAGCCCGGCCGCTTCGAATCGCCCTAATCCGCTGGTCGCCAACCGTCACCTCAGTATGCAAGCGAGCCCCAAGCCGGTCAAGGTCACCGTATACCGCTGGGCCGGGCAATGGGGGCCGTTCAAGGTCTCCATTCCCTGCGGCGAATGCTCGCTCACCGGCGATGTGATTGCCGACACTTTCGACAACGAACTGGAGGGAATTCCGGTGGCCCTGGACACCCTGGACTGGCTGAGCCATTGGTGGCGGCCGCTACCCCGGGGCGGCTGGCATGCCCCCATCGTGATGGTCGAGGGGCGTGTCGTCAGCCAGGGCGGGGCGCTGAACCGCGGCGTCCTGGCCCAGGCGGTGATCGAGGCCCACGCGATGCGCAGCGCCATCGCCGGCAATCACCTGTTCGGCAAGGAAACCTGCCCCCACTGCACGCGCGCCAAGGGTTATCTGGAGCGGGCCGGGGTGCGCTACACCTATCACGATGTGGTCAAGAAGCCCCGCGCCTTATACGAGATGTTAGCCAGGGTAAAGCCGATCATCGGCCCGAAAACGCCGGTCACGGTGCCGCAAATCTGGCTGGATGGCGGCTATGTGGGCGGCGCCGACCAATTGTCGGACATGCTGCAAATGGAGGTGGTCGCCAACACCGACCGCGGCCGCTGCTCCCTGTCGCCGGGGCGGCCGGCCCCCGCAACTCGGCCGACCTGAAAACTCGCTCAACGCTTCGGCGGCACCTTCGGCGTTCTTAACACCGCCTGGCGGGGGAGATGTCCGGGGTTCCCTGTATCCGTATTTCTTCGTTCACGCGACCGCTCCGCCGCCGGCGCCCCCTAACTGCATTTGCTCTCGCCGCAGTTCAGGCAGGTCAGGCAGTTGTCCATGATGATCATCGCTTTGGTGTGGCATTTGCCGCATAACTCGGCGCCCTCGGGGAAGCCGTCTCCTTCGCCGTCGGCGGGGTCGGCTTTAAGGGCTTGTTGCTGTTCGAATTTCCTGCGCTTCTGGTCGATTAGTTTGCGCTGGTGTTTGTCGAGAACCGGGGCGGCGATCAGGCCGATCATTTTCAGGTGGGCTTCGATCACATAGCCGATTTCAGCGACCAGCGACGGCATGTATCTTCCGCCTTTGCGAAAATAGCCGCCCTTCGGGTCGAACACGCTTTGCAGTTCCTTGACCAGGAAGGTGACGTCGCCGCCCTTGCGAAACACCGCCGACACGATCAGGGTCAGGGCCGAAATCCACTGGTAGTGGTCCATGTTCTTGGAGTTGATGAACATCTCGAACGGGCGGCGTTTTTCATAGGGTGTGCCCGGGTTGAGCAACATGTCGTTGATGGTGATGTAAAAGGCGTGTTCGGACACCGGTGTTTTGATCTTGTAGGTGTTGCCGACTAACATCTCCGGACGCTCGACCTTCTCGTGCATGCGCGCGATATTGCCGCCGGCCGGCTCCGCGCCGCCGCTTTTCGGGGCGGGCGGGCGCGCTTTTGCTTCCGGCTTGACGATGTCGTAGCCGACGATTTTCTCTTTGATTTGGATGCTCATAATCGATAATGCCCGTTGCCGGGCGGCTTAAAACCGCCCGTAATACCCTTCTTTCAATGCGTCAAACAAATTGGCGGCGGTGTGGATTTCGCCGTCATATTCGATCTCCTCGTTGCCTTTGGCCTCGACGGTGTCGCCGTTGTCGAGGACGAACCGGTAGGTGGTGTTTTCGAGGTCCTCCTCCTTGACCAGCACGCCCTGGAACACTTCCGGGTTGAAGCGAAAGGTGGTGCACCCCTTGAGTCCTTTTTCCCACGCATACCGGTAGATGTCCTGGAAGTCCTCAAAGGCAAAATCGGTGGGCACATTGGCGGTTTTGGAAATCGACGAATCGATCCATTGCTGGGCCGCGGCCTGCACATCGACGTGCTGCCTGGGGGTGATGTCGTCGGCGGTCAGGAAATAGTCGGGCAGCCGGTTGCGCGGCTCGGCGGCGTGCGGCGCCGCGTCCGCATTGACCAGTTGCCGGTAGGCCAGCAATTCGTATGAATATACGTCCACCTTCTGCTTGGATTTCTTGCCCTCGCGGATTACGTTGCGGCTGTACATGTGGGCAAACGACGGCTCGATGCCGTTGCTGGCGTTGTTGCCCACCGACAAACTGATGGTGCCGGTCGGGGCAATCGAGGTGTGATGCGTATACCGGCACCCTTCCTCGGCAATTGTGTTGCGCAACGCCTCGGGGAACTGCTGCATGTAGCGGCTGTATTTTCCCATCAGCACCGAGCCCCGCACCCGGTCGCCGGCCTGGTAGCCGTCCTCGGCCATCTCCGGGCGCCGCGCCAGCATTTCCGGGGTGACCTCGAATTCCCTGGCGAGAATCGGCGCACAGCCCTTTTCCCGGGCCAGTTGGATGCCGACCTCCCAGCCGACCGTGGCCATTTCCCGGGCCACCCGCCGGGTAAAATCCAGGGACTCCTCGCTGCCGTATTTAATCCCCAGCAGGGTCAGCGCCGAGCCCAGCCCCAAAAACCCCATGCCGTGGCGGCGCTTGGCGGCGATCTCGTCGCGCTGGGGGGCCAGGGGCAACTCGTTGACTTCCACCACGTTGTCCAGCATGCGCGAAAAGACGGCGACCACTTCGCGGTATTTGTCCCAGTCAAAACGCGCCTCGCCGGTAAACGGGCGGTCCACAAACCGCGTCAGGTTGACCGAGCCGAGCAGGCACGCCCCGTATGGCGGCAGCGGCTGCTCCCCGCACGGATTGGTGGCGCGGATGTTCTCGCAGAACCAGTTGTTGTTCAAGTCGTTGATGCGGTCGATGAGAATGAAGCCCGGCTCGGCGTAGTCGTAGGTCGAACTCATGATCACATTCCACAGCCGCCTGGCCGGAACCGATTTGTATACCCGGCAGGCCACCTGGCCGAGGTCGTTGGTGATGTACTGGTCGTCGTGCGACCAGTTGCGCCAGACGATTTCATATTCGCCGCTGCGGTATTCCTGCGCACTCGCCGGGAACGACAATTTCCACTGTGCATCGTCGCCCACCGCCCGCATGAACTGGTCGGTGATCAGGCAGGACAGGTTGAACTGGCGCAGCCTGCCGTTCTCGCGCTTGGCGCGGATGAACTCCATGATGTCGGGATGGCTGATGTCGAAGGTGCCCATTTGCGCGCCGCGCCGGCCGCCGGCCGAGGACACCGTGAAACACATCGAGTCGAAAATGTCCATAAAGGACAGCGGCCCGGAAGTGTAGGCGCCGGCGCCGCTGACAAAGGCGCCTTTGGGACGCAGGGTGGAAAATTCGTAGCCGATGCCGCAGCCGGCCTTCAGGGTCATCCCGGCCTCGTGCACCGAGACCAGGATGCCGTCCATCGAATCCGGAACCGTGCGCGACACCGTGCAGTTGATGGTGCTGGTGGCGGGCTTGTGCCGCTGCGCGCCGGCGTTGGCGACGATGCGCCCGGCGGGGATGGCGCCGTTTTGCAGCGCCCAGACAAATTTTTCATACCACGCCTGTTGCTTGCTTTCGCCGATTTCGACTCCCGCCAGGGTCCTGGCGACGCGCTCGAAAGTGGCGTCGATATCCGCGTCCAGCGGCTCGCCATTCATGGTTTTGAGGCGGTATTTCCTGTCCCATATATCAAAAGAAGCCGGTTGCAGTTGAATTATTTGGGGGCGCTTGTCTTGGGTTTCTTGCCGAGGGGCTGCGCTGGCTAATGTCATGCTTGTTGAATTCCTCCTGTGTTTTACGATCGATGGAGGTCGGGCAACCTTTGCAGCCCGCCTGATCCGCGCTCCGTCGTACGAGTCCAGCACCAATGCCGGGAGAATCCTTCGCTTTTCCGGGACAAACAGACTTTCTGGCCGGAAGAGCCCTGTTGCTGGCCAACCACCACATATGGCGGTAGACTCTTAAAGTTATACCACTATGTGGGGTGGGTCAACTTAAATAAGCCGAGCCCGATGGGTGCCGGGCCAAACTTAAGGGCGTTAAGGGCGGGGGAAACCGATAAGCATTTGATATTCACCCAAAAATCGCCATGTTTTCCTCTGCTGAATGGGCGGGCGGCCAGTTCGCCGCATCGCGCGCCTCCTTTCTCTCGGCCTGAACGCCGCGCCAATCGCCGAATCAGGCGGCATCAGTGACCTGACCATCCAACCGTATTGAGGGGCAGGGTTCACCGCCCGGTCCCCGGCGGGCCCGCAAACCCCCGGGCCCTCCCACGCAACACCGGGCGCTTCGTATTATAATGACCCCACTCGCCTCCCACGCCAGGCCATCGACCCATCATCCAACCGTATCCCGCACGGCTGACGGCCCGCCGGGGGCATGCGCAAGCGCTTCCCGGCCCCGCCAGGTCACCCCGCATGCCGGGTGGTGTGCCCACAGACAGATACAACAAACCAGCCATCCATGAGCGCATCGCGCCGTAAGTCTTCCAAGTCCTCCAAGGCATCCAGGCCGCCATCCCGCCCCAACGCAGCCGCGCCCGCTGCCGTGTTCGAAGCGCGGGATTGGCCGGCGTTGGCCGCCTCGGTGCTGGCCCCGCTGCTGCTGTATGCGCTGACCTTGCCGCGCACCGTGGTGCTCGAGGACGACGGCCTGTTCCTGATGGCCGGCGAGTATTTCGGCATCGCGCATCCGCCCGGATATCCGCTGTATACGCTGATCATCCACCTGTTCATGCAACTGGCAGCCGGGGCTTCACCGGCGTTCTTTGGACATCTGTCCAGCGCATTTCTGGGCGCGCTGGCCTGCGGCGGGGTGTATGCGTGCGCGCGCCTGCTGCAAACATCACCCGTGGTCGCCGTGACCGCCGCATGGTTGTTCGCCGCCTCGGAGCACTTCTGGGCCCAGGCCATCATCGCCGAGGTCTATACCCTCAACGCCCTGCTGTTTTTCGCCGCCTACGCGCTGATTCTGTACGGCGCTCGCCGCCCCCGGCAATGGCGGGTATGGTTCGCCGCCGCCGCGGTTTACGGCTTGAGCCTGGCCAACCACTGGCCGCTGATGGTGTTGTCGTTTCCCGGCCTAGTGGTGGCGGCGTGGCCGGCATGGCCGACCCTGCGACGGCGGCTGGCGCCGTTGGCCGCCGTCGCCGTGGCCGCCGCCGCGGTGCCCTATATTTGGATGGTGTGGCGCTCGTTGCAGCAGCCGGCGATCAGTTTCTACGGCCCCATCGACAGTTGGGGGGCGCTGGTCGAATACATCGGCCGCGAGGACTACGCCGGGGTCGATGTCAGCCCCAGCGCCGGGTGGCTCGACCGCCTCGCCTACCTCGGCTGGTTCGGCAACCAGATCGTCTGGCAGTTGACGCTGCCGGGGTTCGTGCTGGCCCTGATCGGCCTTCAGGTGCTGTATCAAAGCCGGCGATTCACCGAAGCGGGGTCCAGCCTGCTGGTGTTTCTGGGCACCAGCCTGGTGCTGGTCGCGCTGCTGGCGTTTGATTTCGACCCCTTCAACATCGCGGTGTTTCGCCCCTATTCGCTGGTGTGCTACGGCCTGGTGGCGTTGTGGCTGGCAATCGGGTTCCAATATATCCTGGAGCGCTGGCCGTTCGTGCCGTTGCCGGCAAAGGCGCCGTGGCTCAAAACCACCGTGGCGGTGCTGGCCGGTGCGGCCATGACGGCCGCCTCGGTGCACGCCCGCTGGCCGGTCAACGACCGCTCCGGCAGCCGTTTCGCCGAGCGCTACGCCGACACGGTGTTAAGCCTGGTGCCGAAGGATGCCGTGCTGCTGGTATACGGCGACACCGACACCGCCTCGCTCGGCTACTACCGGTTCGTCGAAAACCGGCGTCCCGACATCGAACTCATCAACGTGCAGGGAATTTTATACGGCAACCGCCTTTATCCGCCCAATCTGTCGCGGCGCAAAAAGGAGGAAAAACTGCGCGCCTTCGTCAGCACCATCGACCGCCCGGTGTTTCTGACCACCAACGCCGCCGACCGCGAAATTTTCACCAACAGCGCCATCCGCCATTATGGTTTCGTCCAGGAGGTGCTGCGCGGCGGCGACCCCGGAACCATCCAGTTGCAAGTCAACGCCGCCGCCTCCCGGTATTTCGAGTCGCTCATCGACACCCACCCGAAGGACGCCTGGGAGCACTACCTGCGCAACCTGCTGCTGGCCCACTATGGCGACTACCTCGGCTACGCCTTGTCCTCCAACGACCCCGACCTGGCGGCCCAGGTGGAGCCGATGGTCGCGCTGGCGGAAACCAGTTTCTACAGCATTGTGGGCATGTCCGAAGTGCTCATGCAATACGGTAAAACCCCCGCCCACCAGGAGCGGCTGACCGGTTATCTGGAAAAAGCCGAAAACATGCGCGACCAGGCCCTCACCAAAAACCTGCGCAGCCGACTCCTCTATCTGAAAGGCTTTCTGTATGCCGGCCAGGAGCGGCGCGAGGAGGCCATCGCCCTGTTCCGGCAGTCGTATCGCGCCTATCCCCACCCCGAAAATGGTTCGCTGGATGCGCTTAAGCAGTGGGGAGTGCCGGTGGAGCCTTGACCACGGACCACGGGCGGCGGACGCTCATCCCGCAACGTCTTATAAAGCCGGAAAGATGGGGCGAAAACTCGTTGCCCTGCTCTTCGGTGTATTTTGGGTAGACTCTAACTCGTTGATTAACAAAAATTTCATGGTCAAAAATCGGATAAGGAAAGTCAACTTTCGTTAGGGTTGAACAGCCTCAAACACATATGAGACACATTTAGCCCAAAAAGGTCGGGTAGCCTCACAGTTTTTCCTACCACAGAAAACCGGCAATGCCCCGCATGGTGCGTGGAGGTCAAATGGTCAGACAGCGCCCTCACCCGGCGGCGGCACAGCCCGATGAAATCCTTTCTGCAACAACACGCCGGCCTGCCCGGCGCATTCACAACGCGCACCAAAACCGGCAAGATTGACCTGGGGCGGGGCCGGCAAGCGGACTGCATCCCCACCAGTTTGTATTGTTATACGCTTGGGTTTAACATCGTCGTCGGATAAATCGGGATACTCCCCGCCTTACTCCGCGCACCCGTGCCGTATAATCCGCGCATGTCCGACGCCACCACAACCGAACTCATTCGCCGCATCCTTGATGCGCATCCGCACACGCAGGCGATTTATCTTTACGGCAGTTGGGGGACGCCGGAGCAGTGGCCCACCAGCGACATCGACATCGCGGTTCTCCTGCCGCCGGTCGAG